>JAHEYF010000067.1 GCA_023251755.1 Bacteroidota bacterium
TTCAGTACCTAACAGACTTAAACCAAACTAAACAGTCCGTATTTTTAATGAAATAATTTATGGCTTGGTTTAAGCAGGTTCATAGAAGGTTTTAGAGGGCTTTATGAAAAAATTGCCCTGTTTTTAACCGCAATTAAAAAACAAATAATTTCTTATCTTCGCTAAAGAATGAACAGCAACATAGAACATCTTCCGGCCCCTAAACAGGCAGAGCTACAAACCATAGTACAGGCTGTTACTACTGGCTTTAAGGATGTGGAAATGATTGTGTTATTCGGCAGCTTTGCACGGGGAAATTACGTGATTGACCTGTATGAAGAAAATGGGATCATTTATGAATACCGCTCCGACTACGACCTGCTGATAGTATTTGATGCCAATTCAACAGCCAACAACGAAACATACAAGTTCAGCATTAATGCCTCTGTTAAAGCCCTTAACCTGAGTACACCCACCAGTATGATTTTTCATGGGGTGGATTTTGTGAATAAACAATTAAGCGAAGGGAATTATTTTTTTAACGAGATAAGAAGCGAAGGGATTTTATTGTTTAATTCCGGTAAGTTTAATTTAGCCAATAAACGCAAGCTGAACTTAGCTGAGATTAAAGCAAACGCAGAACGTGATTTTAAAAATTGGTTTGAAAGCGCAAATGAATTTTACATAGATTTTACGAATGCTTATTCACGAGAAAGTTATAATAAAGCAGCGTTCGAATTACATCAGGCTGTTGAGCGTTATTACAATACCGTGCAATTAGTTTTTACCGGCTACAAACCCAAACTCCATAACATAGAGGATTTAGGGAAAAACGTATGTGGCATGGATATGCGCTTTATAAAAGTATTTCCCTGTACCAACGAAGAAGAAAAATACCGTTTTACTTTACTCAAAAAGGCTTACATCGATGCGCGCTATGATATGAGCTACGTAATTACCAAAGAAGAACTGGACTATTTAAACGAAAGAGTAAACCTCTTAAAAAACCTCACCGAAGAAATCTGCAAAGAAAAAATTGAAAATTACGGCAAGGTTCCCGCCCCTGGTAAAAAATAAATCTTAGTTCTTCCTTTATCATAGAAAAAAATTACTTTTGTAACAGTTCTGCATAAACTATTGTGTCCACATTTTTTTTGAGTCAGGCCAGGAATAAAATCCTAATACCCTCTCTCATGCAAAATAGTGCAACAGCAACCTGTTTACAGAACAACTTGCCGGAAATCATTTTTCAAATTTCCTTCCTGTTAAAGGAATGGGAAAACGGCGACCAGTGTTTTATGAGCCTGCAAGAAGCCCAGCTGCTTCAACTTTATTTTAAAAACTCCGACGAAGTTTTATTAGCAGCCCAATTAAACATTAGCTGTGAGGAATTATTGAAAAAAATCCAATACCTCACTTTAAAAATCCAGTTCAACCACAGGCAATATAAAATGTGGTGTGCCGGCCTTATCCCTCACATTTTTATTTATCCTCCCTTTATGACTTACGATAATTTTTTATCTGTTCCGCTTCATACCCATAAATTCTCTGCGCGATTTTACAATGTACTGATCTCTTTGTATTGTACCACAATAAAAGATGTTCTAAAGTTTTCCGTTGGGCAATTACTGACTTACCGGAATGTCGGGGAGCAATCCATCCGGGAGCTGAAAAATAGTTTAGCGCAGCAGGACTGTTGCCATCTATTGATGGAGTAGTTCCTGCTTGGATTTTAGGATAGCAATAGCAGAATGGGAAGCCATTTTTATAAAACCGTGCTTTAGGAGTGTTAACACGTTTCAAAGCGTATTCATTCATTTTAAAATAAGTTAATTGGACTTTCGCTTATTCTCGTATGGTTTACAACACGGGTTGACACGGGTTAATTTGTGTTGTAAAACTTTGCCTGTAAATGTAAACCCGTATTGAAACGCATTAACACGTTTAAAAAATCACGGAAGAATCACAACACAAATTAACACGGATTAATTTATCCCCTCTATTTTGCCCCCTGTGGGTAAACACTTGTTGAAACGTATTAACACGTTTTAATTTTAAAAAATAAATTTCCGGCAGAACAATTCACTTATTCCCGGCAGCTCAATAATCTTTTTGTTTAGTGCATCAAGCTTCTTTTGAGCTTTTGTAATTCTTCTTCCTGTTCATTCAACCTACGCTGGTAATATATAATTGCCCCGCTTAAAGCCATTAAGCTAATAGTCAATAATACATAAGGCATTTTGTTTGAACCCGCCTCTATAAGCTTATTGGACAATACTTCATTCACCCGCGGTATTGCTACCTGCGCCTGGTTGAATGGCTCTGCTGCTGTAAAATCAATTGCATCAATATTATGCGCCCTGTAATTTTTCATCTTGTAGAATTTTAAATTTACCATCTGCTTCTTTCAGTATACCATATTCATATATGTAATAGCATTTCTGCTGGCTGTCCTTAGACAATAAAGTATGGGTATGGAAACCAAAATCGAAGCCTGCGTTTAACAGCTCCTGTTGTGATACCATTGGCGGCTTGGTTTTAATAAAAAGCTCCCCAAGCACTTCCCTGTTCCTGTGCAGGATGCGGTCGATGAGGGTGACTTTTTTTCGTTTGCCCCGGGCTATGCGGTTGTGAAAATCATAACGGCACTTGCTGCAACAAAACAACTGGTCGGCCCTTTGTGCAATAAACTCTTTGCTGCAATCGGGGCATTGTCGTGTGTATTCATTTTCCTTCATGTTAGTGGGTATTAAAAATGAGGGCATAAAGGTATTGCAGGTTTAAAAATAAAACAAGGGCCTTGTTTGCCGGTTGCGACAAGTAGCACAAGTGTTTCCAGAAAACACAGGTGTTTCAGTCATTTTAGGGGCGACAAAGATTTATTTATTTACTTTTTCATTCTTATTAAAACCTTTCTAAACGTGTTAATTCGGGACTGTACCCGTGTTGAAAATACATAAACGTGTTAAAGCCTTGTTAACATATTTTAAAATGAACAATTGCCGGGTAATTTAATCTGTTTGGCATTAGGCTTAATTTCGAAAAATACTTTGATTAAATAATTAAAGGGCAGGATGCGCTTTGCATCCTGCCCCCTTCCTGTTGTATAGTAAAAGAACGGTACACTAAACTTTGGAGTATTTGCCTTTGAGGGTCTTCATAAAAGTTAAGACCTCCTGTTTCTTAAACAGTATCTTTCTACCTATCCGGTAAAAGGGCATACCCAATTTTTTATAATTGTGTACACTTGGTTTACTGCAACGCAAAAATCCCATCAGTTCAGGAATACTAAAGACCTCGTCCTTGTTTTTGTCTTTGTCGGTGATTGCGCCCTGCAATTTTTCGCTAATGGTTTCTTCAACCATCTTTTTAACCATTGCCATAAACTCTGCAATATTCAGAGTAAACAGCGGATTGTTTTCTACTGCCATCCTTATTTATTTTTAAAATTCAACATCACATATTAGCACTTCCGGTTTGATATGCCGCTTTTGTTTAAGCCATCTTGTTTTCTCCTTCCTTTGAATTTTGCTGATTAAAACTACTATCCCTTTTTTCCCGCATTTCCCGTTTGAACCGGAGACTGGCTATAACATCATCAGTATCGGTGGTACTTTTAGACCTTTTTTCCTCCCAGAAATATTTAGCGATCATCTCTTTTATTCTCAATTCGTGATAAGCTCCCGAGGCTTCACCCGATTCTTTGGTGATGTTCCACCTCTTTTGTTCTTCGATGGCAAATTGAAAAAACTCGCAAAGAAAGGCTGCTATTGTCAAAGCCTTTGTTTTACATTCTTCGGCTGTATTCAGTTTATTGAATTGTTCCTGTGCCTGGCTTAAGTTTTTTGCTTTGAAAAAACTTCCTGTATTTTGATTGGTTTCCATATTGATTGAATTTTTGTTGGTATTATTTTATTTTTTTAATGAACCTGATTGAATAACGTTTACCGGCCCATGCAGGGCGAACGTATACGCGATTGCTTCACTTTTTTCATGGTATTGGTTTTAAGGTGTTGTGGTTTAAAAATTCAACTGGCTGAATTTTATTTTGGGAACAAAATCATTGGTTAAATAACGGATAGCGATGAGCTCAATTCTTCTCTCTCTTGACAAACGAAAGGGAATACGTTCATTGTCCCTGTTTTCAAGGGCGATGTATTGCATTTTGTCCCGCAGTTCTGTAATCAGGCCGGTAAAGGGGTAATTGGCAGGCAGGGCTTTAAAATACGGATGCGCCGCTAATTGGTTAAAGGCATCTGCCACCCCAAATAAAGCCTCACTGTCTACAAAGGCATGATTGCTTAAACGGAAAAGTGTGCCTGCAAGGCAACGAAAGCGCAGTGTTACCCATTTTACTTTCAGCTGGTCATCTGTTTCCCAATATTCTTCAGGGGAAGTAAATTTCGTGAAAATATTTTCATCGATTTGATAACGGTCAAGGGCCGTTGTAAAGGTGGAGTATACCCATTTGTAATCCTGGCTTTGTTGGGACTTGTCTTGTGTTTCCCCCTCTGGCTGTGTTTGCTGGATTGCATTTTCTTGGGCTGTTTCGTTCTCAGGTTCCGGTTCTTCATGGGGAAGTTCCAAAAGCTGGATCTGGTAAAGGCTTTCCACTTTGATGTTTTCCCCAATGTTCTCATCTGTTTTGTTAGTCGCGTTTAAGGTTAAGGTTTCGTTTTCCGGTTGAACGTTCAACGCTAAAGGGCTTTTTATATTCGTGTCGGTAAGCTTCGCTATGGCTTTATCAATGGCAGCCTGTATACGGGTTTCCAGCACTAACAATATCCTTTCTGTTAACAGGTCTAAGGTTTTATCGTTTACCGTTAAACCTTCGTTTTTTGCATTTGCATTTTCATTAAGGTTAAACGCTAATTCTTTTCTGTCCTGTTTTGCACTGTGGGCCAATTGCAGTGTTGTATTGTTAAGGGCTGTGCCAGGCAGGGAGATGCCGTTGCGGGTATAAAAATTGGAGAGCTTACAACTATCGTTGCAGTATTTTTTGGTGTTTCTACGGGCAATAAACTGATGGCCGCAATTGAGGCAGTGCTTCTGCATGGTGTTTTATTTTTTTGTTCAATCTTTTCTCGTCGGTTCCTTATCAGGTATGCCTGGCTTAGCCGTTCAGGAAATGAGCATAATCATTGAGTGTAATTTCTATGTTTTCTATGGCCCTTTGGTGCAGGTTATTCCCGCTAAGGATTTCTATACGCAGACTGATACTGTTCTGCCCTTCGTTGATGGCTTCCACCTGGTTGCGTATTTTGTTGGGGAGCAAAATGCGCAAGATGTCCATGTACACATCCATTGGAACGGTATAGGATTTTAATTGTGTTTTTAAATTGCTGTTCATTTGATTGATAGTATTGTTGAATGTTATTATTGAATATTAAAATATCTGGCCTGGTCTAATCCAGGTAAGCACTGCCGTACCTGCCCGGCCTGCTGCCGGATGCAGAAGGTGCTTTTTGCCAGGCTTCCCTAAAACCATTTACGCTCCGCCACGAGGTTTCTCCTTCGTTGTCGGACTGGCTTTTTTCTTTCTCTTGTTTTTTGCTTAAGAGTTCTAATTGTTTTTGCATAGCATCCAATTTGGTATTCAGGGTTTCGTTTTCTCTTTGTTGTTTTTCTATTTTTCCTTTGCCCAGGTAATCGTTTACAAAAAATCCAATCGCCCCGCCTATTAAACCTGTACCGATGTAACCGACAATGTTTTTAGAGCCCAAAATTTTATCGATCAGCTTATGCGCTTCATTCTCCGGTTGGGCTTGTCCTTTGGTTTGCTGTTGCTCTGTTTTGGTTTGCTGCTGCTCGGTCCCTGTGTTTTCTGTTTTGGTTTCAGGCTCTTTTTTGGTGTTTTTTGGTTCTTCGTTCATGGTTAATGGTTTTTAAGGTTCAACGATAATTTAATTTTACTTTGTACTTCTTCTATTGCATTTATTCTTTGTCTGCTTCCTGTACAAAGTTCCGGCTAAAGAAAACGGAAAGTATTTTTTTGTACCACTTAGTACATAAACTGGTATTTTCCGACGCTTGTTTTTTTTGATAATTATCCTCAAAGGCTTTCTGTAACAATGGTAGATCAGGAAGAAAGGAGTTTCTGAAATGGGTATGCCCCAAAACAGTAGCAGGGTATACCCATAATTTTTATTGGCGCTGCTGTTCATTTTTTTAATTGTTTATTGTTTGGTAGACCTGACAAAATTCTTTCCATTATGTCCAATGGGATGCCCCTATGGGTGTCCCCGTTTTTTAAAAACGCAGTGTTTACAATGGTTTTAAGGCCTGTCAAGGGCAGCTTGTTTTGGCAGACTTCTGAAAAGATGGCAGATATTTTAGAAGAAGAAGGGTTTTGCCTGATGAGATTTAACGATAAGAATTAGCGTTTAATGTAAAGGCTTAACGTTAAACGATAAAATGGAATCGGGCCTGAAATACCTATAAATACTGAGATTATTGGGAGGAGGTTATTGTCTTACCGTAAAATTTTACGGTAAAAAACGGGCCACTTAAATTATTTTAGGTTCAATTAGCATTTAACGTAAAGGGTTTAACGTTAAAATATAAACGCTAAAAACGCTAACACAACCTGAAACACGCTTAAATCTATAGCTTTTCGATATAAACAAGGTGTTTAGGGTGAACTTTTTACTGTAAAACGAATAAGTAAAGGATAAGGGTTTTACGGTAAAAGCAATTACTCCTTTTTTCTGGTATACTTGTCTTTTAGGGTGAAGGGCAGTTTACGGATGGTGTCTTCTATTTTTGCATCTATCATAGGCAGGATTTTTTCGAACCCGGGTTCCTCAAAATAGGGCCGGATAAATTTTAAATCGGCTATGAGCTGTTCCCCCTTGTTGTAGTCGGGTATCTCTTTGTACTTTTTATAGATATCGGAGTTTTGAAGGCTGCTTAGTTTTGTTCCGGTAAGCAGGTGAATGAGTTTTGCAATTTTGCTTACGGCATGGCTGCTGCGGTGTTCAATGTCAAAGCCCGCTTTTAAAAGGTAATAAATGGCCAGGAGCTGCCGGGCTTTGGTAATGTCTTTGTCCTGTTCGGGGCCAATAGCTTCCGTCCCTGCTGAGATGGAAGGGCTGGTGAATGCAGGTTCAGAGCGCAGGTAAATATACTTACGGGCATTAAAAAGTACAGCTTTGCCCTGGCGGAAAAAATAGCTGATTTCTTCTGTGGACAACGTTTGTTGTTGATCGGGTAGTTGTTTGTATTCTTCGAGGGTATATAAATCCTTGTCCACTAAAACAAACTCAAAGGCAAAGTAGGTGTGAAATTGTTTGTTGGAATAGGGCAGTAATGTTTTACCAAAACGTTTTAAAAGGGCTTCTTCCCTAAGTACAAATTCTTCGTGGAATTGAAGGTCATTGGTGCTGGTATACTTTTCCATGAGCTCAAAAACGCTTAACAGGTGCTGGCATAGTTCTATCTGTTGCTCTGGTTGGAATTCCTGAATTATTTCGTTGTAGTCTTTGGTGAATTTATGAATAAGCATTGCAACTGCCTCGTTCCGGGGAAGGGGTGCTTTTTTCTTTTCGGACATATAGTTTGTTTTAGGAGGCTATACCTGTTTAACGGAAAATAATAATAAATGATACATTCTCCAAGAATTGTTTGCCGGTTAAGCTGACCACTTAAAGGAATTTGATTGGATGGAAGCAAGGATAGGGGCTTGCCGACAGCGCAATTTTTTTAGCATTGAACCCTACAAAGGCTTAAGCAAACGCTAACCGTAATCGCCGACCACAAGGCCAATAAACTTTACGAACTATTACCAGCATCGTAGCCCGCTGCATAATATTATTTTGTTAGGTTAAGGGCATGATTGGTCGGGGGGTTACACACTTACCATCATCGCCGACCACAAAGCCAACAAGCTTTACGAACTATTACCAGCATCGTAGTCGATACCATAATATTATTTTGTTAGATTAAGGGCGTGGGTTGGTCGGTGGGTTACACACTTACCATTATCGCCCACCACAGAGCCAACAGGCTTTACGAACTATTACCAGCGTCGTAGTCGATGCCATAATATTATTTTGATAGATTAAATGCGGGATTGGTCGGTGGGTTACACCCGAAGTAAACTACTTTTTTTAAAAAATTACTTTGACTTTGTTCGAAATTTCGTTTTTTTTGTAAAGTTTTTGCTTAAAAAATACGGCGCAAGCGGGATATATCTTTGGTGTTATCCATTTGTGAAATTAAGTTAAATAATATAATCATAACCTTATTCTGAAGAAACTTCGTACCTTTAATTTAGTAAGGTAAAAACTAAAATTTTAATTATGAGGCTATTATTAATACTAATGTTATTTTCGGTTTTATGTTATTCTCAAAAAAATCAAAACGATTCAATCAAAAGGAATACTGAAGAATTAGACAAAAAACGTGCAGAAAGAGATGCTCTTGAAAGCAAAAGAAAATCGGAAGGTTTACCATCTACTTTAAGTGAAGAAGAAAGAATTGAAACGATTTATGATATAGTGTCGAATTCTGATTTACCTGAAGTTATTGTTAAACCGGTATACCCAGGAGGCTTTAGTAAATTGGATGAATTTATTGAGAAAAACATTAGCGTATCTAAAAACTGTAGTAAGGGGGAGATATTTGTCGAGTATATAGTTAATGAAACTGGGGAAGTGACTTATCCAAGAATTGTGAATGGACTTAGCCCTGAATGCAATAAAGCAATGATAGATGTAATGAAAAAATTACCTAAATTTAAACCTGCCAAAGACAAAAAGGGTAATCCTAGAAGTTTTATTTATGGATACTCTCATCCTTTCAAATAACTTCTTCATTAATCAAATCTGATTGGTTTGATTAATCGGCAACATCAAAAAAACCTAATTCGTCATTGCGACTATCCTTTTTATATCTGGTATAAAAATAACGAGTGAAATCATTAAATACCACAGGAAAAAATTTGACACCATCACCTTTAGTATGATAAAAATTATTTTCGTAAATAATTTTACCATTTTTGATTCTTTTAATGTTAATTTTTTGATCTTTTTTTACCGGATCAAGTAGATTACGATTTTCTCCTGTAAAAACAAATAATTCGCTGGCACTTACCCTAAAATATTCCCCAGATTCATCTATATTTAAATGCCGATCCTTTTTTTTATATACGTTCCCAATAACCAAACAGGTTGAATCACTTACTTTTTTTTTAGAAGAATTCATACCCCCATTTAATTGTTTATCCCTGTTGAGTGGAATAACTTTAGTGTATGTGTATACAGAATCATCGAGGAATTTGAATGACTCGGGAGTAATATCACATACTAAGTAAAGCGTTTTCTTTTTTTTCATTTCAGGGAGTGTATATATTTCAACAACGGGCTTTCTCCCTAAATATGGGTTAACTGTTTTTTCAAAAAAAAATGTTTTCGATGCTAAAGGACAAAGGTTACTTTCTTGCCCCCCTTTAAAGAATAGGTTATTTTTAATATAGATAAGTTTTTTTTTCTTATCATAATATTCTATTGATGGTCTGTCCTCTCCGCATAATGTATAACCCCATTCCTTTTTATTTAGTAATTTCCCGCTATTATCAACGGTATTTAAATATGTTTTATATTCAGGCGGATTACAATGGTGGCCTCGCTCGATTGACATTACATAAAAGGAATTTTTGTCTTTTCTAAAAATAGCCAAAGGTTCTTCCATTAATTGTTGAATGAATTCCTGTTTTGTTTTTATATTATAGTGTATAAAAACTCCTCCATCAAAATTCTGATCCCCTATTGAATAATTATTCCTAAGTAGTAAATAAACAACATCACCCTCCAATTCAAAGCTCTTAATACTATTAAATTGTTGTATACTTTCAATAGCTCTTGTAAAAACTGTATCTCCTTTACTATTAATCTGAGTAATCCAAATTACATCTCTTTTTTTGGATTGCCCCTCATTACTTGAGCTTAAACGGAACCAACTATGTGCAATAATAATACATGAAGAATCTTTATGCGAAGAAATTGTTTTTACATCTTTAATGGAATGATATTCGAAAATAGTTTTCCTGCTTTTTAAAGTATCAATATTTACCTGAGCATTAACGAAAATATGCCAACAACAAATTAGAAAGAGGATGGTTTTTTTCAGAGCTATCATCTCCAGGAAGTTGTAGTATTGTAATTGAAGGTTCCATTTACAGGGTTTGACTGATAATTATAAAACGTTTCATTAATTAATCCTGTAATTATATTAAACCCTAAGGGGACACCATTTGGTGGGAAATTTCTTTCCCATGAAGACGAATAAAATGATGTACCAGTTAAGGATCTAATATTTCTAAATGTAGGCATTCCAGCAATGCTATTGTCTCTTAAAAAAAATGAAATCTTACTGGAAGTGGTTGAAGAAGCACCTGCAAATAGCAAACAATATTCTCGAAAGCTATATGTATCCATAGCTCTACCAGAAGCGCTTCCTAATAGAGCCCCAGTTCCTCCTGATCGCATTAAACTTGTTCCACAATAAAATTGAGTTGAAATCATTTCTTCATCCGATGCAACGTCAATACTTATTCCGTTCATTGTAACTTTGAAACCTCCCATATCTATTTCTATCTCGCCAGAATAATCAACTTTATTTGAACCAGAAAACCCTTCAAAATAATCGCCCCATCTGAAAGAACCATTACCTTGACTTACGTTATAAATAACTGCTTGAATAAATTGAACAGCAAGTGTAGCGGCAATATATTGAGGTGATTGTCCTACCAAATCTGTAGCTTTTAATAAAGCTGGTTGTTCTGTGTTTTTTCCTGCTGCCATTAAAGCTGCTTGAGGATCAGAATGCCACTCGCCAGTGTGTAGACCATTTGCATCTGTAATGTAGTACCTTGTAAAATCATTGGTGGTACCGCACTCAGCCTGTAAAAGTGCTCTATTATGAGGTGTTCCACTTATATATTGCTGGAAAGCATTGTGGTAAATGGCCTCAGGATCATATAAACCCTGCGAAGGGCTTTCATTATTTCCCCCTGCATTACTCATTCCTCCCGTAGGATCAACCGAACTAACCGGGTTATTGTTCATTGCCATATACGGAGAAAAATATTGCTCATACGGATCGGGCGAGAAGAAGCGCATCAGCTGCACATCGTACATCCGTAAATCAAAACTACTGTAACCAAGTTCTTCCTCGTTCTCCGCAAACTGTCCCTGGTAGGCGTAACGGTAAGCTCCACTGGCGGCGTTGTAAGTACGTCCGGGTAAAACCGAGCCGCCGGGGTAATAATCGCTTAAACTTAATTGCTCCGGCACGGCAAAACCGCTACTATTGGTAATACTTAAATTATCGAACCAAACGGGTGCCCCGCTTGCATCGGCATTGTAAGGGTAAATGGTAAGTGTAGCAGCAGTACTATATGTATTGCTTACGGTATAAGTTAAAGTGGCCTCCAGCCATTGTGCGCTACCGCTGCGTATGTGTTGTAATTTGGTATCGAGTACATTGCCGTTCACATCTTTTAAATCGGCCTTTAACCAGGCATCGGGTACAAAATTAGTCTGGCTGTACCAACTGTTAAACACAGCGCTTATGCTTTGCCCCCCTGTTACATTAAAAGTAAGGGCTGTTCCCTTACCTCCGGCCACACCGGGGTCGGTAAGTACAGAACTGCCTGCGCCGCCGGATATGTCTTTCGTGTTGTCGATTTGAGCATTAAAGTTAAACAAATAATCGTAAGTTCCTGTGCCTTCAAAACCGGTTTGTACAGTGCTTATAGTTGTTTTGCCGAAGGTGGCCCGTACGTTGCCCAGGTGGTCGTTTAATTCGTACACGTACTTGTCCTGTGTTCCGTTTACCTGCACCATGCCTATACGTCCCGCTCCCACCAGGTTTATTTCGGTTTGGGCCAGGGCTACGTTGCTTTGTTGTTCGTAAGTACTCACTACAGTTCCTCCACCATCGCGCACATACCAGGTTTCTTTGGTATTGCTAATGTTTAGTTGTGCATCGCGGTACAACATACGTTTGTACAGGCGCTGTCCGCCCTCGTCGTATTTAAACTGGGCTTTCAGCAAGGTGCGGTTGGCATCGAGCCATACTGTTTCCACATTGCCATAAGCATCATAATTCAGGTACAGGCCTTTTTGCCCGTCTGCCGTCATTTGCCCTATTTCGTCGTATAGGTAATTGTTATCGCTTTGCCCGTTTTTAATTTCACCGGGGTAAGCCGTACTGCTTAAGGCATCGCTTACTTTGTGCAGTTTGTTGCTGAGTGCGGTATAACTGTAAGTCAACTGGTCCATTCCGCGCTGGCTGCCGGAACTCAGGTAGCCGTTGCGGTTCAGTGTTTGTATGTTTCCGTTGTTGTCGTAAGTAAGGTTCCATACCTTGTAATCGTCGGTAGACAAAAACTGGTAGCCCGTTCGTGCGGTTGATTGATTGCCCCCCGGCGCATCAATAGTACCGAAAGTAGCCGATGTTAACTGGTACTGGTTGTCGTAGCTGTACTGGTAAGCCAGTTGTTTGTTGTTGTAATTGGCGTTTAAAGTTGTATTACCGGCAGAAGGAGCGGTGGTTTGCCAGCGGAAGGTGTTGATAAGGCCGTTGTAAAAGGTATTGGAACTGTTGCTGTAGTTTTCAATAGTGGTGCCGCTGCGGCTGTAATCCCCGCTAAAATAATCGAGTTCAAAACCAAAGAGGTCTTTTGGGGTATGTGTAGTACTATTGATGGTACCGTCTTTTGCGGGGTCAAAAATCCCGTTGAGTTCTGGCGAGTTCACGGCTTTTAACCAGCCGTTGATGTTGTATACATAATCGAGCCCCTGTAAATTGTCGGCCAGCTCCGCCCGTTTTAAAGCGCCGTGTGCATAATATTTGTATTCGGCCTGTTCCTTTCTGGTGGCGGCTGTTCTTCCGGCAGATACACGCAATATGCGCATATTGCGGTCGTATTCGTAAAAATGGCTGAACTGGTCTGCCTGTCCTTTTTGATAGTCTACCTGTGTAACGGCTCCGTTAAAATTATAGCTGTACTCAATGGTTTTAATTTTGTATTGTCCGCCTGTGGGCATATTTTCGATGCGCTGCACCATCCAGCTTAACCTTCCAAAATCATCGTAACTGTACCAGCTTGTTTTGTTGCCGTTTTTGGTTTTTGAAACACGTCCGGCCAAAAACTGCTGGGTATAAGTACTTAAACCGGTAAGGCTGTTAAAGTTAGGATCAGCAATGTCGTAAGTACTAAAACTTACATTGTCGGGGGCATTGTTGTTTACTACGCTGCTTTCGGTAAAATTGTGTACACTGTTGGCGTCGTTGGTTCCGGCGGCCAATTGTTGTGCACGGTTTTCGTAATTCTGGAAGGTGGTATTATTACCCGATGAAGCTGTCTGGTATTCGCCCACTTCGGTTACACGCCCGTATTTATCGTAATTGCTGTAATTAAAGGTACTGCCGTGGTTTTTTTGCAACAGGTTTTGGGTAAATTTAATGCCCCCGTCTTTGCGGTACACGTATTCTGTGGTACCTTCTTCCACCTTGCGGCGGCGGATGACCTGGCTCAGCGAGTTGTAATCGTTGCTTTCAATACGGGTGTTTTGTATGGTGCCGCTGTAACGGGTAATGGCAGTGGCCAACGAAAGGCCCCAATGATCGGATACTTCGGCAGCGTAATAAGCAGTTGGGGAGTTGTATCCTAAATGCGGATCGCCGGTACGTACAATGTCAATTGTTTTGAGCTTCAGTTTTAATTGGCTGAGGTTGCTGTTATCGGCCCCGGCCAGGTAATACTGCTGTGGCTGGTCGAACTGAAGCGATGATTTAACCACCACATACCCGTTAACGGTAAGCACCCTTTCGATGCTGCGGTATATTTTAATCTGCCGGTCGGGGTAAATGGTTGTTGTTGTGCCAGCGGCTGTTTTTAAAACATCGTAGTTAAATGTAATCTGCCAGGTGCTGGTTTCATACACTGGGTTGTTGTTTGTTGCGTTGCCGGTTCCTGTTCCTCCACCGGGTACTGTACCACAATGCGGGCAGGGGTCCAGCACCGGGGGTTCGCCTTCGCCACCAATAACATCGTTAACATAACCGATGGAACCCGGATTACCGGAAGGCAAAATAGGGTTGATGCCCTTAAAGGCATTGGGGTCGTTGGCTGTTATAACAGAATCAACAAAGGAATAAGACATGGAATCGGGGCTGATGATGCGGCTGGTGTTACAGGTGCTACATCCACCACCGGGTGTAGGCGGAACAATGTTTTTGAGAGAAACGGTGATAGCGGTCAACTGGTCCTGTCCGCTTGCGGGAGGTGTAACATAGTTCACTAAATCATCAAAAGGTTTACTGGGGTTGCTGCCTGTGTTTCCGGCGGCAATGATGGGTGTCCAGGTAAGTGTTTGCGGAACCACCGTAGCCGCAGAGGGTGTGCTGTGTCCAAAACCGTTGACGAATAAACTAAAAGGGTAAGCCCTGGCCTGCTCGTGCACTTCGTTGGCAAAGGAACCTAAATTGGCGTTAAAGCCTGTAGGCGGTACTATTACTTTTACACGGCCCGCCTTGTCGTAATAATACACACTCAGCTTGTGGTAATTCACCGCGTGTGTAACAGTAAAATTAGCAAAGTCTGTATCAGCACTGAGTCCATTAAAAATAATGCGGTAAATGCCCGGCTGTAAAGTAAGGGTGCGCAGGTTAAAGTTGGTGCTTGTTCCGTTGCTCAGGAATTTTCCTGCCCTGATGTCAAGTATTTTATAGCTGTAAGGGTCAATGTTGGCGGCTGTTCCGGCTGCACCGTAAATATTTACGTTAAAGGAGTTTTCGCAACCTTTGGGGATGTGAATGTCTTTGTAAATTGTTTTTTTACCTTTTACGGTAACAATAGAAGTGAGGCTGTAAGGGCTGATGCTTTCCCCGCTTTCCTGCCCGCTAAGGCCTTTGGCCAGGAGGTTACCACTAAGGTCTGTAAAGCTTACGCTTTCTTTTCCGTTGGCATCGTAGCTGATGTTTTTAAGGGCCTGCAAATTGGTGCCGAAGGTGTTGGTAATATTTCCTGTGGAGGGATCAAAATTATCGATCATCCATTTTTTCATACAGCCGTAAATGGGGGTTAGTTCGCCCGTTACCGGCAGAGTATAGGCCTGCGTTTCGTGGCCGTTGCCCATGCGCAATACATCGCCTGCGCCGGATGATTTTTTGGTACCGCCGCCGTTGTATTCGTTAAACTCAACACGGGCATAAGGGAAACCGCTGGCATCCACCAATGGTTCCAGGGTATTGTTGTTGCTGTAATACCAACCTAAGGAACCTGCATTGCTGTTGTTAACGGCTTTAGGGTTGCTTACTTCACCGGCTGTAATTGCAGTAGCAGAAGTGCTGTAATCCGGTAGATCAAAATCAGCATAAGAATAAGCCTGATTTTGTGCGTTGGTAACAAAGTCTGCCTTAAAACAGAAATTTGTCTGGTTAATAGGTGCGGGCAAAGTTTGCACTACACCCCGCCCGTAAACATCGTAAATGCTTTGTGTGGCAATTACATTGTTTTTGCTCAGGTCTTTGCTTTGGTTTTGTGCCGATCTGCCTAAATAATCGATATAAGATTTTGATTCGGAGATGATGTTTCCGTTTTTATCAAAGCTTTTGTTGTATACCCAGTTGTGGTCGTAATCGGCAGCGCAACCGTAATTGGGGTGGTTAATGGGAACTGTTACAGGAATGGTGTTCGACAAGCCCGTTCCGTTAAATACAATTTGCCCACTGTTTAAAATTAAGCCGATGGCGTAATGTGAAGTGGTATTGGCATTAAAGTTGGATTTTGTTTTGGTTGAACCATTCACCATAACATAAAAACTACCATTGGCGACACCTGTACGCACTATATCATTGGCGGCAATGGTCACCGGTTTTTCGATGGTATATCCATTGGACAAAACATACACGGCATTGCCTTTAACAGCAATACCATAAGCAGTACTGATACGAAGCCTGTCGCCGGAAGCCAGGTTGCCGTCAACAAATTCAAGCCCGTTTACTCTGATGTATCCTTCAGCAACACCGCTTTGATCGTCAGCAATGTTTAAACGATTGTAGGCTGTTGAACCTACAGGGTAAGCTTCTGTACTTACTGTTGTGGTATAAGTACGGATAATTTCATTGGGGAGTACCGTTAAATCGGCAGGGTGCATAGCGAGGTTAAAATCAGCTGTGGTATTGCTAAGGCTAAACTGGGTATAGCCGCTTGTAGCGGGTGGCAATTGGTTCTTTAATACAACTGTTCCGGTAGCCGAAGCATCTATCAATGACAAGCCATTATCGGTAAAACTTATATTGGCTGTTTCTTCAAACTGAGTGCGGTAAGCAATGGAGGCGGTTTTTTGAACGCTTTGGCCGGCCGCATCGGTAAGGGTTAATTTATAATCACCGGGGCCTAATTCGGCAATAGTGCTTGCGGTTGAACCGTTGCTCCAGAGGTAGGTGTAAGGTGGTGTACCTGCACTCGCATAAGCCGTGATTGAACCTGTGTTTCCGTCTATGTCGTTTAAGGGAGAGGTTTCGAGGCTGATGCGGGGTTTATTGAGGTCAAAACTGCACCTCAAATCACTAAACGTTGAATAATTCACCAGCAACATTTTTACATACAAGGCCCCTGTATTTACATTTGTTTTGGTATACAGGGTATGCCCGTTCAGTTTATAATACATGGTACTTCCCAGGCGCTCAATGCGTATGACATCGCCAATTTTTAATGTAGTTATGCCCTCATAGTCTGCCCCTCCATTGTCCCATTTATACCAGCGCTGGTCGGGGAGGTACACACCGTAATCAATATCGCCGGACTGATCGGTTCCCGGAGCTGTATGGTCTGTATCTAAAAAACCAAATACTTTGTTATTGAACTGGTCTAACGTCCATTCTATCCAGCCATCTGTATTAGCGGGTAGTTTGTTGAGGCTGTTGGCGCTACAATTCCATGTACCGTTATTTGTTGTTCTGTACAGGGTGTCTCCGGAGGATGTAAGGCCCTGTATGGAATCCCAATAAGCCCTGTAACCGATTCCGATACTGAGCCGGCGGGAAGTATTGGCATCTGTTACATTCACGGTATAAGTACCAATTGTTTTATTGCGTATGTCCTGGGTAGTTTCTCCTCCCGGTAACCAGTGATAGGAGTAGGGAGAAGTGCCACCGTTTACACTTAAATCAATGTTTCCGGTATTGTTGTCTGTTGCGGGATCTATACCTGTTGCCTTACAGCTTAAATTGGGTGTGGATTGATAAGGAGCGGCAAAGCTGCAACGGATACCTCCAAAATAACTGTAAGCACTGTATAATATAGCTTTCACATACAAAACCCCTGTATTAACATTGGTTTTGGTGTACATGGTTTGCCCGTTGAGTTTATAATACATGGTGCTGCCTATGCGTTCGATGCGGAGTATATCGCCTGCCTTGAGGATAGCAATGCCTTCATAGTCCTGCCCGTTGTCCCATTTGTACAAACGTTCATCGGGGATATAAAATCCATAATCCAGGTCATCGTACTGATCGCTGCCAATAGGAGTATTGTTATCAGCAAGTAAACCAAACATGCGGTTTCCGCCGTCTGTTCTGTCTACCGTCCATTCTATCCATCCATTGGTGTTGGCGGCTAATTTATTGATACTGGTGGCTGAGCCCTTCCAGTCGTTGAAGGATTGTTTAACAATGGTATCGCCGTGATTGCTCATATCTATTAATGAATCCCAATATATCCGGTAGCCCACACCAATGGAAATAGTCTTGCTGGTATTGGCATCGCTGATGGTGGCCGTATAAGTGCCCACCGCTTTGTTGGCAATAGTTGATGTGGTTTCGTTACCGGGTAACCAGCTGTAGGTATAAGGAGAGGTTCCACCGTTTATGCTTAAACTAATGTTGCCTGTGTTTTCATCGGAACTTTGGTTCAAATTGGTTACGCTGCTGTTAAAACTCATTACAGACTGGTAGGGGGCTGCAAAGCTACAGCGCAATCCAGACAAGCAGGCCTGTGAACTTCCAAGAACGGCTTTAATATAAAGGGCGGCTGAACTGGCAGACTGGGTATACATGGTTCTGCCGTTGATTTTGTAATAAATAATGCTGCCGCTGCGTTCAATGCGGAGGAGGTCACCGGTATTAAGGGTAGTTACTTCCTGGCATATACTCCCCCCGTTGCCCCATTTGTACAAACGGCTGTCGGGTACATAAAAACCATAATCAATGTCCAGGCTTTGATCTGTTCCAAGCGGGCTATGGTCGCTGTCAATAAAACCGAACATCCGGTAATTGTATGCAAACCTGCCGTCTACTGCCCATTCTATCCAGCCATTGGTATTGGCGGGCAATTGATTGATGCTGTTGGCACTTGCATTCCAGCTTGAAAAGTCTATGGCATGCAGACTGTCTCCTGCAAAACTGATGTCCTGTAAGGAATCCCAGTAAACCCGGTAGCCTAAGCCTACCACAAGGTTCTGATTGGTGTTGGCGTCTGTAACATTTACAGTATAAGTTCCTGTTGTTTTGTTTGCAATATCCTGGGTGGTTTCGTTGTCGGGCAACCAGTGATAGCTATAAGTACCTGTGCCTCCGCTTACACTTAAATCGATGCTGCCGCTGTTGCCGGAGGAAGTACCAACTAAACTGTTTACGCTGGTATTAAAAACAGGAAGGGATTGGTACTGAGCTGCAAAGCTGCAACGCAGATTTTTTATTTTTGCGTCGTAGGCATAAAGGCAGACTTTGATGTGCATTTCTTTGGTGTCGGCGTTGAGCAGGCTGTCTACTACGGTTCCGTTGAGTTTAATGCGGAAGGTAGTTCCTGTACGTTCTACCCGGATGACATCGTTTACGGCAAGGCTGGCTATTTGTATATTGGAGGTAGTGGGTGACCACCTGTATAAACGGGAGTCGGATATTTGCATGGCGTAATAAATGTCTTTGTATTCGTCGGGACCAAATTGCAGGGAGTCTTCTTCTACAAAACCAATGACTTTTTCGTGGTAGGAGCCGGTGTTGTCAACGGTGTATTCGATGAACCCGTTGGCATCGTCGGCCAGTGTATTGATGCTTACCGCACTGTTGTTCCAGCTGCTGAAGTTGAGTTTGGTTAACTCGTCGTTAGCGTAACTCAGGCTGTTTAAGCGGCTCCAGTAAACGGGGTAAGGGCTTTGGGCCTGTACTGTAAATGAAAGTGTACAAAGGAGCAGCAGGGTGAAGTTCAACACTACCGGTTTTTTTCTTTTCCTCTTTATCATATCTAATGTCGTTTACTTGTTTATTCGTTTTTTGTTCTTTAGTTTTCATCAACTAATCATCAGCACCTATCAGGTTTTTATTTACCCATCTCTCCAATCAGCTAAGTGGCTAATCATCACATTGGCTAATTGCTTACTGCCTTCCAAAATTATAAGCACTTTCCCCTGTTTTAATAAAGCCCTGCATGGTTTCAACATCGGTGCGGATGAGCTGGTTGGCTGCATCGTAATAAAACCTGGTGGCAAAGTTTTCTTTGTCCAATGTGGCTTTTAAGGCTCCTGTTTTTTCGTCGTATACACTTGCTGTAATGGGTGTGCTTAAAGGATGCACCCTGAAATCGTCCATGTATATCGGAAAGGCATTGTCCGCCGGGTTCTGTGTCCCGAATTCAATTGCTGTAGCTGTAGTGCTGGCAGGAATAGCTACGTCAAGCGTAAGTAAATAATAGGCACCTGCTTTTTTAGTACTGGCTTGTAAAATGCCTGTGGTATAAGCGTTAATGACCGAGGTTCCGTTTTTTAAATTGCAATACAATATAGCACCAGAAGCATTGGACTGGTGTACCCACACACTTGTGCGGTAAGTCTCGCCTGCTTTAAAATCAATCGCTCCAACAGCCCCTTTGTATTCAAAGCCGTTATCGCCGGGGCTTAAACGCAGGCAGTAATTTCCGGTGTGGGAATAAGAAGCCGAAGCATATTGTTTGGTACTGCCCAATACTTCGCCCGAAAAATAATTGGCTGCCCCATCAGTCGATTCAGCACCGGAATAAGCAATACAACGGTAATTGGCAGATCCCGCAGCAGCTATGCCGTAAGTGTTGGAATAACCATATTTTACAGCAGAAGAATTGCCATTGATGTCTGCTGTTTCAATCACCTTCGAATCGTGGTCGTAGTATTTAATTTCAGATGTCTTTTGCCAGCCTTTTTCGGGGTTGGTATAGCTTTGGTAGTTCTGCGAAAAATCAAACTCATTGGTTCCGTTTGTAAACTGTGCTGTACCATCGGCATTGAGCAGTGATTTCCAGAGGAAATTCTGATAAGGCCTCCACATGCCGGATTCGCTTACATCTCCAAAAACTCCCGTACCTGTATTATAGGTTCTGTACGTCCAGCTTTTGTTCCAGGTGGTAGCGGTTGTAGCAATTATTTTATCGCCACCACTTGCAAGCAGAAAATTGCTTTTAGCGGCTTCTTTGTTGAGCATGTTTTTGTATTGTTTGTTATCAGCCTTAGAGCCCATTTCCTGGTACTGCGCAATTTTATAGGCCAATGTTCCGGCAGACTTGTATTTTTCACCGTTACCATTGTCGGTAATTATTTCGGTTGGCGCACCTGAATAAGCATCAAATTTAGTGTATTCTACAGTGGTGCTTAAACCTTTTGATTTGTTAATTACCCGGTATAAAACGTTGGGGTAATAAGTTGTAACGGTATTAATTAAACGGGTCATGGAAGACTTGTCGCGGTTAAAATCAAAGCCGCTGGTGCCTGCAAGGGTAGGGTCAAACATATTAAAATAAGAACTCATTACCCTATCGGACACGTTACAGGCCTGTGTAATAACCCCGTAAGGAATACCAAACACAGGGAATCTGTCTTTAAACAAAGGTTGTCCGGTAGCGTCTATCTGATCGTCGTAATACTGGTAAATGTTTTCTTCCAGCACATCGTTGTTGGAGTCGTAAACTTTTTTACTTTTTAAGGCGCCTAATTTACTGGTTCGGTAGGTGATTTCATACACTTTGTTGTTCCAGTATGCACCTGTTTTGTGCAAATTGGGGGCTGTTCCACTTAATAGGGCTCCAAGGGGATTCGAGGCTGTCACATCATGATAACCTGTAACCAAAGGGCATTGTACATCCCAGAGCAAATCGTTAAAAATACTCCCGTCGAAAGTTGAGCTGGCACAGTTTATTTTATCGCTCAGTTCTTTTAATTTGCTGTAGGAATTGTATAAAATTAAATCGGAAGCCGGGGTAAAAAAATTGTACTCAACTTTACCCGATTGATTTCTGATGCTTGTATTATCGGGCTTATTGCTTACCGTTACTTTTCCATAAGCAATAAAAGCATCGGGGATTTTAATGCCTAATTTATATTTATACAGGTTTAATTTATGGTCCTCGTCACTCATGTCTAAGCCCGGGTCTATTCCGTTAATTCCTGAACTTGTTCCTGTAGCCGTTCCATCAACGGTATAGGTGTAGGTGGTAATGTATTTGTTGTTGGTCTGAGGATCTTTCAGTTCTGTTTGTTTTACCCTTACTCCATCGCCCTTGCCTCCTTTTGTTTTTAATATATAACCATTCTGTAGTTCATTGGAACTCAGGTGTTCTATTTCTTTCCACTGGGTAAAATAATCGTCCCGTTCGTAAACAACAGTTAATTCCCCTCCGGCGGGAGCTGTTATTTTTGTAAGGTTCCAGGCAAAGGCATCATCGGCTGTACTATTGTTTTTAACATCATGGTCGGCTGTTGTTTCAGTAGTTATGTTTTTGTAATACCCCCAATCGTCCCAGGCATTGTAATTAAAATCAGGGTTGTGTGCGCTGTCGTAAGCAAATAAATAATCGGGGGTTGTTTTTGCATCGCTTTTGTAATAGGTTGAAATACCTTTCAGTGTAAGCTTTCCGTCAAGTGTATTGGGACTTCCGGCATCAAAGGAATTGGGTGTGTTTTTACACAGGGAATAATCGTAGTTCAATACTACCCGTTGAATCTGCACAGTTTTTAATTGTGAGGATACACTTGCCAAATCGCTGCTAAGTATATTGTTGTTGGTAAAACTGATACCCGATTTTAGACTGTTCCAGTCTTCGTTTTTTAAGAGGATAATTTCTTCCAAACGCAGGCTTGATTTTAAAGGATCGTTGGAAATGTTAGGATCAATGTATGATTTGCCTTCTTTTTTAATGCCTTTTAAAAAAATGGCTGTGTGGGTACGGGTGCTGATGGAATTGAGGTAATACAATTCATTTACACCTTGTTCGTAGCTGCGTTTGTTGATATTGGTTTTATCGAACACAGAACCTGCATACGGAAAACGCCATTTAAAATTGTCTTCCCATTTGCCATAATCGTATTTAATGTAATAACCATCGTCGCCGGCGTCTGCAACTCCGTTGCTATTTCGGTCAATAAAATCAGGGCCTGTAACGGTGGTCAACAACCAGTATTCGGCGTATTTATCGTTAATGGTGTTGATGTAATTGTCTAAAGTTGTTTGGTTGGTTTGAACAGTAAATTGTTTGGATAACCTGGATTTTGTGTAAACCGGAATGGAGTAATGGTAGGTGGTTCCGGAAGCATCGGTAATTTTAAAGCCTCCAACACCTTTTACAGGGTAGGTGTTGCTGATGTCCCGGTTAAAATCCGCGGTGTTGTGCGTAATAAAGCCTCCTGTTTTAGCTGTGCCATTGGCAAATTCTTCGTTGGTGAACCACTCGGTATAGTTTGCCCCGGCCAATTCTGCTGTTGTTGCATTATAGCCTGTAGCACTGTTGTTGTTGTAATTGTATGAAGTGCCTGTTTGGTGGGGGATAACATATTTTTCAATGTTAACATCAGACCTGGACTCCTGTTGGGTCTGTTTAAAGTAACAGCCACCCGATTGATTTAAGTATTCTCCATAAACAGCACAACTGTTGTTGATGTTGTAATATGGAAAACGGGCCGCATTGTTAAAGTCCATCAGGTAGGGTTTTAGTTCTTCGTCCTGGCCAAAAGTTTTTGTACGGTTCAGGTGGTCGTAGTTAACCGAAGGATCACCAACTACGCGGAATTGTACCTTTTTAGTGGAGCTTTGGGGAATGGTTACATTGTATTTTTCAATAGGCTTTTGGGTAAGGGAATTTTCAAAATAATTGTGCGTGTACGGGAAAGCTACTGAAGGGTTATCGTAACGGAAGGGTTGTAATTTACCACTGAAATCGCCGGAAACGATGTAATTGTCGTAAGCCATTTGTACCGGTGTTATGCCCATGTTGTACTGTTCTGTTAAATTGGGCTGAACAGCAGACACATCACTGGAAAGGGAAAGGTCTTTTGCTGTAACATTGATCCCTTCGCTGTTGTTGAGGTTGGTGATAAATGTACTGTTCCAGGCCGGGTCTTCAAACACCTGTTGTCCAATTGAACTGTTATCGTTTATGTTTGTTGTATACATATCAATTACAGGCATATTCGACTGGTAAAGTGAGCCATAAGCAAAATCTACTTTGGTGGCGGAAGACTGAAGGTTGACAATGTTTTTGCAATTGTTGTTGGGGTGTTCAAAATGCTCGTTAAAAACGTAACGCTGGCGGGCCGTTTGAAAGGCATTGACCTGATTACCATTACTCGCCCAATACGCCCCTCTTAATCCATACATGGAAGGATTTGTACCGGAACCCTGATCGATAATTGTTCCGTTGGAAACTGCGTTGTATACTTTGTTAACGATTTTTGAATTAAAATAATCATCGGGGTATTGTGCAATGGTACGGTAAATGCAACCGCCGGGTTGCAATGAAAATCCAAGCCCGCACCAGCTTGATTCCTGGTTTAAACGAATGCCACTTTTGTAGTTGATTACAATGGGGTAATCGCCTGTTGGGGAAGGAACTTTTAGCAGGGGAAGTGAGTAATTAAAGTCCCCGCTATATAAATCTATACTGTGCCCGGCTGCTACCGACTGAAAAGAGGGCGGAACGGTGTTGTCCGTCGTTCGTGCATAAGTTTGTAAGGGTGAAAGCACGTTGATACCCATTATAATCAAAAGGAATCGGGCTATTGCCTGCTGTTTTTTATGGATTGTTCTTATCATATTCTCTTGTTGTAAACTATGTTTTTATAACGCTGTTCTTTAAAAAATCACAAACTTTCTTCGCGGTGTCCAAATTTTGGCACAAGTGTACAAAATTATTTTATATCGCTCAAAAAAATTATACCGCAGTATTTAGTTTTGATTATGTTTTCGCCCGATTTATTTTAAACGTTACTTGTTTAGGATTTATTATGTTAGTTGAGCCTTAATTATATCTGGCAGGTTTTGGTTAATATCCGGTTGACATTGTATGAATTACCACAAAAAAATGCACGTGGGTTAATTCACTTATTCGTACTGGAGGTACTGGTATACCTTACAAACGAAAAAAGCAAATGCCCACGTGGTTCGTGAGCGCTTTGCCTTCATCTCGTTTGTATAAAAAATTACCAGTTTTTCCAGTACAAGAATCAGCCTAACGCAAAATCAATATTTTAGTTCTTTTATTTCTGTTTCTTAATTCTTGTTTTAAATGTTATTCGGCACAAATGTATAACATTTTTAAATGTGCGAAACGCCTAATTTTTAAAAGAATTGAGAACCGGGAATAATAATAGGGAGTGTAAATTCTTTTCCGGCACTAAGCCGAAAATTCATAATTTTACAGCATGGTAAGTGAAAAACTGAGGTTTATCCGCAAGTATAGACAGATAAGGCAGGCAGATATAGCGAAAGAACTTAAGCTGACTACCTATCAGTACCGCCAAATAGAAATCAACCGTAAATTTGCCACTTTAAAGCAGCTCCGCAAATTAGCCGTATATTTTAAACTCCCGAAGGATTTTCTCATTTATACATCCGGTTCAATTGCAAAAGACCACAAAGCCATACAGGCATTTTTTGAACATGCTGCAAAAGAAGGGACAGCAGCCGAAACTTCTTCCGTAAATATCAACGAAGGTCTCCCGTTTAATGCTGTACTCGAAAACTGGATAGTAGCGGATGAGGAGCTGGAACAAGTGCCACTAACGAAAAACAAAAGCAAAAAAAAGCCCATGTCTGAAAAAGCCATACAAGTTAAACAAGAGTTAGAGCAAAAGTCGGAAACAACAATTGCGGGTTTGCGTAATTTTATGAATTATACATTAAAGCACTATAAAGGGGTGGATGAAATAATATTCCCACTGATAGGGGCCATTCTCTGGTACGCCTCGGCTAATCTTATACTAAAAGTTGTTGTAAAAGATGAGCCCAGGACCTTTGTACTATTTTACACGAGGAAGAAAGCATTTTTTCTGATCTACAACCTGGTAGAGGAACGTTTTGAGCTGCGGATGAAGACCTCTGATGGCCTTGTGGCAGCAGCGTTTAACAATAAAACAAGTACCACTGATCTCAAAAGGGTTTTTGAAAAACTTTAGCCCTGTGTTAAAGTCCGTTCATGCGAATGATTAATTCCTTTGTTTTGTAAAGTGATTTCAGGACGGGACAGACGGGGCATAAAAAAATGTAAGGGCCGCTTCTTATCACATCTTAACTACATTGTATTGGTTATTTACCAAACACTCGCTGCATTTCACTTGCCTTAAACTGGTCTGCTATTTTAAAATACCGCTTAAATGCCCTGTAGCCTTTGTTTCCGGTTATGGCCATTGCGGTGGTTAAACTACCACCCTTTTCAAGAAAATTAGTTACAAAGGTTTTTTTGCTGGTATGAAAGGTGGCAGCATCCCAAAGGGGTTTACTTTCGTCAAACCTTTCAGCCCCCTTAAAATGTATAATTTGTACAACACGGGTTAAACCTGCTGCTTTCATGGCATTTTTGAGGTGAGAGTTCACCGCATCTCCACTAATAAAAGGCATGGCATTAGTGGGGTGTATTCCTTTGTTACGGTCAAGTATAGCCCTGCTATACTTGTTCAGGGGAACTATGTTGGGTTCCTTTGTTTTCTTTATCCTGAACATTATTTTATCTTCCAGTATGTTTTCGGGTTGCAGTTTTGTTATATCAGAATACCGTATTCCGGTAAAGCAACCCAAACAGTATAAATCCCTGACCTGGGTGTGAGTATCATTTTTAAATTTATGCTTGTAGAATTTCATCACTTCTTCAAAAAGCAGGTAAATGATTTCTGTGTTCTCATACAGGTACTTTTGTTTTCTGAATTCTAAATTGGTGTTGTAGCCCTTCCTGACTGACCAGTTTAAAAATGCCCTGAATTTATTGAGGTAGGTTCCGGTGGTATTGTTAAAGACTTTTACCTCTTTTTCATTAAAGCACCAGTTATAGAATTTAAGAAAGAAGTCAGAATCAATACTGTCAAAGGTTAATGACCATCTCTTTTCGCTGCAAAATGTTTTTAATGTTTTATGGGTTACATCATGCCCCTTAATGCTGTTTGGGGTTAGTGTAAGTTTTATTTCTGTCAAAAACTCTTGGTAGTATTCCCAAATCAAATCCCCGGTTTTGCCTTCTTTCTTCTTTCCACTGAGCCGGTCTTTAAAATATTGGGGGCTTAATTTCTCACCAAGTGCTTTAGCCCTGTCTTCAATATCACGAAGTTTTACTTTTAGTTTGTCAATCTCTTTGTTGATCTCTGAGGTTTCTGCATAGTTCTTTTTTACCTGCATATTTCCTTTATCCCATTTTTTAGCATCAACCCGCAAACCGGTATAAAACTGCAAGCGTTTGTTGTTAAAACTGTAGAAAAGCAGAATTGGGACATTCTCAATGATGAGTTCCCCTGTTTCTTTGTCTTTCCTTTTTTCTAAATAAAATCTAACTTCTGACATATAAATTGTATTTTTGATTTCCCTGCTACCTACACTATTTATAGCGTAAAAATAGGGAAATGGTTACATACAATTTTACATACGGATTTCCTTAGAATAAATTAGATTTTGATGTTTTGGACTGAACTTATAAACAATAGAAATAGCCATTTTACTAAGGTTTCAGACTATTATTATTCCGGTATATTTTTTAATATTCCGAGTCACAAACTCGATAACCATCGGATTTGAAATTTAGAGATTAGAATTTGTTTTTTAACATCACACCACCATGAAGTCTGCTGAAATATTATTGGTTGAAGACAACCCGGCCTATATCCGCCTTTTACAGG
>JAHEYF010000175.1 GCA_023251755.1 Bacteroidota bacterium
TAGACTTAGTGTCTACTGCTGCAGAAAAAACCAACAAAGCTGCAATTGCTGAAATCCTTAGCGTATATGCTTTTGCACGTGCGGTTGATATTTTTGGAAATTTGCCTTACGACGAGGCTTTAAACGTAGACAACATCCTGCCGAAGTACGACGATGCACAGACAATTTATTCCAAATTATTTGCCCGCCTCGACAATGCTTCAAATAAACTCATCCTTACTGCCGGAAGTTACAAGGAAAATGATATTATTTATGGTGGCGATGTTGCAAAATGGAAACTTTTTGCCAACTCTTTAAAATTAAAAATGGCCATTACAGTTGCCGATGTTCCTGCACTTAATCCTGGTGTTAAAGCCCAGGAAGCAATTACCGCAGGTGTATTTACTTCTTCGGGCGATGATGCAATGCTGCACTATTTATCACTAACTGCAACAGCCAACCCAATTTATGTAAACCTGGTAGCTTCGGGTAGAAAAGATTTCGTTGCTGCCAATACATTGGTAGATGCTATGAATACTTTAAACGACCCTCGCCGTCCGGTTTATTTTGGTAGCAACATGACCGATTCTGTTGGGAATGTTATGTATATGGGAGGAGTTTATGGAGACAACAACGATTACACTGAATACACCTGGGTAGGCGATTTGCTCCAAACCAAAGAGTGGAGAGGTGTTTTATTAGAGTATTCGGAAGTGTTGTTTTACCAGGCAGAAGCTGTTGAAAGAGGCTTTACCGGTGGTGTTGCAGCTACTTATTACAACCAGGCCATTACGGCTTCTTTCTTATCATGGGGTTTAACAAGTACACAGGCAACGGCTTACCTGGCTAATCCAAGTGTTGCTTATGCTACCGCTACCGGTACCTATAAACAAAAAATAGCTACACAAGCCTGGATTGCTTATTACGACCGCCCTGAATTAGGATGGACAACCTGGAGAAGGTTAGACTTCCCGGCGCTGAACCCTCCACCTGATATGACTTTGGCCGACATTCGTACAAGGTACACTTACCCAATAAGGGAACAAAATATAAATTCAGCCAGTTACACAAGTGCTGCCGCTGCAATTGGCGGAGATCACCTGACCACAAAATTATTCTGGGATAAATACTAATAATTTTTTGTTTATGATAAAAAGGGTTGTCTACTTGTTAGACAGCCCTTTTTTGTTTTTTATACCCGGAGCCCCCAATATACAGGACTTGCAGCCATTAAGTTGTTTACTGGTCATTCTTGGTATACAAATCAGCCTGTTTGGTATATTTAATTTGATAAATGGGCGACTGCTGTCATATTTTTACAAAAATCAATCAAAAACTATGCACATGAAATCAAAATTATTTACTTTGTTGGCTTTGACGGGAAGCTTGTACTCTTTTGGCCAGCAGGCACCGCACACACGAAAATGTATTACGGCTATTGAACACGAACAGTATCTGCAACAACAAAATCCAAACCGCAAAGCAGAACGCGAAGCGTATGAAATGCAGGCAAAAAAATGGATAGAGAAAAATCAAAATTCTACTCAAAAAACCCAGACCACTATAACAATTCCTGTAGTGGTACACGTTGTTTACAGCAATGCCACCGAAAACGTATCGGATGCACAGGTTACCAGTGCAATGGCCGTTTTGAACGCTGATTTTACCCGTACCAATGCAGATGCATCTACCACACCTGCGGCTTTTGTACCTGTAGCCGGCAGTCCTGATATCAACTGGTGCCTGGCACAGGTTGATCCAAGTGGTAACCCTACAACCGGTATTATTCATAAATCAACTACTATTACAGCTGGTTTCGGAACCAACGACGAAGTGAAACACGCTTCAAGCGGTGGAGACGATGCCTGGCCTACCGACAAGTATTTTAATATATGGGTGTGTAAATTTTCGGACGCTTCTTTGTTAGGCTACGGTGAATTTCCGACTGCCAGCCAAACCAATACCTATGGTTTTGTTGCAGGTTATTTGTGTTACGGTACAATGGGAACTGCACAGGCACCCTTTGACAAAGGAAGAACAGCTACCCATGAAATCGGACACTGTTTTAACCTGAGCCATATCTGGGGCGATGCCAACTGCGGAAACGACAACGTAAGCGATACACCCACCCAGCAAAGCGAAAATTTTAATTGCCCAACCTATCCTCATGTAACCTGTACCAATGGGCCCAATGGTGATATGTTTATGAACTACATGGACTATACCGATGATGCCTGTATGAACACCTTTACAATAGGTCAAAGTGCCCGTATGCTGGCTGTAATGAACACTGGTCCGTATTCCAACCTTAAAAACTCTACAGTTTGCGGTACACCTATACCTGCCGGTGCCAACGATGCCGGCGCATTAAACATCAGCTCTCCATCGGGTACAGTTTGTGCAAACAGCATAAGCCCGGTAATTACACTTAAAAATTACGGAACCGCTGCATTAACTACAGTTACAATTTTATTCAATATCGATGGAGGTACCAACCAGACTTACAGCTGGACCGGTAACCTGGCTACAGGAGCTACTGCTGCTGTAAACTTACCGGCAATTGCTGTTTCCAACGGTTCGCACGTGTTAAATGTTTTAACCTCCAACCCAAATGGTGCAACGGATGCATTAGCTACCAACGATGCTACAAGTGCTACACTTACTATTGTTGCAGGTGGTTCAGCTACTCCCATTGTTCAGGATTTTGAAACAGCAACAGCCTGGCCTTACCCTGGTTACACTGTAAACAACCCCGATGCAGGTATCACCTGGGCTTTGGCAAGTGTGGGCCACAGCGGATCAAAAGCCATCTATATGCAAAACTTTAATTACGATCAAAACGGACAGGTGGATGAGGTATTGCTTCCGGCTGTTGATATGTCGGGTGCTACAGGAACAGCTTCCTTTAATTTCTGGCTGGCTTATCAAACCTACACCGATCCTTCTACAGCAGGCAACAGCTGGGATACCTTAAATATACTGGCTTCTACCGATTGTGGCGCAACCTGGACCTCTGTTTATCAAAAATACGGTTCAACATTAGTTACTGCAACGCCTCAGTTCTCTACCAATGAATACACTGCACCGGCAGCCGGCGACTGGAGACAGGAAACAATTGATGTTTCATCTTTCATCGGACAAGGTTCTGTAATGTTCAAAATCAACCACATCACCAATTACGAAAACGATATGTACATCGATGATATCAACGTTGATTTTACTGTTGGAATTGCCGGTGTGAAAGCAGCCAATGTATTTAAATTGTTCCCGAACCCAAGCAATGGCAAGGTAACAGTGAACTTTGTACAGCCCACTGCTGATAAAGCAAGCATAAATATATTGAATGTACTGGGAGAAAAAGTAATGGCTCAAAACATAACTTCATCTGTATTAACTACCGAGGTAGACATAAGTACATTGAACAACGGGGTTTATTTTATTGAACTGCTGAACAACGGTAAAACAACTGTTCAGAGAATTGTCCTGAATAAATAAAACCTAAAATATTCTGAATAACAATGGATGAAGAAATTATTCTTTCCGAAGAATAATGTTGAAGTAGTAAATCATGTTGTTTTAGTTAGGTAAGCGGCGCAATGGGATATTGCGCCGCTTTTTTACTTAAGGCTATTCCTTTAATCATTCGTGCATGCGTGGCTGTTGTTTTAATTGCCACGAAAACACAAATAAAGAAGGTTATTTCACTAATTTTAATCATTCCTGTATTTGTGGCAACGGCAGGAAAAATAGCAGCAACAGGCAAGTGAAATTCAAAATCTGTCATTTTTTATGCAGTAAATAGTCACTATTTGTATATAATAACCTGTATTTGGTAGATTTAATTTGCCTTCGCCTGCAGCATTTTCTATATTTATCAAAACCTCTAACCAAAAAACACATGAAATCAAACCTACTCTTATTGCTTGCTGTGTCCATCAGCATGTTTTCTTTCGCTCAGACGGAACAAAGGCCGAAACGTTGTGCTGATGTAGAGCACGAACTTTTTTTACAACAACAAGATCCGAATAGAAAAGCTCAGCGCGAGGCTTACGAGGCAGAGCTTCAAAAATGGATCGACAACAACCCCGATTACCAGCAAAAAACACAGGCCGTTATAACCATTCCGGTTGTAGTGCATGTGGTGTATAAAACTGCAGCGCAAAACATCAGCGATCAGCAGGTAATCAGCCAGATCCAGGTGCTGAACGAAGATTTTACCTATACCAATCCCGATGCATCCCAAACGCCTACATTGTTTAAACCAAAGGCTGCCAGTGCAAACATCAACTGGTGTATGGCCAAGGTAGACCCTCAGGGAAACCCTACCAACGGAATTGTAAGGAAATCAACAACCCACGGGGCATTCAGCGATGACGACGCGGTTAAAAAATCATCACAGGGTGGTGATGATGCCTGGCCAACTACTAAATACTTCAACATCTGGGTTTGCGATTTAGGCACTCAGTTATTGGGTTATGGCGAATTCCCAACCTCCTCGGCTACCACTACTTTTGGTTTTGTGGCCAACTGCACCTGTTACGGTGTCGGAGGAACGGCCCAGTCGCCTTACGATAAAGGAAGAACAGCTACCCACGAAATCGGACATTGTTTGAATCTTTTTCACATCTGGGGCGATGAAGCAGCCTGCGCCGCTGATGACGGAGTAACCGATACACCAAAACAAAAAGCAGAAAATTACGGAGCACCTACTTTTCCACAGGGAACTTCTGCATCGGGTGGATGCTGTACAGCTTCTGATCAAAGCTCCATGTATATGAATTATATGGACTATACTGATGATGCAGCCATGAATATGTTTACCGCAGGACAGGTTACCAAAATGACGGCTACTTTAAATGCCGCACCTTACAATGCTTTAAAAACATCAACAGCCTGTGCAAGTACAGGCATTGAATACATGCATGCACAGGACATCTTCCAGGTGTATCCGAATCCTACCACAGGCACCATTGCAGTGGCCTTCTCGTATTTTGTAAATAAAAATGCGGTGGTGAATGTGAAAAATATGCTGGGCGAAACCGTTCAGTCTGTTAACCTGAATGGTTTAACAGACAAAACAAACCTTGACCTGAGCAACAATGCCAACGGTGTGTATTTTGTTGAACTCATCAACAACGGTACTTCTAAAACACAAAAAATAGTATTGGATAAAAAATAAAAGAACAGATTGTTTTATTTACCGGAAAGAGCGCAATGTAAATTGCGCTCTTTTTTTCACCGGATAATATTTTAGGGATGGTATCAGATCTTTTTCTTCCAAAAGCAGCCTACAGCGATGTAAAAGCCAAGCCGGTATTCCAACGGGTTTTGCTGCATGCAAGTTTCTGGATGATTTTTTTAATCTACATCACCATCGATGTACTGGAAGGAGAAGAACATTTAAGCCACGTACTTATTGTCAACTGTTTTTACCTCATCAGTACCATGGCCGGGGTGTACATCAACCTCTACATTGTAGTCCCTTCATTTTTATACAAAGGAAAAATCAGCCTTTATATATTTTCATTCCTGCTGCTGCTGCTGCTCACCTCCGGGTTAAAAGTTTATTTTATCGAATCGCTGGTAGGCAGTACAGAAATTGCAGAACGCGGTGTTATCAGAACATACATCACATGGTTTATACAGGATATTTTCGAAATATCTGCTATATCTTCCATAAAAATTGCCCGCGACTGGATTAAAACATCCAACAAACTGAACCAGAAAGAAAAACAACAATTAGAAGCAGAGTATAAATTTTTAAAAGCACAAATCAACCCCCACTTTATTTTTAATACTTTAAACAACATCTACTTTTTAATTTTGATGAACAACCCAAAATCAGCAGAAGCGGTGCTGTCTCTTTCCAATTTGTTAAGGTACAGGATCTATGATTTTGACGACAAGGAAAATGTAATTGAAAATGAAATTCTTTGTATTAAAGAATTGATTCAGCTGGAAAAACTCAGGAACGACGACCAGGTAAAAATTGATTTTGATGTAGAAGGAAATTTTGAAAAACATAAAATAGAACCCCTCTTGTTTATCCCCTTTATTGAAAATGCCTTTAAGCATTGTTCCGCTTCGGGTTCATTAAAGCTCATCGACATACGGTTTAAATTAGAACCCGACGAGGTTCATTTTTATTGTTCCAATTCAAAAACAGATTCATCCGCTTATTACCCTTCCTTGTCTGATAAAAACTGCAAGGGAGTGGGCATTAAAAATACAAAAAACAGGCTGCAATTGTATTACCCCGATAAGCACCTGCTGGTAATAGATGACAAGGCAGATACCTATACCGTTGAATTGTCCATAAGGCTTAAATAATAAAGGTGCAATGGTTTTCGGTGGGCGATGCGCCAGCGTACACAGCCGTTCTTTCGTTCATTGATTTAATAATCCTTAAAGGGTATGGATTTCTTTTTTTATATTTGGATAGTTAAGACAAGAAATTAATGAAATCAGGTAATTTTCTTTCAGATAGTCCTTTTTACAGGTGGTCGGGTTCAAGAACGGGTAAAATAGTGCTGCACACCTGCTTTTGGTTGTTTTTTATGTTTTACCTCACATTGGAAATATGGGGCGATCAGGTAAACGACATCAGGGATTTGCTCATCGACAATTTTTTTTACCTCATCACCACCATGTTTGGTGTATACACCAATGCCTACTATTTTGTTCCCTACTTTTTGTACCGGAAAAAATTTGTATTGTACATTGCCAGTTTTTGCA
>JAHEYF010000068.1 GCA_023251755.1 Bacteroidota bacterium
TGTTTACTATTTAAACATGCTTCTTTTGCCTTCTCAATTACCGGTAGAAAATGTCTAAACTCAGAATATTCTAATATTTTTGAAAGTTTTCTTGCCCCCCAGAATTCATTTTTGTTTTTATCAATTTCTCTGATTTGTTCAAATATGGTAGTTTTGTGTTTCATGTATGTTTTGTTTTTAATCTATTGCTAAGTTAACCTTGTAATGACGCATTGAAATAAAAGTAGGCATCGAACAAACCGTGATTTGAGCCTTTTAAATTTTGACTTTTTCCTTCTAACTTAGCACTATATTAGTTTATTTTACTTTTAAGATACCTCAAAAATGAAAAACAACTTCTGACCTAAATTAAAATCAACTCCTCCAATAAATTAGGTTAAATTTACAGCGAATATGCGAAAAGAAGAAGATTCGGACTGGAAAAAGCTTTTGACAAAATTAAAAGACATTTATGGTGAAGAACCGGATGTACAGATCATATTGTTTTTAATTGGTGTTCAGGAGCTTGGGAAAGGTTATCAGAAATTAAAAAAAGACGACAAGGTAAATGTGATGCACATTGCTATTTGTACTTTATTAGAGCCTTATGGGTTTTATGAATACGTAGGAAAAGATGAGGAAGGCTGGCCGCATTGGAAATTGAATGAAAAAATACCACCCTTAAAACCCGCTCAGCAAAACAAGTTGATTGTTGAAGCGATTGTTGATTATTTTAAAAAGAATGAAATGCTTGAGTAGTTGAAGGTTGTACAATGTATAATGTATATTGTATCCAGCCTGAGTGTGTTGTAGTGGGTATGCAGTTTATCCCCTACACAGACTGGATACAAGGTACATCGTACAACATACAATGTCTGTTCAAAATTACCGCACCAAGGTAAGCTGCCCTGTATGGCTATAGGATTTACCCAATTGGTTTTTAAAAGTTATTCTGTACACATAAACTTCACCTTCTACTTTAACGCCGTTGTTGTTGAACTGGCCGTTCCAGCCGGTGTTGATGTCTTTGGTTTCAAAAAACTTTTCTCCCCAGCGGTCATAAATGCTCATGCTGTAATCGTCAGACATGATGCCTTCCCCGGCAGGCATAAATACATCATTTCTTCCGTCGCCGTTAGGTGTAAAGGCATTTGGAATATACAATACACAGTCGGGCGTAATAAATACGGGATGCATAACTGTGGCTTTGCAACCAAATTGATTAGTAGCGGTAAGGCTGATGTCAAACTGCCCCCAGCCCGTAAATTCATAAGCGGTATTTTTCTTATCAGAACTGTCTAAGCCTGCCAGGTTCCAATGCCATATCATATTGTTGCCCGGATCAGGGGTCATGTTGGTAAAGTCTATGTGAGGGCTAAGGGTTGTTGTATTCACCGGATCGGGAAGGAAGTCTGTTAAAGGCAAAGGGTGTACGGTAATCATAGGATTAACGACAGCTGTGTCTTTACATCCGTCGGCACTGGTGTAATAAGCCGTTACACCATAAGTTCCCACGGCATTGTAAATGTGAACAGGGTTGTCGAGGTTAGATGTTCCCAGGTCACCGAAATTCCAAAGGTAAGTCCCGCCGGGTATACTTACTGTGCTGGTAAACGCAATGGGCAAACTCGGCATACAACCTTCAATGATATCGCTCACAAATGTGATGCTGGGCTTGGCGTACACCACTACATAAACGGTAGATGAATCAGGACATCCGAAGCCCTGGTCAACTATATGTTTAATAGCATGGTGCGGTGCAGTGCTTGGCCCCACAATGGACGGATTAAACTGAGTTGCTGTCGCTCCATTTACAAGCCAGCTGCTGCCTGTTGTTACTGCACTTAATGCGGACAGGGTAATAGCGGTGTCGTACACACAGAAAGGCCCTATGCCTGAGAAATTAGCAGACAGGTAAGGATGAACTGTAGCGTGAACGGTGTCTTTTTTATAAGCCCCGCTTGCACAAAAGGAGGCTCCGGCTAAATAGATTAAGTTAAAGGTTCCTGGTCCGGCCAGATCAGGTTGAAAAGTAGCCAGTCCGTTGCCCAGGTTGGTGATTCCCGGCCCTGTCCACGAACCGGTGGTAACAACCGGCGCACCTGTTATGGGGTCGGTTGTGATGGCGCTGATGGTGATAGGGGCATGATTGGAACACATCACAGTATCAGCCGAAACACTTAAGTTAAATGGATTAATTACGCTAACGGTAAACGTGTCTACTTTGGTGCAACCACCTATTACAGTAGTAGTGGTTAAGGTGTAAAACTGGGTTACAGGTGTTAAAATGTCTACCACCGTATCGCCGCTGATGGGTGAAGTGGGAGCCAGCACGCCTGTAGCCGGGGACCAGTTGTAAGTAAAATCGCTGGGTTGTGCCTGCGATAAACAATGGCCGAAGCGGGTAACCGGACGGCTTTGCATAGTCTGGCTGATGGTTGTTCCGGAGCAGGCCACCTGGCTGTCGGAACCATAAGTGCTGTAGGAGTAATAAGAAGTGTTGGTTTTATTTACAATGGCGTTGCAGGTGTATGTACTTGGAGCCACCCAGGCGTAACATATTTCAATAATAATATTACTTACACCGTCCCACTCATAAGACTGAATAAAATTATGGGTGTTCCAGCCTGTAGTGGCTGTCACTGTTTGAGGGCCAAATACGGTTACAAAAGGCGCCGTAATAAACGGTGAACCGAATGAGCCTGCACCTAAATCGCTGGTGGCTGTACAGGCTATTTTAATGGTATACCCTAAAAAGGTAGCGTTCATAGCTGCACCCGATGGGGTGGTGGGAATTTGAGTTACTTCAAATGCAATGCTGGATAATTTACCGGCACTTACTCCTGCGGCCTGCAGATCAGCAGCAGTGTACAGGATCTGGTATTTTTCGTTCGACCACCAGTTGCCATAAGGTGTGGGATAAGTGGTGGAGGTGTTTTGCCCGCTGCTTGTGCCCACTGTGCTAACAGTAGGGTTCATACACCCTGTAGAAGCAAGCTGACAGCCCTGTGGAGAACCACCCTGTCCGTAACTAAATGTAACATGGGCTGTATCGCCGGGGGCAACACATTGCGGGTTCACAGAAATGCTAACCGGAACTTTGATGGTATCGATATTAAAAGTGGAATTGTAAAAGCATTGTCCGTCAAACGCTGTAATGGAATAAGTTCCAGCCGAAAGGCCTGTTAAAGGATAGGTGGTTGCTGCATTTGTTGCAGCGCTGTTAAACCCATTGGGCCCGTTTATCTGCCAGGTGTAAGGAGCAGCCTGGCTTGTATTGATATTCACTGTTGCAGTACCGTTCGAACTGCCTTCACATACATGATTGATGTTGTTAACAAAAAGGCTTCCACCGGAAACCTGGTTCAATACAATTTTTAAAGAATCTTTACATCCGTTGGGGGTGGTGTAAACCACGGTGTAAAAAGCACCTGCTGTTATATTGGTTGCAAAAAGTGTATCGCCCAATGGGGCCGGAATTTGAGTACCTGCTGCATTGTACCATACATAATTTGAACCGGCCGGGGCAGGTATAAAAGTTGCCGAACCACAATAATTGTGTGAGGAGGTTGTGAAAAGCGGTGGAGTAATAGTAATGGCAATGGTTGAATCCGCTTGTCCGCAACCCGGAGAAGAAACAGTGATGGAATAAGTTCCGACGGGCAGTCCGCTCACCGTTTGGGTAGTGCCCACCTGGACACTGGAAGAATTGGTCCAGACATAATTGTATATTCCGTTTGAACTACCTGAGGGGACTACTGAAACAGAGCCGGAATTACCTGTTGCGCAGGACGGGGTTGAAGAAAGGCTTTGAATATGCACATTTGTATTGACGAGGGTAGCCTGGAATTGTACGTGGCAGCCACTTGCAGAAGTAGCCTGGCAGGTGTACACACTGCCAAGGGTTCCACCGACAATAGTCAGTGTATCGTTGGTACCGCCGGCAACCGGGTTCATGTTATTGGGGCCAAACCACTGGTAGCTCGAAAAGCCGGCGGGGGCCACCATCACCGAAGTATTGGCACCCTGGCAAAAGTTCACCGCAATCTGGCTGTTTCCACAATCACAATCGATATAGGCATAACCAAAATGCCCGCCCTGTGAACAATCGTAAGTCCTGAATTCGATGGTTACATTGGTCCCGATTTGAGGAGTAAGGTCAATACCTACGGAGGTCCATTTTTTATAATAGATTTGTTGCCCAAAACCAGTTGATCCTGGGCAAAGGCCACCATTGGCATTGTATATAAACCCGGAATTGGGATTGGCCGCCGAATCGGTGGTTACAGCATAAGTGCCACAATTGCCACCAATAATATTTCCGTTCTGATCTAAAATCCGTATAGTAAACAAAGGCTGTGTAAGCGAGGTGTGTGTTTGTTGTGCAGGAGGTGTTCCCGGAGGATCTGGTGCATTTAAAACCACCGCATAGTTGTACATGAATTGTGCGTTGGCAGCCGAAACGTTCATGGTATAGGTTAAACGTTCGGTTTGCGAACCCACCTGGGCATTTCCGAGGCGAACAGAAACTCCGCTGCCACTGGGGCATACAAAAGGAATCTCTGCCAAACCGGTGGTGGGGTTAATGGCCATGGAGTCGTAACCTACTACCGGTGCGGTACAGGGGTTGTTATTGCCCGGAGGTATTGTTAAAACTGTGTGCCTGGCACCAGGGTCGTTTATTGAAGCATTTAAACCATTGCTCACAACACCATTCACCCATACGGCAGGTGTACTCCAGTCTACACCCGATAAAGCCCAGCTATAGGCCTGCCAGTTGCTGAAATTGTAATTCTCGAAACCTGCATTGGGGCAAAAACCGCTCATGGGCGATGGAGGGGCGTAATTTTTAAAGGCTTGTTCACCAGGCCCCCTGAAATCATAATGATAATGATGGTCCTGAATGTATTTGGCCTGTAAATACCTTAAGTAGCCTGCCCGGTCAGCGTCCGGGATGTTTTTGCTGTTCATTTCATCAACAGCGGCTTTTTTGTCAAAGCCCTGCAATAACATTTCGTTGTACTGTGCCCGGAGGTTAAGGGTAAAAAGGCACGCTAAAAAAAGAACATAAAATGACCTGTGTTGTGTGGTTTTCATCGGTGGTTGAGTGTGGTTTTGGTGGTTGGTGGTGTGCTTGTTTTTATTATCTTTTACATACGTTCGTATATTTTTTTAATGTTTTCGTATATTTTTTTAGCAAAATGGGTTAAACTTTTCATTTATTTGCCACTGCACTATTTAATCAGTGTAATTAAAAAATATTCGTGTTTAACCTTCAGCAAAACCTTGAGGGAGGTATGCATTAACTATGCAATTTATGGATAGTTTTTAAAAAATAATCAGATAAACTAAAATTATCTTCTTCTAAATTGATAAAAAAATGACCATTATGAGGTTTCAGTAATGGTATTTTATCCTACGTTTTTCGTAAGTAATTTAAAAACAGTATTTTGTATTGATACTATTTTAGCTTATCACTGGTGGGGGAACCATGATATTTCCGCAATTTTTACAGGTTCTTAAGGCTTCATTTTCATAGAATTTTTTGAAAACACCCTGAAACTGACTTGCTATGTCGGTAAGCTGAAAATATTCTTCAAATAATTGATGGTTGCATTTTTCACAAAACCACAACAAACCATCTTTTTCATGTTCTTTTCTTCTGCGTTCAATTACAAGTCCGATGGTATCTTTATACCTTACAGGATTATGAGGCACTTTGGGCGGAAGTAAAAATATTTCTCCTTCCTTTATCGGAACTTCAACAGCTTTACCGTCTTCCTGAATTTTCACCAAAGCATCGCCTTCTAATTGATAAAAAAATTCTTCACTTTCATTGTAATGAAAATCTTTGCGGGAGTTCGGCCCGCCCACCACCATCACAATAAACTCCGTATCCTTGTACACCACCTTGTTGTTTACCGGGGGCTTAAGTAAGTGACGGTTTTCTTCAATCCATTTTTTAAAGTTGAAAGGTCGGATGGCGCTCATGGGATATATTTTTAACGAAATTAAATAAATTTAAACAGTTTTTATGTTTAATAAATCTATTTTTGTCCCACAAATATAGCCGGAATATGAATTTGGATTTAAAAAATAAAAGAGCCCTGGTTTGCGGAAGTACACAGGGAATAGGGAAAGCGGTAGCCATAGAACTTGCTGCGATGGGGGCCAATGTGACCCTCGTTGCCCGTAACGAAGAGGCTTTAAAGAAAACAAAAGCAGAGTTAAATACAGATAAAGGCCAGCAACATTCTTACCTCGCTGTGGATTTTAACAGCCCCGATGAATTAAAAAAATTAATTCAGCATTATGTACAACGCCAGGGAACTGTTAATATTTTAGTCAACAATACCGGTGGACCCCCAGCGGGGCCTATCCATTCGGCAAAAACAGAAGAATTTCTTTCGGCCTTCAGCAACCATCTTATCTGTAATCATATATTGGCGCAGGCCTGTATCGAAGGGATGAAAAATGCCGGTTATGGAAGAATCATCAATATTATTTCCACCTCAGTAAAACAACCTTTGCAAGGATTAGGTGTTTCAAACACCATTCGTGCAGCTGTGGCCAATTGGGCCAAAACCTTGTCCGGCGAAATAGCCATGTACGGAATAACCGTAAACAATGTTTTACCCGGCGCAACAAATACCGTAAGGTTAAACAATATTATTGAAAATAAATCATCACATACAGGGGCTGCTACAGAGGATATCAAAAAAGAAATGCTGCATGAAATTCCGGCTGCACGTTTTGCAGAAGCCGCCGAAATAGCGAATGCAGTAGCTTTCCTGGCTTCCCCGGCAGCATCTTATATCAATGGCATTAACCTTCCGGTTGACGGAGGAAGGACAGGCTGTTTATAGTTTATTCGTTCACTTGTTTAATAGTTTATTCGTTCGGGATCACCTTAACGTAAAACTGTTAAACGAAAGAACTATTAAACAAGTGAACGATTAAACTGATATTAACAGAACACTGTTTACAAATAGTAACCCCTTTCTCCAAAAAGACTTTCCTTTTAAGATAGATTTGTTTTACCTATAATTTATGGTAGCTTATTATTTATAATAAGTGTTTGATTTTATTAAATGGTAAAGCAACTATGATAAAAAATACCCTACTGTTTTTATTTTTTATTGTTTTTAATGCAGGTGTAATTCATGCACAGGACGAACCTGTTAAACACAGCCCTTCCTTAACTATTGGGATCAGCGCGATGAAGTTCAACGGGGATGTTGGTACACAAACCGATGTAAACCCTTTATTAGACACCCGCTTTGGGTATTATTTAGCAGCAGAACAACGTTTCGGAAAAATACTTGGCCTTTCCTTAGGGGCGATGTATGGAAAATTAGCCGGAACAGACAATGCCCCGGCTTCACACCTCAATTTTCAATCCACCATTATGCAGGGCGAATTGATGCTGACTGCAAATTTTGATAAGGTCATAAAAAATGACCCTGCTGTTTCGCCTTTTATAAATATTGGCCTGGGTTATATGCTTTTTACGACCAACAGCGATTTAAAAAACGGGAATGTCGATTACAATTACTGGAACGACGGATCGATCCGGAACATCCCGGAAACCGCAGCCAATGCAGTGTGGGCGCAAACTATAAAACGGGATTATACCTACGAAACAAAATTGCTTGCCAAATCCTGTATTGTATTACCCGCCGGAGGCGGACTGAATTTTCATATCGGTACTAAATGGACTGCATCCATCGGAGTAAATTATGTATATGCTTTAAGCGATGCAATAGACAATAAAATAAACGGGGGAAGTGATAGTTATGTACAGGCCAATGTGGGGATACAATATGAATTTAAGAAAAGAATTAAAACCGCTTCCGATGATGTAGACTTTAACCTGGTTGACAATATAGACACTGATGGCGACGGGGTTCCCGACAACCACGACAACTGCCTCGGAACACCAAAAGGTGTGCTGGTGGACAGCCACGGCTGCCCTTTTGATATGGATGAGGACGGAGTACCCGATTACCAGGACAAAGAACCTAAAAGTAAAAAAGGGGCGAAGGTGGACGGCCTGGGTATAACAATTAATGAAGATGAAATGGCCAGGCACCAGCTGGAATGGGACTCGCTGGCAGCAGTGCGAAGCGGTACGTTTAATGAAGCCCCCAGTCTGGATTATTTAAAAGAGGTGGAAACAAAAGGCAAGGAAATAAACAAAGGAAAAGAAAATAAAATCCCGGCTGAATTCAAATCAGCCGACATCAATAACGATGGGTATATATCGGCAGATGAAATAACAAAAACCATTGATGGCTTTTTTGAAGGCACAAATGATTATACGGTAGAAAAAATTAATCAGCTCATAGACTTTTTCTTTGAACAGTAAAATCAAACCCTTATATGCTTAAATATTTTATATTAATCATCAATTCCTTCGCTTTGTTTTTTTACAACATTTTTGTTGGAGACGGGGTGAGTATCACTGCGAAATTCCCGGAAAATGTGAAGCCGGGTTCGGAGTATACAACGGAGGTGAGCATTAAAAAAGGCTCCGTAAGTGGTTTTGCCAAACTGCAATTTGATATTCCTTCCGGAATTACCATAAAAGAGATGGATAGTAAAGGTGGGGCTTTTACTTTCGAAACCCAGTCGCTGAAATATATATGGACAGCTTTGCCCGCCGATGAAGAAATAACAATAAAGTTTAATGTGATTGTTGACGCCACTGCTTCGGGAGAAAAAATAGTTGCAGGGAAGTTTTCATACATCACCAACAATGTAAAACAACAGGTAACGATTGACCCTATAAAAATTATGGTAGAAGGTGCTTCAGCCGCAACTACCACAACTACACCTGCAGTTGATACCCCTGCTCAGGACAGTGTTGCAAAACAAGTAAGTACCCCGCTAAAGGATTCGCTTGCTACTATTGCCGCAGGCGTTCCGGATAAACCGGCAGATAATCTAAAACAGGCCCCTGCAAATGATGTTTCTTCAACCGAAGTGGCTTGTACCAGAACCATTGTGAACGGAGAAAAAACCGGGCATTACAAAGTTCAGATTGCCATTAACAAACAGGATATTAAAGGTTTCGCAAAATTAGTAGAAACCCTGCCGGCCAATTTTAAAGCCACTTCCCTTAAAACAAACGGGTCTTCTTTTGCAGTAGTCGACAATAAAGCAAAATTTGTGTGGGTGTCCCTTCCCAAAGATGAACAATTGCATATTGAATACGAAGTGGTGTTCAGCCAGACTGTTGACCCTTCAAAATTGGTGGAAGGGGAATTTTCATACCTCGAAAACGACCAGTCGAAAAAGGTGAAAACAGGAGGTGACCAATCATTTAAAACAGGTACATCTGTTGTTGCGGTTGATAATTCAAATCCCGGCAATACAAGCCTTGCTAAAAAAGAAGAGCCGGTAACGCCGGTAAGCACTACTACTGAGGCAGTAAATACTACCAAAACAGAAGATGCGGGTACTACCAATGTGGCAACCACTACTACTGAAGAAAAGAAAGAGGAAAAGAAAAATGAGGCGGAAAAAACAGTAACACCCACTGAGCCGGTTTTTTCAAGTGCAAATAGTTTAAAACAGGGCAATGTAAATTACGCGGTACAGATAGGCGCTTATAAAAGCAATTTCAATCAGCAATATTATGTAAAAAAATATGGTATTACTGAAAACATTCGCACCGATATGCACGAAGGTTATACAAAATGTATTATAGGAAACTTTAACGAGTATAAAATGGCCCGCGATCAAAGAGAAACGATCAAAGTCAAAGGGATTTCAGGAGCATTTGTAACAGCTTACAATACCGGCAAACGGATAACTGTTCAGGAAGCTTTAATGATATCCAATCAAAAATGGTTCAGATAAAATGCAGGGCAACATATAATTATTCGTTTAAATTTCATTATCTTTATAATTTGGAGAGTCGCACTTTTATGCTAAAACGATTACTTCTTTTTTTATGTATTTGTGCAGGATTGAATAGTCAATCTCAAACAGATTCAACTTCTTACCAGGAAGAATTACCTCCTGCCCTGGGGGAAGCTTTCAGGCCAACCATTGGTTTTGGAACGGGTATGCTTTCTTTTTATGGGGATTTGTATAAAAAACACCTTCAGTCGCCCTGGAATTCCCGTTTAGCTTACGATTTAACTGTTTCCCAACCTTTAAGCAAGTCGCTTTACCTTAATTTTTACGTCATGTTTGGGAAATTGGGAGCCAATGAACGCTCCAGTATAAGAAATGAAAATTTTGAATCGGAAATAAGACTCGGAGGATTGAACCTGATGTATGACTTTTCAAACTTTTTTCCGGTTAAAAAATACCGTTGCAGGCCCTGGATAGCAACCGGTTTTGAAGGCTTTGAATTTTTATCGAAAACAGATCTCTACGACCGCTATGGGAACAAATATTATTATTGGTACGACGGCTCTATAAAAAACATGGCCGAAGGCTCACCCGGTTCGCAGAACGCGGTGAACCTGGTTCGTGATTACACCTACGAAAGTGATATAAGGCAATTAAACAAAGATGGTTTCGGGAAATATGCCGAAAGATCCTGGGCAGTGCCTGTAGGGCTTGGTTTCCTTTTGCATTTGAATAAAAAAGTTGATTTTAAAATGGGGACCACCGTTCATTTAACTTTTACCGATTATATTGACGGGATTTCGGGCAAGAGCAAAGGGGACAGAAAAGGTACCAATGGCAACGATAAATTTATCATGACCTCTTTTTCACTGCATTACAACCTTGCTCCTGATCAAAACGATACCACACCGCATTTCAAACCGAACTTTAAAGATGTTGATTTCTTTGCCATTGATGCCGAAGATGAGGATGGTGATGGTGTGAGGGATTTTTACGATGAATCGCACAGAACGCCTGAAGGTGTGCCTGTAGATGCAAAAGGCCGTCCCTTTGATACAGACGGCGATTGGATACCCGATTACAGAGACGATGAAGCCTCCACAGCTTCCAATACACTTGCAAACCCTAAAGGGGTAGCCATCACCGATCCAATGGCGCAGGCATGGTACGACAGCTATTTCGATTCAACAGGAGTGAATGTAAAAGTGGTGAATGTGGATTCCATTGCCATGGCAGCCAGAGGAATTAAAGTTAAATCGCTCGACAGAAAATACTTTACCGTTGAATTGGGCCGCTTTAAAGGTGGTATACCTTCTTTTGTAATGGAGTATTTATTAAGTGTAAACGATGTGGCTTCATTGGAAGAAGGTGATTCCATTGTAATGTATAATGCGGGTAGTTATGAAGAAATAGGAGAAGCCATCAAACGTAAAAACGAATTTGTTGCAGCAGGGGTTGATGATGCCAAAATAGCTTATTTCTTGAGAGATAGTTACGTAGTTTTATCGGATGAAGAAGCCTTAAAGGAATTTAAACTGCAGGATGGATTGATTAAAAAAGCAGCCACTGAAGACTCCATCAGATTGGTAGCCATATACGGTGTTGGTCATGTTCCTAAGGATTCGCTTCAAAACGTGGTTAACCATACTACAAACAATCATGTAAAAGATACAACTGCCGCCACGAATATTGTTCACTACACGGCTAATCCTTTAAAAGATTCAACGGCGCATGTAATACATACCAACCCTGTAAAAGATACAACTACTGCTGTGGTGAACCATACTACCAATACCGTGAAAGATACGGCCACAACTGTGGTTAACCACACTACCAATCCTGTAAAAGATACAGCTGCAACTGTTGTTAATCATACCACCAATCCTGTAAAAGATACGGCTACAACTGTTGTTAATCACACCACTAACCCTGTAAAAGATACAACTGCAACGGTGGTGAATCACACTATCAATCCCGTAAAAGATACGGCTACAACAATAGTTAACCATACTACCAATCCTGTAAAAGACACTGCATCAGCAGCTGTAAAACCTCCGGTAAACGATGCATTAATGGGGATAGTGTACAGGGTGCAATTGGGTGCTTATAAAAATAAATTGTCTCCGGGCATGTTTAAAAATGCCGGAAAAATTGTGGAATTAAGAACTCCGGACGGCTATTACAAATACGTTACCATTGGTTATAAATCAATTGAAGATGCAGCGAAACACCGCGCTAACTTATTACTGGAAGGGTATCCTGATGCCTTTATTTCTGCATACAAAGATGGTAAACGTATATCACTGGCCCAGGCCGGAGCTGTTTTCGAAAACAAACAGGATGCTAAAAACGAGGTGTTGAGCGAGACGAAGAATTTAGTGAACGCATTTGATAAAACGCTAGTGAGTTATAAAATACAATTGGGTGTAGTTAGAACAGAAGGAAGCGACCCTGAATTTACTGAAAAAATGAAGGGGCTGAGCAATGTAGACAAACAAACCACCATTACAGGTTTATTGCGTTACACGGTTGGTGATTACAGGACTTACAACGAAGCTGTGAAAATGAAAAATACCCTCTTGCAGAAAGGCTTTACCGATGCCTTCGTGATTGCCACCTTTAAAGGAGACCTGATTTCAATACAGGAAGCGAATGAGTTGACCAAATAGGAGTTGAAATTTATAATTTTAAAGCCCGCTTGATTTAAGCGGGCTTTTTTATTATCAGGCACTTATACGGCTCACAAAATACCGTTTGGCGATGGGTAAAAGGGTTTCGTTAAAGGGAACTTTTACAGTGCATTCAATAGCATAAACGGCAGGATTGGGAAGCTCTTTCCTTTTTTGAATCAGGTCAGACTTTACCTTTTCGTAAGTCCAGCTTATAGTAGAGGTATACGTTTCAATGTGTTCGGTGGAAAGGCTCTTTAAATGCTCAGTGGCATCTTCAAAAAACGAAACGCAGTATTGATATACATGAATATCTTTTTGTTTGTTGAAATTCAACAGCAAATAACCTTCTTTGTTGCGCAGTGGACTTATGCCCACTGTTTTGAGCTGTAAATGTTCTTCAACATAATCGTAAATTTTTTTTCCATCTGCTATATACTGATAAAAAAGCGGGAGGGAGTATTCAATTATGTTTTTTACTTCCTGCATCACTTCATTGTCCTGTTCAGTATTGTTTTCATAAAGTATACTCAGCCTTTTCCAGTCAATGCCTTTAATTTCCTTATGAAAACCTTTTGTAAGGTTTTCGGCACTGTTTTTTACAATCAGTAAATTCCTGTAATGGTCCATTACCTCTGTTAACCAGGGGTATATTTGTGTACTGTTGTAATGCTGTTCAACTTCCTGCAAATAGGCCAGCAGCATATACTTTTTATACTCAAAATCAATGTGGTTTTCGGTTAACCAGTTGGTTGCAAGCTTACTCATAAATCCTCCTTTGTTTGTTATACCCTGTTGTCTGTTAAAAAGTTTCGTGTTTTTATGTAAGGTAGAGGATTTGTTCAGTTACTTTTGCCAATAACATTTAATCAAATGAACAAAACACTGGTAAAAACCACCCTGTACTTTTTAACCGGACTAACTTTATTAAGTTCCTGTGTCCCTCAGCGTAAATTAGAAGAAAGTGAAGAGAAACGCAAGGCTTGTGAATCGGAGCTATCGGCCATCAAAAATAGTTTTCAGGCCGATGAGGCAAAAATAAAAGAACTGAACGAAGAGCTTGCAAAAGAATTCAAAGAGCTTACCGGCCTGCAGCGCGATACGAGTTTTTTAGGGGTCAATTACCGGCAATTGACTAATAAATATGATAAGCTAAACTCCCTGAATGAGCAGTTGATGGATAAATACAATAAATTGCTGAGCGGCAGCGAACGGGACAATGCCAAACTAAGCAGCGATTTGCAATTGACCCAGGAGCAATTGCTGAAAAAACAGGACGAATTGAAAACGTTGGAATCGCAGCTTACAAAACAAAAACAAGACCTTGATTTACTTTCGGTAGAATTAAAAAAACGCGAAAGCCGGGTAAACGAATTGCAGGATGCCTTAAGTAAAAAGGACCAGGCCGCACTTGAGCTGAAAAAAAAACTGAGCGACGCCTTGTTTAATTTTGAAAACAAAGGACTCACCATTACCCAGAAAAACGGAAAGGTGTATGTTTCTATGGACGAGTCCTTGTTGTTTGCAAGTGGTAAAACGGCTGTTGAACCAAAAGGTGTGGAAGCGCTTAAAAATGTGGCCAAAGTACTGGAGCAAAACCCGGGTATTAATGTAATGGTAGAAGGGCATACCGATGATGTGCCGATGAAAGGAAATGGAGATATCAAAGACAACTGGGACCTGAGTGTGATGAGGGCCACCTCTGTTACCAAGATTATGATGCAAAGTGCACCGGGTATTGATCCTAAGCGTATTGTAGCTTCCGGTCGCGGGGAATTTTTTCCGATTGACCCCTCAAAAACCGCGGAAGCCAGAAAAAAGAACCGCCGGACAGAAATTATTTTAACCCCGAAATTAGACGAGTTGTTCAAGGCACTCGAAACAAATTAGTTTTTTCGTTTATTGGTTCAATCGTTTTAGTTCACCTACTCAAGAATGAGTGAACAAATAAACGAGTGAACAATTCTTATTTAACAGTTCAATCGTTTTGGTTCACCTATACACAAACGAATGAACAAATAAACTATTGAACTAATAAACAATTTCTAAATGAAAAGAACATTGAAAAGACTCCCCGAACGTGCGCATTTCATTGGTAAAATGGGGAAGTACGCCTTGCTTTCCTTTAGTTTAATAGCATTTTCATTGGGTATAGGGGTGCTGGGTTATCATTATTTTATGGACTTACCATTGATCGATTCTTTGCTCAACGCTTCAATGATATTAACCGGTATGGGCCCTGTAGACACGGCAGAAACAGCAGGCGCCAAGCTGTTCGCTTCAATTTATGCCATATACAGTGGTGTCGCTTTTTTAAGCAGTATTGCGTTTTTATTCGGCCCCATTGTACACCGCTTTTTGCATAAATTCCATCTTGATATTGAGGAGTAGTTTCTTTTAGTTTAACCGTTTATTCGTTTACTTGCTTAACAGTTCAATCGTGGTAGTTCACTAACTAATGAACGAATAAACAATTGAACGGATGAAAAAGAACGAATGTACTCTTAAAAAATTGTAGAAATAGGCTAAATAAGTGATTAATTATCAGTTTGTTGACTGTACCTAATTCCAATAATATAACAATAAACAGGCGATTGCAACCTAATAATTGGAAAAAAAAGAATTTAAAATACTGAATTATTTCGTCAGATTTGTTATTGTTTTAAACGAGGAGGGGGCATTTATATGATTTTGATTGTAGAAAAAGAATGTATTGTTGGATTGGCTATTAAACAATCGCTGGAAAAGTTGAACAAAACTATATGTGTTGTAAAGGACTGGGACGAGGCGAGGGAAATTATTATTAAACGAAAACCTTTTTGCGTTATAACCGGCGACGAGGACTTGTTTGAACACATTGACAAACGCAATATCATTCATAATTTTTTAATCAAGCGAAACATCTCAGTCATTTTTACCACCTTTGATGAGGTTCCGGATACAGCTTACGATATTAATATTATCAATGTGCTGCGCAAGCCTTTTGCAAATGAAGAATTGAATGAGCAATTAGAAGAACTTTTAAGTTAGAAGTCAAAAGTTAAAAGCCAAGAGCCAAAAGAACGATCACGGATACGAATAAATTCTCTGTATAAAACAAAAAAGCCAAAAGTCAAAAAAAGTAATTCCAGTTAAAACTAAATTCTTTTCTACATAAGCCTTTGCGGGAAATAAGTCAACTGTCCGATTTTAAGGTAGGAAAACAATTAACTAACCGTGATCTCAACCTTTTGGCTCCTGGCTTTTTACTTTTGGCTTAAATACTATTCCTTAAACCACCCGGCGTACATCAAATAATTATTGGCAATCCGGTTTATTTCACCATTAATTAATTCGGGGCTGATGTCTTTTACTTTTTTAGCAGGTACACCTGCATATATACACCCACTTTCAATTTTTGTATTTTCAAGTACCACTGCCCCAGCGGCAATAATGGTATTGCTGCCTATTTCACAATTGTCCATTACAATGGCCCCCATGCCTATCAGTACATTGTCGTGCACTGTACAGCCATGCACAATAGCATTGTGCCCAACCGAAACATTGTTGCCCAAAAAAGTTTTTGTTTTTTGATAAGTGCAATGAATCACGGCCCCGTCCTGTATATTCACCTTGTTGCCCATTCGTATTGAATTCACGTCGCCACGGATTACAGCGTTGAACCATACACTGCAATCGTCGCCCATTATTACATCACCAACAATCGTTGCATTTTCAGCAATAAAACAATTGTCGCCATATTGGGGATGTATACCATTAACCGGTTTTATAAGTGCCATAATTTTTTGTTTAAAAATACGAAAAGGGAGGACTATGTTAAGTAAAAATAAACGGATAAAAAAAGGCTGCATTCATTGCAGCCTCTTTATAAAAGAAATTAACGCTTTCGGTTAATACCTGTATTGCTCATTTTTGAACGGGCCTTCAACCTTTACTCCAATATAATCGGCTTGTTCCTGGTTCAATACATCCAATTCAACACCAATTTTACCTAAGTGCAAACGGGCCACTTTTTCATCCAGCAATTTAGGAAGTGTATATACTTTTTTCTCGTATTTATCAGCATGTAACCACAACTCAAGTTGGGCAAGGGTTTGGTTGCTAAATGAATTACTCATTACAAACGAAGGATGTCCGGTGGCACAGCCTAAGTTCACAAGCCTTCCTTCGGCCAGTACAATAATATCTTTATTGTCGATGGTGTATTTATCAACCTGTGGTTTAATGGTGTCTTTCGATTTACCATAATTTTCGTTCAGCCAGGCCATGTCAATTTCTGTATCAAAATGCCCGATGTTACAAACAATCGCATTGTGTTTCATCGCTTTAAAGTGACGGCCCACAACAATGTCTTTGTTACCGGTAGTGGTTACAATAATATCTGCAATTTTAACAGCATTGTCCATTTTTAAAACCTGGTAACCGTCCATTGCAGCCTGCAGGGCACAAATCGGATCGATTTCAGTAACGATAACACGTACTCCCTGTGAGCTTAAGGACTGTGCAGATCCTTTTCCAACATCACCGTATCCGGCAACAACAGCTACTTTACCAGCCATCATAATATCGGTGGCACGGCGGATAGCATCTACCAATGATTCGCGGCAACCATATTTATTATCGAATTTAGATTTTGTAACCGAATCGTTTACATTAATAGCCGGCAACAACAAGGTTCCGTTTTTCATACGCTCGTATAAACGGTGAACACCTGTTGTGGTTTCTTCCGATAAACCGCGGATGCCTTTTGCCAGTTCAGGGTATTTATCAAAAACCATGTTGGTTAAATCACCACCATCGTCCAGAATCATGTTTAAGGGTTGACGGTCTTCACCAAACCACAAAGTTTGTTCAATACACCAGTCAAATTCTTCAGCATTCATACCTTTCCAGGCGTATACCGAAATACCAGCAGCGGCAATAGCAGCAGCAGCATGGTCTTGAGTAGAAAAAATATTACATGAAGACCAGGTAACTTCAGCACCCAGTTCAACCAATGTTTCAATTAACACCGCAGTTTGAATGGTCATGTGAAGACATCCGGCAATGCGCGCACCTTTTAATGGTTTTGACGGGCCATATTCTTTACGAATGGACATCAGGCCCGGCATTTCCTCCTCGGCTAATTTTATTTCCTTACGACCCCACTCTGCAAGAGAAGCGTCTTTTACTTTAAACTTTACGAATTTTCCAACAGTTGCAGTTGACATTTTATTAAAAATTTAGGGTTAATTTTGATTACTATTACAAATATACTTCATAATCTTGTAATGCCCAAACAGGCCTTCGACGTAATTTATGAGCCTCATATCGTACATTCAAATAAATGAACATTCAAACGCGGCCATATTGGATTTAAAAGGGTTTTCGGAGCAGGTAGCGGATAAAAGCAAGAGGAACCTTGAAAAAGAAGGTTTTTGTTTTTTATTGAACAGACTTACAGAAAACGGAGCAGAGGCACTTGCTTACCATTCTACAGGAAAGCCTTATTTAAAGAATAGAAAAGAACACATCTCACTTTCCCATTCCCACGAAAAACTGGCACTTGTTGTGAATGATACAGAGTCAACAGGTATTGACATTGAATTGATCCGCGATAAAATATTACTGGTAAGGCATAAATTTTTGAGTGAAGAAGAATTGAGTCAGCTCAATGAAAAAGATGTGGAGAAAAACCTTGTGTACTGGGCGGCCAAGGAAACCTTGTATAAAATACAGGGAAAAAAAGGCCTTAATTTTGCCACCGATTTATCTGTCTGGGATTTTGAATACGAGCCTGCAGGGGGCGTAATACGGGGGAATATACTGACGGAGGGCGCCTGTGCCACCTTTGCCCTGAAATACTGTAAATATGAAGAGTATATGTTGGTGTATATGTTAAATCAAATCAGTTAATTATTGTGAGCAAGTTATATCAACACATCCTTTTCAGAAAAAAAAAGAAACGCGCAGACTTAGCCGTTCTTATTGACCCCGATAAATTTAACGCCGGACTTATTGAACTGGCAGAAGTCTGTAAAGTAAGTTATTTTTTTATAGGGGGCAGTAAAATAACAAGTGGCGACTTTGAAGCCACGCTGAGAAGTATAAAGAAAAAGTCAAAAATACCTGTTGTTATTTTTCCCGGCGATTTTGTCGGGCAGTTGTCCTCAAAGGCCGATGCCATCCTGGTTTTATCGGTTGTTTCGGGGCGCAACCCGGATTACCTGATTGGAAAACATGTGGAATCGGCCAAAGAAATTAAAAGTCAAAAAATAGAAACAATACCCGCTGCTTATATATTGATTGAGGGTGAAGTTGTTTCGGCCACTCAAAAAGTTACCAATACACAGCCCATTCCACGAAACAATATAGATTTAATAGTAAGAACAGCTATTGCAGGAGAATTACTTGGTATGAAAGCCATATACTTAGAAGCGGGTTCAGGGGCTCATGTCTCGGTTCCATCGGCCATAATAAAAAAAGTGAAACAACAGGTTGATCTTCCTTTAATGGTTGGAGGAGGAATTGATTCAGCGCAAAAAGCCAGTCAGGCCATAAAGGCAGGAGCTGATATTGTTGTGGTGGGAAATGCCCTTGAAAAAAACAGGGATTTATTGCATGAAATATCAAAAGTATTTAAGTAAATTCAATCAAAAATCGGGTTTCATTTATGAAGATTCTTGTAATTACCCCTCATGGTTTGCGTGAAGAGGAAATAAAAATAGTGGTGCAGTTATTTGAAAACGGACTGGAAACATTGCACTTGCGCAAGCCTAAATTCAGAACAAGAGAGTTGAAAGAATACATTGAGCAGATACCTGTTCAGTTTCACAACCGGATTGTGATCCATTCGCATCATTTGCTGGCCCGGAAATATAATTTAAAGGGAATACATTTTACTAAAACACACTTAAAAAAAACCTTCAGAAATTGGTGGATCTATAAAATTCTGACCCTGTCGAGGCCTGATCTGATAAAGACAACTTCACACACTAAATTGGTATCCTTGTATGATGAAGAAAAAATAGATTTTGATTATATTTTTCTTTCACCAATATTTGATTCCCTGACCGGGAAATACCAGAGTGGTTTTTACGAAGAGGGGATAAGGGCCACCGTTAAGAAAGTTGATAAAAAAATAATTGCCCGTGGAGGTATTGACAGAAGCAGGCTGGAGAAGATCAAGGAATTGGGTTTTCATGGTATGGCCCTGTACAGTTATATATGGGAAAGCAAAAAACCGGTTGAAGACTTTATACAAATTGTGAAGCGATGCAATGAGTTGAGTATAGCCGTTGAATAAGTGCCAGCTACAAAACGAACAATAGTTTGAAATGCTTTTTAATTCATTACATTTTCTTGTTTTTTTTGTCTTTACCCTAAGTTTGTATTATGCCCTTCCTCACCGTTTCAGGTGGTTCATGCTTTTAGTACTTAGTTGTTATTTTTACATGGTATTTGTACCCTGGTACGTACTTATACTTTTTGCTGTAATACTCATCGATTACCTGGCTGCGTTTCTGATTGCGGGAACTACCGGTATAGGGCCTCAACTTTTTCTTTTTTTAAGTCTGGGGGCCAACCTGGGTATCCTGTTTTATTTCAAATATTATAATTTTTTTATTGATAATGTTGATGTTCTTCTTCATAGCCTGCATATAAAAAATCCTTTTGTATTGCTGGAGGTAATATTACCGATAGGCCTGTCGTTTCATACTTTTCAGGCCATGAGTTATACCATTGAAGTGTACCGGGGGAATCAAAAGCCTGAAAAACATTTAGGGATTTATGCACTGTATGTTTTGTTTTTTCCACAACTTGTAGCAGGCCCCATTGAACGTCCGCAAAATTTATTGCAACAATTTAAAACCAAACAGGTATTTTCTTTTTCCAATCTTCGCAGCGGTTTATTGCTGATGGCCTGGGGAATGTTTAAAAAAGCAGTTGTAGCCGACAGGCTGGCCGGTGTGGTTGATCAGTGTTATGGCACTGTTGAAACACAAACCACTCAGCAAATGTGGATGGGGGTGCTGTGTTACAGCTTTCAGATTTATTGCGATTTTTCAGGTTATTCGGATATAGCTGTGGGAGCTGCACGAACGATGGGAATACGCTTAATGGAAAACTTTAACAATCCTTACCTGGCAAGTTCTGTAAATGACTTTTGGAAAAGGTGGCACATTTCATTATCAGGCTGGTTCAGGGATTATGTTTACATTCCGATGGGTGGAAGTAAAGTAAATATGCAGAAGTATTGCAGAAATATTCTTGTTGTATTTGCTTTAAGCGGTTTGTGGCACGGCGCCCGTTATACATTTATTACCTGGGGCCTGGTTCATGCCCTGCTTATTATAATTGAGCGGATGGTGACAAAGAACAGGAGTGCTTCAATGAGCCTGATACAAAGGGTTTTTAAAATAGTTTTTACTTTTATCCTGCTTAGTCTGACCTGGGTGTTTTTTCGCTCTGCATCAATAAAAGAGGCCTGCGCTGTTTTTAAAAAATTATTTGTGTACAGCGGCCAACAATTCAACAGCCTCCCCATGAACGGAATAGAAATTATTTTCAGCATTGGTTTACTACTTGTTTTGTTGTATTCAGAAAAAAAGGTGAAGAACGGTTTTATTGAGAGATCAGCAATGTATTACCCTTTGCTGATTGTAACAATTGCCGCCTGTTATTTTTTTGGTATTTATAATTACAAACAATTTATTTATTTTCAATTCTAATGGCTAAAAAAATAATTTTATACAGCCTCTCCTTGCTTTGCCTGGTTTTACTTTGTGCCAGCACATCAAAAGGTTTCATGGAATGGTGGTGTGATTACAGGGTCTTTTCTTTAAAATTGTATTACACCCAGGCCCGTTACGGTGATTTATTTACGATGTGTTATTTGCCCGGCTTCAACGATTCCAAAGGTGCGGCTTTGAGGGAATATCCTGAAAATAATAGTGGTACGCACTTATATATTATCCACGACAGCTACCTGCAGGATTGGCTAAAAAAAGAAAATTTCAAAGGAGTGGACAGCCTGATTACTTCTGATGTGCGGAATCAGGGGATTGACATTCGAATAGATTCCACTAAAAACAACATCCTCGTCATCGAATCCTCTGAAAGGTTTACAGGATGGCGTTTCCGCGACGTTTCATTATTGGAAAGCATGCTCCGTTTTCCCTCTGCTCAACAAGCCGGTGAACAGCCATCCCTGCCGGAGGAAAAAAAAATCATGGAGAATTTTTTTAACCCCAACATCAACCAAAACCTTGAGTTTAATTTGTTCGACTACGAATGTTTTATTCCCCTTAAAAGTTTAAAAGCAAAGTTGAACTATAAGTTGTTTGATCATTTGTCCAAACAAGTTTGTGTTTCACGCGATGGTAAGTATTTGCTCCTGAATGAAACAGTAGATAGTTCTTCTGCTGCAAGTTCTTTTTATAAAACCAGCGACTGGGAAATTGCTTCTACTACAGAATCCCTGGATAAAGTAAGCGAATATTATAAAAGCAAAGGTTTTGATAAAGTGTATTTTACCATTGTCCCCAACCCCGTAAGTATTATTGATCCAACCTACATGGCATACAACCATAAAATTGAACGTATTTTTGATCCCAAAAAATTGAAGTCGGAATTTATTGATATATACACCCTTTTTAAAAAGGAAAAACAACAACTGTACCGGAGAGATGATTCACACTGGAACAACAGGGGCGTACAGATTTTTGTAGACGAGCTGAACAAAAGATTAAGTAAAGAGTCGCGCTAAACATGATGGATTTTAAATTAATAGTCATAAGCCCTGAAAACGATGTGGAAAAAGAGGGGCAATGGCTTACCCGTATGTTTGAGGAAGGCTTAAAGCTGTTTCATTTAAGAAAGCCGGGGTACAGTGAAACACAGATGAAACAATACATTCAACTGTTACCGGAAAAATACCGTTCAAAAATTGTATTGCATTCCCATTTTCATTTAGCCGGGGAGTTGAACTTAAAAGGAATTCATTTGAGTGAAAAGGAAAAGATTGAATTTCGGACTAAGGGTAAAACTATAAATAGTATTTCCGCTTCTTTTCACAGTATAAAAGAGTTGCAGAGAAGCAGAAGAAAATATGCTTATGTTTTTTTAAGCCCTGTATACGATAGCATTAGCAAAAAGGGATATGCAGCTGGTTTTAACAGGGAAGAGCTAAATGTTTTTTTAAGTAAAACCAATCAACAGGTCATTGCGCTGGGGGGAATAAATAAGCAGCGTATTACGGAATTAAAAAAGATGGGCTTTAAGGGCGCTGCAGTCTTAGGGTATATTTGGGAAGCAACAAACCCGCTCAGTAAATGGAGGGAGTTGAAATCAGAAATCTGACAAGCCGTTTTTGAGACTGACTACATTTTTAAATCCCTTTTCCAATAAAAATTTCACCGCTTTTTTACTTCGCACTCCACTCTGACAATGAACAACGATCAACTTTTCCGTTTCAATTTTATCCAATTGTTCAGCCAGTGAATTTAAAGGGATTAATTGTCCGCCAATATTTTTAATGAGGTATTCAGCTTCTTCCCGCACATCAATCAATTGAAATTTTTCCTGTTGTTTGATTTTTTGTTTAAGGTCCTGCGCTAAAATTTCTTTTATTTCTATTTCACATGAAAAATCGTAATTGCCTAAATGTTTTACCCTTTTATTTTCTTCAAGGGACTGAACATCAAAAAATGAAAATTGCATAGACAGGGCATTCAACACCATTAATTTTCCATTTAAAACATCACCAATACCACAGATTATTTTAATGACTTCGTTGGCCTGCAGCGTGCCGCATATTCCGGGCAATACGCCCATAACCCCAATCTCCGAGCAATTAGGAACCTCTCCTTCAAATGGAGGCTCGGGGTAAAGACAACGATAAGTGGGGCCATCGTTGTAATTAAACACGCTCACCTGTCCTTCGAATTTGAATATGGAACCGAATACAAGGGGTTTGTTTAAGATGACGCAGGTATCGTTGACTAAATAACGGGTGGAGAAATTATCTGAACCGTCAACTACAATATCGAATTGTTTAAATAAGTCCAGGGCATTACCTGCATCAAGCTGTAGTATAAATGCTGTTACAGCAATGAATGGATTTTGCTTAGAAAGTTTTTGTTGTGCTACGGAGGCTTTCGGTTTTCCAACATCTTCAGTAGCATAAAGTATTTGTCTTTGTAAATTACTTTCGTCCACTACATCAAAATCAACAATGCCAATTGTACCAACGCCGGCTGCGGCCAGGTATTGCAATACCGGACAGCCCAGGCCGCCTGCACCAATCACCAGTACTTTGGCCTGTTTGAGTTTGTGCTGACCCTGAACACCTATTTCGGGTAAAATAAGGTGACGCTTGTAACGGTTTGTTTCTTGCTGACTTAACATTCGTTTATTCGTTGAATTGTTTATTCGTTTAGCAGATTCGCTATTCTAAGTCAATGAGATATAGTAAACGAACGATTAAACGGATAAATGATTGAACTTTCAATCTGTACTAACTATATACTCTGTCCCAGTCCTTCCATACGGCTTCATAACCCTGTTGTTTTATCATTCCGGCAATTTCCTCCGGACTTCTTTCATCTGATATTTCAAATTGTTCCAACGATTGGGGTTCCACTGCATAACCTCCGGGGTTTGTTTTAGACCCGGCACTCATGCTGGTAATTCCTAACCTTACAACACCGTTCCTGAATTTTTCATTTTCGCGGGTGGATAAAGAAAGCTCCACTTCTTCATTCAATATTCTATAAGCACAAATTAACTGAACAAGCTCTTTGTCGCTCATAAAGGCATTAAAGGTTTTTAAAGAGCTGACTTCATTGTTGCCTATTTCAATCGGCCTTAGCCTGGGGAAAGAAATACTGTATTTTGTTTTCCAGTAATTTTTTTCGAGGTAATCGAGGTGGAGGGCTGTATAAAAACAATCTGTTCTCCAGTCTTCCAAACCAATTAACACCCCCAGGCCTATTTTATGTATTCCTGCTTTCCCCAATCTGTCTGGTGTTTCGAGACGGTAAGTAAAATTTGATTTTTTCCCTTTGGGATGATGAAGCTTGTAATTTTCCTGGTTATACGTTTCCTGGTATACAAGCACTGTATTTAAACCTTCTTCCTGTAAGTATTCATATTCATCCTGATCGAGGGGCTGTACTTCAATAGCGATGTGCGAGAAAAAAGGTTTGATCAGATGAATGGCTTCTTTAAGGTAACTGACACCCACAGTCTGGTTCGCTTCGCCTGTAACCAGCAATACGTGATCGTAGTTCATTTGTTTCAGCACAGCAACTTCTCTAAGTATCTCTTCCGGGTTTAATGTTTTCCGTTTTATTTTATTGTCTAAACTAAAAGCGCAGTAGGTACAAATATTCTGGCATTCGTTGCTGAGGTACAAAGGCGCATACATTTGTATGGTTTTACCAAAACGTTTTTGTGTTAAACGATGGCTCAACTGCGCCATCTGTTCGAGGTAAGGGCTTGCAGCAGGAGAAATCAAAGCTTTAAAATCTTCTAAACCCCGTTTGGTTTTTGCCAATGCCGATTCAACGTCCAATGCTGTTTTGGAATAGATGCTCTGTTTTGTTTCTTCCCGGTTAAGTGAATTGAATATTTCTATAAATGAGTTCATTTCAATTTATTGTTAGTTCTCGCATAGTACCGCAGATTTCTTCGCAGATTTTCGCTGAGTTTTATTTGCGTAACTCCGCGTACCCCTCTCCGCGTACCCCTCTCTGCGTAACTCTGCGAGAAATTTTCCCCCTTTGGCTCTTCTGCGGGAAATACTCATTCTTCTAAAAAGGATGTTAAAGGACTGCTTGCTTCTGCAAAATTCTTCGGTTTTGCTAACCTGGCTTCATAAGCCATTCTGCCGGCCTCCACAGCCAATTTAAAAGCCATGGCCATTTGTACCGGATTTTCTGAAACTGCAATTGCGGTATTTACCAGAATGGCATCAGCACCTATTTCCATCGCTTCAGCAGCGTGTGATGGGGCGCCAATTCCTGCATCTACAACAACAGGCACTTTGCTTTGCTCAATAATTATTTCCAATAAATCCCTTGTGCGTAAACCTTTGTTGCTTCCAATGGGCGCACCCAAAGGCATTACGGCAGCTGTACCTACTTCCTCCAATCGTTTACATAAAACAGGGTCGGCATGAATATAAGGCAAAACAATAAAACCGAGTTTAACCAATTCTTCTGCGGCGATTAATGTTTCTATAGGATCAGGAAATAAATATTTGGGATCGGGATGAATTTCTAATTTCAACCAGTTTGTTTCCAGGGCCTCGCGTGCTAATTGCGCTGCAAAAATGGCTTCTTTGGCATTGCGTACACCGGAGGTATTGGGAAGCAGATTAAATTGAGGATGCGCTAAATGATGCAGGACATCATCTTCATTGTTCGAAACATCCACACGTTTGAGTGCAACAGTTACCAATTCGGAGCCGGAAGCCAGCAGCGCTTTCTCCATTAATTCAGAAGAACTGAATTTTCCCGTTCCTGTGAACAACCTGGAATTAAAGGTTTTTCCTGCTATTTTGAGTAAAGACATTTTTTTAGTTTTTGTTCTTTTGTTTATTCGTTTAATCGTTCACAAGTAACATATAAACGTATGAACTTTTAAACGAATGAACTATTCGTTCAATAAAAGTTCTTCCCTCTCCTTCATTACATTCCCCATCAATTCCTGCGCAGCCAATTGAATGTTGTTGCTCAAATTGATAGCGGAAGCAACGGCTACTCCGTGTAAGCCTGTTTCCAGAAGCAGGTCAACATCGTTTTGCTGAATACCTCCGATGGCAATAACAGGAACAGTAATGTTGCTCACCCTGCAGGCTTTCATTATTTTTAAATACCCTTCAATACCCAATAGAGCGCTTAATTTTTCTTTTGTGGCGGTGAATTTGTAAGGGCCGAGTCCTATATAATTTACGCCGGCATTTACAAGTTTTACAATGTCTTCAAAGGTATTGGCGGTACCACCAATAATAAAATCATTCCCCAGTAGTTGCCTGGCATCAGCCGGGTTCATGTCTTCTTTTCCTAAATGCACTCCGTCTGCCTCAATTTCTTTAGCCAATTGTAC
>JAHEYF010000069.1 GCA_023251755.1 Bacteroidota bacterium
TTAATCACCTGGTCAACATAGATTGCAGTGTCACCTGCAGCGTCTAACTGAATAGTAATATCCTGACAAGCAAGAGCCGGTGCTACGTGATCTTCAACAGTTACTAACGAAGTACAGGTGGAAACATTTCCATTTACATCGGTTACCGTTAAAACAACTGTATTTGCACCTATGTTTGAACAATCAAAAGTGTTGTTGTTTATCGAAAGGGAGGCAATTCCACAGGCATCAAAAGAACCGTTGTTTACATCAGCAGCCGAGATCACTGCATGTCCGTATGCATTCAGCTGAACGCTTATATTTTTACAATTTGCAATGGGCTTTACGGTATCTTTTACTATTACAGTAGCCGTACAGCTTGAAACATTGCCACTAAGGTCGGTAACAGTTACAGTAACTTTGTTTACACCAATGTTGGAGCAGTTGAGGTTTGAAACACTGGTAGTCATGGAAGCTATTCCACAATTGTCCGACACAGTACCGGTAAGCATACCGGGGCTGATAGCCACCTGGCCATTTGCATCCAGGTACACCGATATTTTCTTGCAATTTACAACAGGCGCCTTGTCGTCAACCACAGTTACAGTAGCCACACATGTAGAAACATTTCCGTTCACATCGGTTACAGTTAAGGTTACTGCATTCGGCCCGATGTTGGCACAGGTAAATGTTTTTGGGAAAACCTTGGCAGAAGCAATCCCACAGGCGTCTGAAGAGTAGTTGTCTATTTGTTCCCCACTGATAGAAGCATGGCCCATATCGTCGAGGGAAACGCTGATGTTTTTACAATTTGCAACAGGTGCAATGGTGTCCACCACAATAATTTGTGCAGATAAAGTAAGTGTGCAATGATTGGTATCGTAAACCGTAACCGAATACGCACCTTGTCCTAAACCATTCACATCTTCGCTTGTTGCACCATTCGACCAGGCGTAGGTATAAGGGGATGTTCCACCGCTTACACTTACATCCAATGCCCCGTCCATACGTAATTCGCAGGAAGCATTTTGTATTACCTGAATAGTACCGTTTAAGGCGGCAGGCTGAGTGATTGTTACAATTTGTCCCGGTGCTGCGTTTCCTGACTGGTCTTTTACCACCAGTGTATAGGTACCAGCCGGCACATCCACAAAGGTGTTTCCTGCCTGGTAAGTTGTTCCTCCGTCAAAAGAATATTCATACGGACTTTGCCCTCCTGTTGCGCTAACGGTAATACTTCCGTTACCGGCGCCAAAACAATTTATATTCGTTTGGTTGCTTGTAAAGCTAAGCGGAACGGCGTCATCAAGTATAGTAACTTCTTGTGAAGCTGTACAGCCAATAGAATCCGTTACAAAGTAGGTATACGTTCCCGCACAAAGGCCACTAAGGGGTGGGTTCACACCTGCCCCACCCGACCAGTCGTCGGTATGGAAAAAGGTATTGTTGTAATAATTACCATATCCATAATAGGAAATACCCATTCTTAAATCTGTATCGGAATAAGTACTTGTTGTAAGTAAAAGTGTCCAGGTTGAAGATCCAAGCGGTTTAATATAATACTTTGCACCAACCGACTGCAATTCTATTTTAAAATCGTACCAGGTATTGGCCGGAAAATTACCGAGGTAACCCATGTATTGGCCATGTTCGTATACATACAAATCTGAGCCATAAGCCACGTAAATAGCATGCGACATATTAGTGTAATAAGGATCAGTAGAACTATCGTGCCATCCAATCATGGTATACGTACCGTACTCAGCCATAAATTTTCCCTGAAACGTTTTTCCCGGAGACCTTTGGGTGGTTGCATTGGTAAACACATAATTGTCCCAGTTATAAGAAGTACCACTCATTCTTAATTCACCGTCCTGGATAAATGTAGCACCAGGCCCGCCATAACTCAAAGCATTGGTATTAATTACCGATCCGGTAAAATTGAGGCCACTTCCCTCGTTATAAGGTTGAGTTCCTCCGGAAGGGAACAAAGAAACAGCTCCGTCACAAGCTCCGGGCTGACTTACGTTCACCTGGGTAGCTGTTAAATTTAAAGGGGCGTTTACATATACATGCTGCGTGTAATTTACTGATGGGCATTGGGTATTAGCAGAAGAAACAGTTACTGAATAATCCCCGGTTTGTGCAACAACAATTGAAGCGTTTGTAGAACCCGTAGACCATTGATAAGTATCGCCCCCAACAGCGGTAAGGGTTAAAGAATCACCTGCACAAATTGCAGTTGGCCCCGAAGCAACAATACCGGAAGGGTTTAAAGCATAAACTTCAATATCTTCAAGCATAAAATTGTACTCACCGGCAATGTAAGAGTAAGGTCCTTTACTGGAAGGGTTTTCATAACTATAAGGGTAGCAATAATTATAACCTGCATCCATCTGAGTACTGGTAATTCCTATATCGTGGCCACCACCAAAAGTAGGGCCGTAATAACCATAATTGTAAGTTTGATAATTTCCATTGTAACCTAATTTACTTAACTTATAATTATACGTAAGGTTGAATAAAAAACCATCGGTTCCATAATTATAATTACCGCTTGAATTCCAGCTTTGAGGATTGTAGCCCCCAAACACCTGTCCGTTGTTTGCGTTTTTATAAAGTACCAAAGTGGGGCCCTGGCCATCACAAAGTGAGTGAAAGGTATAAGAAGAGGCACCGTCCCTCGACATTTTGTAAAGCAAAGTTCCCCTGAACGGAGAAGTGTTTGCAAAACACTGGCTTACAAAGGCTTCATCATCTGCATCAATAAGCGATGAACCAGGCATTAAAGGGCATTGTGCCGAAATTGAAAAAGAAATCAAAAAGAGCAGCAGTACTGAAGCTTTTTTGATAATTTTCTGTAGTTGAGTTTTCATTTTTTTGGGATGTTTATTGTTTTTTAGAATTTTTACTTTTAACTTTTGACTTCGAACTTTTAACTTAATTAAGTATCCTCATCGAAAAGTCAAGTATAGTGGGGTTGCTGCTTTCAATATTTTTTGTTAGGGCCGGGGTAGCTGTACATTGCCCGGAAACTGTCTGACCTGCATTCAAATGAATCATCTGAGGAGCTGGTAAATCGTGATTAGGCCCGTCAATAATCAGGTGAAAATCAACATTTTTTGCAACAGTATTCGTGTTTTCAAACTTTAAAAAAATCACATTTTTCCCCTCGCATACATCTACTCTGTAAGAAAACTTAACGCCGGCTTCTTCTGAATAAGCGACCCAGTTAATGCTGTCTACGGGTGCCAAACCGGCTGCCGATATGCGCGTGGCATTAAAGGAAAAGAAAACAATAAAACATAAAAGAGCCTTGTTGTTTTTCATGAAATTAAAAATCACCTGTTTCATAATCATGTTTTGTTTTTTAAGGTTTATACTACTTAGTTGAGTGCTTTAAAAAAATACTTAAAAATTCAATTATTTTTTAAGACCGCGAATATAGAACATTAATCATTTCGTTCGACCTTAACTTATTTCTTATTCATTAAAAATTATCGACAAGTGATATTTTTTATATGATTATTTCATTCTGATTACCGATAAAACCAAAAAATCTTTTCATTCAATTACGTATTTATACCGGGCTTAAATGGTCATTTTAATGAATCAAAAGGCTCAATTCAGGAAAATTAAATTGACAGGTACTTATTAACAAGCTGTTTGATTAAAGTGCATCCATCGGTCAGCATATAACTGTATCTGATTTTAAATACCAACTGAACATATTTTGTCTGTAAATACTTATGAACAGGTTTAAATATTAGTATTGAGACGTGAGTATTGAGACGTGAGTATTGAGATGTGAGTATTGAGATGTGAGTATTGAGATGTGAGTATTGAGATGTTAGATAATAGTATAAAGATCTTAGATTTTAGACAATGAGCCATCTCAGTACTCAATACTATAATCTCAATACTAATATCTATATTTGCAGCCTTAATTTTTTCGAGCTATGATAACAGTTACCAATGTTAGTTTGCAGTATGGGAAGAGGGTATTATTTGATGAAGTAAATGTGAAGTTTACCCCCGGCAATTGTTACGGGATTATTGGCGCCAACGGAGCAGGTAAATCAACTTTTATGAAGATTTTAGCGGGCGAAATTGACCCCACAAAGGGCCAGGTACACATCACCCCCGGACAACGCATGAGCGTGCTGAAACAAAATCACTTCGAGTTTGATGAATACACCGTACTTGACACGGTAATAATGGGGAATAAAAAATTAGCCCGGATCATTAAAGAAAAAGACGCTATTTACGCCAAAGCCGATTTTAATGATGAAGACGGTTTAAAAGCTTCGGAATTAGAAGCGGAATTTGCTGAAATGAACGGCTGGAATGCCGAAAGTGACGCAGCCAGCCTTTTAAGTGGCCTGGGCGTTGCCGAGGAGTTTCACCTCAAATTAATGAAAGACCTTACCGGAAAAGAAAAAGTAAGGGTGTTGCTGGCGCAGGCCTTGTTTGGCAACCCCGATATCCTGTTAATGGATGAGCCAACCAACGACTTAGACGTGGAAACCATCAGCTGGCTGGAAAATTTTTTAGCTGAATTTGAAAACACGGTGATCGTTATCAGCCACGACCGTCACTTCCTTGATTCGGTTTGTACCAGTATATGCGACATCGATTTTGGTAAAATGCAAAGCTATTCGGGCAATTACAGTTTTTGGTACAACATGAGCCAACTGGCATTGAAACAACGCAGCGACCAGAATAAAAAAACAGAAGACAAGCGTAAAGAATTACAGGACTTCGTGGCCCGCTTTAGTGCCAATGCCAGTAAATCGCGACAGGCAACGAGCCGTAAAAAATTACTGGATAAATTAACCATCGATGAAATTCCACCCAGCAACCGCCGTTATCCGGGTATTATTCTGAAACAGGAACGTGAAGCCGGCGACCAGTTGCTGCACATTGAAAACCTGAGCAAATCAAATGCCGATGGATTGCTGTTCAGTAAAGCCAGCATCAACGTCCGCAAAGGAGATAAGATTGCCTTTATTGCCAAAAGCCATTTGGCCATTACCGCTTTGTTCGATATTTTAAACGAAGAGCAACAGGCCGATGCAGGTACTTATCAATTCGGTACCACCATTACCAAATCCTATCTTCCCAACGAAAATTCCAAATATTTTGACCTCGACTACAACCTCATCGACTGGTTGCGTCAATATTCAAGCGATAAAGACGAGACCTATATCCGTGGGTTTCTTGGTAAAATGTTGTTCAGTGGCGAAGAAACCCTGAAAAGCTGCAAGGTCTTATCGGGAGGGGAAAAGGTGCGCTGCATGATGAGTAAAATGATGCTGGCCAATGCCAATTTGTTGATTATGGACGAGCCTACGAATCACTTAGATCTGGAAGCCATCATTTCCTTAAACAACAGCCTTGCTGATTTTAAAGGAACCATGCTGTTTACCTCGCATGACCACGAATTGGTACAAACCATTGCCAACCGTATTATTGAGCTCACACCCAACGGCATTATTGATAAAACCTGTACCTACGATGAATACCTTGAAAGCGCAGATGTTAAACGTATGCGGGAGGAATTGTATAAGTCTAAAGGTTCGAAAGTTGGAAAGTTAGAAGGTTAGAAGGTTAGAAAGTTGGGAACACCTTAAACGAATCGAATACTAATAGATGTATTGAAATAATCAACTCAACATAACCTGCATGAGTATATTTGTAAAAAAATCATTAATTGATAGTGCAACCTTAAAACTTTTCAACTTTCAAACTAAAAACCTAAACTAAAAAAAATGAAAAAAACGCTTCTGATTTTCGCAGCACTTTTTATCTCCCTTCATTCCATGGCCGACGAAGGTATGTGGCTTCCCTTTTTATTAAAACAGATGAACGAAAAGGAAATGAAAAAAGATGGTTGTAAACTTTCAGCAGAAGACATATACAGTGTAAATAAATCCAGTTTAAAAGATGCCATCGTTCAGTTTGGGGGCGGTTGTACAGGGGAAATCATTTCAGACAAAGGTTTGTTACTGACCAATCACCACTGTGGGTATTCCCAGATTGCCAATCACAGCACGGTTGAAAAAGATTATTTAACCAATGGTTTCTGGGCCATGAACCAAAAAGAAGAACTACCCAATGCTGGCTTAACCGCCACCTTTATTGTACGCATTGAAGATGTGACTACAAAAGTAAATGCCAACATATTAAGCTCTTACACCGAGGCCCAGAAAGACTCGGTGATGAAAGTGAACATAAAAGCTGCAGAAAAGGAAGCCATGAACGGTACCGGTTACGAAGCTTTTATCCGCCCGTTTTTTTATGGCAATATGCACATTTTATTTGTTACCGAAGTCTACAAAGATGTGCGTTTAGTAGGGGCTCCTCCCTCCTCCATTGGTAAATTTGGTGGCGATACCGACAACTGGATGTGGCCACGCCACACCGGTGATTTCTCCATTTTCAGAATTTATGCCAACAAAGACAACAAGCCTGCTGAATACTCGCCCGACAATATACCTTATACCCCGAAACGTTTTTTAACCATTTCATTAAAAGGGACTGAAGAAGGTGATTTTACAATGGTGTACGGTTTTCCGGGCCGCACACAGGAGTATTTGTTTAGCGATGCGGTAGACATGACCATGAATGAATCTGATCCTGTAAAAGTTTCCCTGCGCGAAAAACGCCTGGGTATTATGAATGAGTTTATGAAAGCCGATGATAAAACCCGCATCACTTATGCTGCAAGTTATGCATCCATTGCCAATTACTGGAAAAAATGGATGGGCGAAATGCAGGGCCTTCAAAAATTTGATGCAGTCAACAAGAAAAAAGAATTCGAACAAAAATTCATCAGCCTTGTTTCCGCAGACCCTTTGCAAAAAGAAAAATTCAATACCCTATTTAATGATTTTCACAAAGTATATGCTCAGTACAAAGTGCTCAACAAACAAATGGATTATTACAGCGAATGTTTATCGGGTATTAATGCCATTGCTTTTGCACGTTACTTCGATAAACTAACTGATGCCACCAGAAAAAAATCATCTACACTAAAGCAGGAACTTGAAAAAGCTAAAACAGATGTTGCCCGCTTTCATAAAACATACAATGCCGCAATGGACAGGGAATTGTGTACAGCTATGCTGGATATGTATATGAAAGGCCTGGATAAAACCCTGCGTGTACCCTCCGTCGATTCGATGATGAATGCCAATGGAAACGATAGCCGGAAAGTTACCGATTACCTGTTTGCCAATTCGGCTTTGCTTGATGCAACAAAAATCACTACCATCTTAAACGATTACGACAACAGCAGCGCTAAAATAGAAAGCGACCCGCTTTATGTTTTATGGAAACAAATCAATAGTTATTACAACAGCAAAGTAAGGCCTTCTTTTACAAGTTACGATGTACAACTAAATGGACTGTACAAAGTTTATATGAAAGGATTAATGGATGTTTACAAGGACAAAAAATTCTTTCCGGATGCCAATTCAACCCTGCGGATTACTTATGGAAAAGTAAAAGGGTACACCCCCCACGACGGAGCAATATATAAACATTACACCACATTGGACGGGGTGATGGAAAAAGAAAACCCGAATGTGGATGAGTTTATTGTATTCCCGAAAATGAAAGACCTGTATGCAAAAAAAGATTACGGTCGTTACGCCGATAAAAACGGCAAATTGCGTGTTGCCTTTTTAGGATCGAACCACACCACGGGAGGCAATAGCGGAAGCCCTGTATTAAATGCAAACGGAGAATTGATTGGAACAAATTTTGACCGTGTATGGGAAGGCACCATGAGTGATATTATGTACAACCCCGAAATATGCCGGAACATCACCTTAGACGTACATTATACACTGTTTGTGATAGATAAATACGCCGGGGCAGGTTACCTGCTGAACGAGATGAAAATCGTTCAGTAAGATTTACAGCGCTTGTATATCGTTCATTTGTTTATTCGTTTTCACGAACTGATAAACAAATGAACGAATAAACAATTGAACTATTGAACTATATAATGTTAACCTCCCGTTCCAGCAGCACTCCAAATTTATTGGTTACTGAATCAAGAATATTTTGTGAGAGTTCATAAATTTCATGGCCTTTTGCATTCGCGTAATTTACCAATACCAGGGCCTGGTTCACATGTACACCGGCAGCGCCAAATCGTTTTCCTTTCCAGCCGCATTGCTCAATCAGCCAGCCGGCAGCCAATTTCACATTTCCGTTTTCAAGCGGATAAGCAACTACATCCGGAAATTGTTGTTTTAATTCAAGGTGCCTGACGGAGCTTACCTCCGGGTTTTTAAAAAAGCTGCCGGCATTTCCTATTTGTTTGGGATCGGGTAATTTACTGCTCCTGATCCTAATTATAGCATCACTAATTGCTTTGCTACTTAATTCCTTTATACCCATCAGCTCCAGCTCTTTTTCAATTGCACCGTAAGTGGTATTAAAAACCGGCTTCTTTTTTAATTTATACGTTACCGAAGTAATTACAAACTGATTTTTGTATTTATTTTTAAATACACTTTCACGGTAACCAAAACAACAATCTGCATTGGAAAACTTCACCTTTTCTTTTGTTTCCAAATGTATGGCTTCCAGCTCATGAAATACTTCCTTTATTTCAATTCCATAAGCACCAATGTTCTGCATGGGGCTTGCACCAACACATCCCGGAATAAGCGACAGGTTTTCGAGCCCCGCATAATTATTGGCAATACTCCACAACACAAACTGATGCCAGTTCTCCCCTGCTCCAGCTTTCACAAAATAAAAATCCTGGTCTTCTGCTATTAATTCTTTTCCGCTAATCCTGTTTTGTATAACCAGCCCATTATAGTCTTTTGTAAACAACAGGTTGCTCCCTCCTCCCAGAATTAACCTTTGGTTCTGTTTAAATATTGCGGTGCCCTGCAATTGAAATAAATCATCAACAGTTGTAACTTCGGTAAAATAACGTGCAGCAACATCAATGTGAAAGGTGTTGTATACTAAAAGGGACTGGTTTTCGTTTATTGACATGATTGTAAAATGCTATGTACCAAAACAAAATTAATCTAAATGCAAGCGTCAAAAAAACTTAACTTCGCAACATATCCACAATTTAATTGACAAAAGACAGGAAATACAAAGCCATTGTTTCGGTAATTAACGATTTACTAACCGATCAGCGGGTTCACAAAACCTGTATGCTGTTGCACAACAACGGGTTTGATGTGGTTTTGGTGGGGCGCAAAAGAAAGGACAGCCTGCCCCTTACGGAAAGGGCCTACAGCACTAAGCGCATGAATTTATTGTTTGACAAAGGAGTGGCTTTTTATGTGGAATACAACATTCGTTTGTTCTTCTTTTTATTGTTTCGTAAAAAAGACCTCCTGTTTTCAAACGACCTCGATACGTTATTACCAAATTATATCCTCCATAAAATTACAGGGGTAAAACTAATTTACGACAGCCACGAAATTTTTTGCGAAGTACCTGAACTAATTGAAACCCCTTTCAAAAAAAAAATATGGGAAAAATTAGAAGCCTTTATTGTCCCTCAACTAAAGCATTGTATTACCGTTAACAACAGTATTGCCAATTGGTTCCGTAATAAATACAAGGTTGATTTTAAAGTTGTCCGCAATATACCGGACATCCCTGAAATTAAAAACCTTAAAAACCGAAAAGAGCTTGGCTTAGCAGCAGACAAAAAAATAATTTTATTACAGGGCGCGGGTATTAATATACAACGCGGTGCCGAAGAAGCGGTTGAAGCCATGCAGTATGTGGACGGTGCAATACTTTTAATTATTGGCGGAGGTGATGTGTTTAAAACACTTCAAACAATGACCCGTGATTTGAAACTCGAAAACAAAATAATGATCCTGGGTAAAATGAAACCCGATGAATTAATGCACTACACCCGCAATGCAGATATAGGTATTACTCTCGATAAAGACAGCAGCATCAATTACCATTACAGTCTGCCCAATAAAATTTTCGATTATATACACGCCGGTTTACCCATCCTGGCAAGCCCTTTACCCGAAATAAAAGCCCTTATTGAACACTACCAAATTGGTTTACTTATCGACAACCATGAACCCAAACACATTGCTTCTAAATTTAACCAAATGCTGCACTCCCCTGATTACAAGCAGTGGAAAGAAAACCTTCAACTGGCTGCTAAAGAAAACAACTGGGCGAAAGAGAAATTAGTTTTGGAAGAGTTCTTCATTAGTTCTTAGTTCTTAGTGGGCTACTGTTATAGATCAGTGCAAATTAGTATTTGTCGATTCATAATCATTAATCGTATTCACTTTTCTTGATCCATTATCGTCTATGAACTGTGAACTAAGAACTGTGAAGAAAATTGTATTTTGCACCCCTTACAGTCTGAATAACATTACAAAAATTATTCTGTTTTCTGATTTCACTAAATCCGGTGCCCAGCTGGAAGTCAAGGGTGTAGTTGTGTATCCACTTGGAGAGGTGACACCACCGCGCCCTGCAAAATAGGGAACGCTTGATTCCCGGTGCACATACTCTATTCTGAATGTTATACTTTGGTTCGGCATCCAGTCAAAATTAGTTGAACAGTCCCAGCCTTTAAATTGGTCTCCCGGATTTGCACTGAATGGGTGCGTACCGGAAGTAGTAGTCGGATTGTTAGGATTGGGTAATGGGCTTGCATCTCCTGTGGGGTAAAGAACCAGGTAGCGCCCGGGGTTTGTCATATAGCCTCCCCCAACAGTCCATGCATATTTGTTTTTATGAAACCAGACACGGTTGTATATCATTCCACTAATAAAATTTTGGGCAGGTGTTGTGGAATCCCCGTTAAATGCTTTTACCCCACCACCGCTTTCAAAACCAAAATCGCCCGTAATAGAAAATGCCATCCTGCTTATTCCATTTGAGTGAGGTTTATTAAAATACCTCAGTAAAAAACTATTGTCCGAATGAAATCGTTTTCTGTCTGGTAAACCTGCCGCATCAGTTCCATAATAATCATTGGTGAGAAGTTTAATATTCTCATTGGGGCACCAGGTAATATTTCCACCAAAACCCGGCATAGAATTAAATTTTCCATAACTCTGCCAGCCATTGATAATCCAGGGTTCTATTTTCACTTTAGCAGTCGGAAAAATCTGAATCCGCAAACCATTAAAAAACCAGGGTGTATTGTCAGACGTAAAAGAAGCCTGGTATTCCCAGTTTTCAACCTGGTAGTAAGAGTTAAGCCCGATATAGGACATAAACATTCCACAATCTACATTTACACCGTGCATCACATTAAAATGATAACCACCATAAGCTTCACTCAGGTAACGGTACATTGCTGGCATATCGTACTGACCACGAAAAGTACTAAAGTCATTGCGCGGAACAACTGTAGAGCGGGTTCCGAATTGTGTAAATATCCGGCCACGCGCACCTTTAAAGTTAAATTCACCACCTAAACTTGCACACGAAACCTGCATTTCATTGTTGCGGGCAAGTGCAGTTGAACCAACAACCGTATTGTCTATTGGATTGGCAAAAGAATAAGAGTAGTTGGCGTCCACCATAACACTACCGGTGAAATACTTACTTGTCAAAACCGCTGAATCCCTTCTATCCGAGCCATTTTGCCAGGTTTGATCCATTCCCTCAAAAGGGACCTGAGATTTTATGGTATCTGTTTGGGCAATTGCATATATAGTAAAAAACTGAGCGAACACCGAAAGTATTGTTTTCTTCATTTCAATTTATTTTAATTGTTGTTTGTTGACTTAATTGGTAAACACGGTTTAGTTTGTAAATTTTATAAGAGCTGTCGTAATTCAATAGTTCAGTATCGTATCCAAAATATATATCTAACAATTCATGAAACACTGGATCAGCCGGGAAAGACTTTTTAAGGTTCCATTTAGAAAGGGAATAAAGAGGCGAGTTGGCATTGATACTGAAAAAATATTTTATTACCGTCTGACTTTCTTTGTAGCCACCAACTGAAGCCTGACTGTACAATAAAATTTTCTCTGTAGGATTTATAATCTGGTAAGCGGCTCTATTATAGAAGCGGTAACTGATATTTTCATTATCAGTATAACCGAAAATAGAATCCTTGTTTAATTTAATGATTGAATCACCACGAATTATTTTTATTGTGGATGAATTAAAAGCTTCGTGCAAATAAAATTTATATTTTTTGCCCTTTTCCTTTGCATGTGAAACTTTTCCATGATGAAAATCATCTGAAGATAAGTATACTCCTTCATTTGTTTTCTGAGCATGCAAAATAGTCTGAACACTCAATAAAAAAAATAAAAACAATGTAAACGGCCTTTCCATAATTCTATGATACAAAGGACGCAGGAATGCTATAAAAGAAACATCAAACTACAGGCTAAACGTATAAAAATTTTATAAAGACGGATGGCTTAAATAAATCTGTAACCTACACCAGATTCAGTTATGATATGAGCAGGGCGATTGGGCTCATCTTCAATTTTTTTTCTTAGTTGAGCAATGAAAACCCTTAAATACTGTGATTGACTGATATAACCGGGACCCCACACTTGTTTTAGCAAGTACTGATGAGTCAGTACTTTTCCTTCGTTTTTAAAAAACAAAAACAACAAAGCATATTCGGTCGTAGTTAATTTTAGTACTTCATTGTTCTTTTTTACAATACGTGCCGATAAATCAATTTGTAAGTCGTTGCAGATAAGAATGGGGGATTCGTTTTCGGTTGTAGTGCTTCTAAGCACAGAACGCAGCCGGGCTAATAATTCGCCCGTTCTGAATGGTTTTACCAGGTAATCATTTGCACCATTGTCCAATGCTTTTATAATGTCTTCCTCACTGCTTTGAACCGATAAAATAATAATTGGTTTTGTATACCATTCTCTCAGTTTTTGTAAAACAATGTGTCCATTCTCATCAGGGAGGCCTATGTCCAGCAAAATTATATCCGGTGGATGGTTTGCAGCTATTATCAAACCATCCTTTGCAGTTGAGGCTTCCCTTACTTTGTAATCGTTGCTTTGCAATGTTATTTCCAACAGCTTGCGAATTTGTGCCTCATCATCTATAACTAATATTTCTGCACTATTCATTTTTTAAACTGTTTACACTGGTTGTTTCAGCGGGAATTTCTATTGTAAACCGTGCCCCTCCCCCTTCTCTGTTTTCTAAGCTGATTGTTCCGTTGTGTGCTTCTACAAAACCTTTTACAATAGATAATCCTAAGCCTGTTCCGCCGGTTTCAGAATGTTTTAACCTGTAAAATTTATCAAAAATTTTTTCGATTTCAGCAGCAGGAAAGCCACTGCCGTTATCCTCTACTATTAAAATCAAATTATTATTACTGAATTTCGCTTTTACAAAAACAACACATTGCTCCGGAATATATAAATTGGCATTTAAAATCAGGTTTTGCAGCACTTGTTCCATCAATCCAAAATCAAGTTTGCACAAGGGAACATTGTCATCTATTTCAATATTTACAAGTCTTTTTTCTAAATTTTCCTTTAATCTGTTTACAACTTCATGTACCAGTTCATTTATATCACACCAGTCCTTTTTTGGTTGAATAAACCCGGATTCCAAACGGGACATATTCAGCAGATTTTCAACCTGCCTGTTTAAACGAAGTGAAGCCTTTGAAATTTCAGCAAGCAATTCGGTTTTATTTTGGTCAGAAAGTTTTTGGTTGCCCGTTTGCAGGTTATCGGTTGCTCCAATGATGGTGGATATTGGTGTACGCAGTTCGTGAGAAAGTGAATTAAGTAAAGTGTTATATAACTTAAACGTATTTTCCTTTTCTTCTTTTTTACTCGCTTCCTTTTCTATTGCCCTGATTTTAAATGTCAAAGCCGCATTTACCAGTGCAATTATGAAATACATAAAAAACATTAGCAAGTCTTCTGTACTTTCAATAAGAAATGTAAATTTTGGAGGAATAAAGAAAAAATCCCAAATTATTGCACTTAATATGGCTGCACAAAGCACCGGCAGAATATCAAAAAACATGGCTGTTAATGAAACCGTTACCAATAAAAGAAGTGCTACAACCTTGTAGCCTATAAATGCAGATAAAAAATAACAGACTGTTGAAACCGCAATAATCAACACAACACCAATTAAATATTGGTTAGTTTTACTGATTTTATGGGGTATTAAATTCACAATATTAGTTGCCCGCTTAGACCCAAAAGTATAGATAAAGATGTAAAGATTTTATAAAGATAGAATAGTTCTTAGCTGGCGGGTCAAACCTTCTTTATCATTTCGTGTATTCATCATCATCTAAACCAACTCATACTCCACTGCATTCAGCTTATCCAAATCCAACATAAAATCGTTGTTGATGGATACCTTAAAGTTTTTAGAAAAAAGTTTAACCGAAATATTATCGCTGCTGTCTTCTACCAAAAACTCGAGGCTGCATTTACCGGGATGTTGTTTTACAATGTTGTCGAAGTTGTTGATAAAGGCTTCGTTAATGGAATCGATTCCGATTTTTAGTTTAATGGTACTAAAGGCTTTTTCCTTGAGCTCGGAAAGCAATTGTATTTTCTGAATTTTAAATTCAAAGTTATCGGGCTGGTTGTAACGGGTTTGTACACGGCCCTTGATGAATACAAATAAATTAGGCACCATGTATTTGTTAAACTCCACAAAGTCTTTACCAAACACCATAAACTCGTGCGAGCCGTTGTAGTCCTCCACGGTAAACAGACCAAAGGGGTTACCGGTTTTGGACGTGCGGTGTTGCACGGCGGTAACTATACCGGCTATACTCATTTCCTTTCCATTCAATGCTTTTAAGTCTGCCAGCTCGGCCAGAGTGTTTTTACAAAAATGAGTGATCTCTAATTTATAAGTATCCAAAGGGTGACCGGAGATGTAGATGCCCACCACTTCGCGTTCTTTGGCCAATTGTTCCAGGGCGCCCCAGGGCTCTACCACGGGCAGGGAAGGGACACTTATTTCCACCGAATTTTCACCATCGTCAAACATGGATACCTGCGAGGTATCGGCTTTGCCCTGCATGCTGTTGCCGTACTTAATTACTTTTTCGGTCAGGGTTTGCCCGTCTTTATCGAGGGCAAAAAACATGGCGCGGTGCAGGCCTTCAAATGAATCGAAGGCACCTGCCTGCGAAAGGGCTTCTAAGCTTTTTTTGTTAACGGCTTTGGTGTCTAAGCGTTTGGCCAGGTCAAAAATATTGAGGAAGTGACCGTTGGCGTCGCGCTCCGTTACAATGGCCTCTACTACGTTGGCACCAACGCCTTTAACGGCGGCCATTCCAAAACGGATCTCTCCGTTGGGGTTTACACTAAAGTCACCAAAACTTTCATTCACATCGGGGCCCAGTACTTTAATACCGGCACGCCTGCATTCTTCCATAAAAAAGGTAACGCTTTTTAAATCGCCCATGTTGTGGGTCAGTACCGAAGCCATAAACTCGGCCGGGTAATGTGCTTTTAAATAAGCCGTTTGAAAAGCAAGGTAAGCATAGCAGGTAGAGTGTGATTTATTGAAGGCGTAGGAGGCAAAGGCTTCCCAGTCGGTCCACACCTTATCGGCTACTTTTAAATCGTGATTATTTGTTTTGCATCCCTCTAAGAACTTGCTTTTCATTTTGTCCAGCACGTCCTTTTGCTTTTTACCCATGGCCTTGCGCAGGGTATCGGCATCACCTTTGGTAAAGTTGGCGAGCTTTTGGCTGAGCCGCATTACCTGTTCCTGGTACACGGTAATACCATAAGTCTCCTGCAGGAACTCGTCCATTCCTTCCAGGTCGTAAGTAACGGCTTCTTTACCGTGCTTACGGCGGATGTAGTTGGGGATGTATGCAATAGGGCCCGGTCGGTACAGGGCATTCATGGCAATTAAATCGGTAAACACATCGGGCTTCAGGTCTTTGAGATGCTTTTGCATCCCGGCACTTTCAAACTGGAAGATACCGTTGGTTTCGCCGCGCTGAAAAAGTTCGTAGGTTTTTTTATCGTCAAAGGGAATGTCGTCGATGTCTATATCGATGCCGTGCCTGAGTTTTACATACTTTAAAGCGTACTTAATAATGGTCAAGGTCTTTAAACCTAAGAAGTCCATTTTAAGCAGGCCTGCGTTTTCGGCCACCGAGTTGTCGAACTGGGTCACCAGCATTTCGCTGTCTTTGCCCCGGGTAACGGGAACAAACTTGCTTAACTCATCGGGTGTGATGATCACACCACAGGCATGTATACCTGTGTTGCGCACACAACCTTCGAGTTCGTAAGCCTGCATAAGCACTTCGGCCTGCGGGGTTTTTTCCTGCGATAGTTTACGGAAGTTGTGGGATTGTTCCACCACCTCGCGTTTGTCTTTTATTTTTTCGAGGTACTTACCGGATATTCCATCAGGCGCCAGTAAGGAGCTCAATGTCGCTTCCAGTGAATCGGGATAAGACTTGGCGAGTTTGTCTGCTTCCGACAATGGCAGGTTCAATACCCTGGAGGCATCGCGGATAGCTGATTTACCACCCATGGTACCATAAGTAATAATCTGGGCCACCTGATTGGCGCCGTATTTATCAATTACGTATTTAATTACTTTGTCGCGCCCTTCGTCGTCGAAGTCAATATCAATATCGGGCATGGATATACGATCTGGATTGAGGAAACGCTCAAAGAGGAGGTCGTACTTAATGGGATCAACATTGGTAATACCTAAGCAATAAGCAATAGCTGAACCGGCGGCTGAACCACGTCCGGGGCCAACGGAAACTTTCATTTCTCGGGCCTTGGAGGTAAAGTCGGATACAATAAGGAAGTAACCGGGATAGCCCATGCGCTCGATGGTGGCCAACTCAAAGTCTATACGTTCCTTTATTTCGGGCGACATATCGGGGTAACGTTTTTGCGCCCCTATGTAAGTAATGTGTACAAGGTAAATGTATTGTTCTGCAATTTTCCGGGCTTCGTCTTTTTCTACCGCAAGGGCTTCTGCCGAAAGGTTTTTGGAAGTCCAGTCCTTTTCCTTTAAGGCACATATCCGCAAAAAGGATTCTTCTATCTCGGCTTGTTTGCTGTCTAAAAAATCCTGGGCTATTTCAAATTTAGGTAAGAGCACATCGCGCACCAATTTAAAGGACTCTACCTTGTTGACTATTTCGTTGGTGCATTCAATGGCTTGCGGTAAGTCTTTAAACAGCTCTATCATTTCGGCGGGTGTGCGGAAATAAAACTCATCGTTAGGGAAACCATAACGGAAGCCCCTGCCCCGCCCTATGGGTGTTTCTTTGAGCTCGCCTTCTTTTACACACAATAAAATATCGTGGGCCTGTGCGCCTTTTTTATCAATGTAATAATTGCTGTTGGCGGCAAAATACTTTACACCGTATTTTTCGGCAAAGCCCAGCAATACTTTATTTACGTGTTCTTCTTCGGGTAATTTGTGCCTGTTCAATTCAACATAAAAATCTTCACCAAACTGCTGGTGCCACCATACAAAGGCCTCTTCGGCCTGTTGCTCACCTGCATTTAAAATAAGGCCGGGTATCTCGCTGCTTAAGGAGCCTGTGGTGGCAATTAAATCACCTTTATACTGAGCCAGGGTTTCTTTATCGATACGGGGTACATAATAAAAACCTTCAGTAAAACCAATGGAGCTTAGTTTGGAAAGGTTCTGGTAACCGGCTTTGTTTTTGGCCAGGAACACTTGTGTAAAGCCGTTCTCTTGTTTGCTTTTATCTTTGCGGTCTTTACAGATAAATAATTCGCAACCAATGATGGCTTTTAATTCCTGCTTTTTCTCTCCTTGTTTTTCACCTTTGGTTATGGCCTCGTTATAGGCCTTAATGGATTTGTTTTGTTTGTCTACACTTTGCCAGAACAAAAAAGCACCATACATATTCCCATGATCGGTAATGGCCACACCCGGCGAACCGTAGGCCGCAGCTTGTTTCACAATGTCATCAATATCGCTGGTGGATTGCAGAACTGAGAACTGGGAATGATTGTGTAGATGTGAGTATTTAGTATTGAGTATTGAGACTGGAGTACTTAGATCAGCGACAGCGGGAGTGATTGTTGTTCCTTGTGTTTTTGCTTCTTTTAATTTTTTTTCGCTGGCCAATAATTCAGAAAGATCGGGGGCCTGGTACTGAATGGTAGTGGCTTGTTCAATGCTGAATTCTTTTACCTGGATAACACGGCGCCTGATGATTTCGAAAAAACATTTGGCGGTAGCGGCCACGTCGAAGGCGGCATTGTGAGCCTCTTCGAAGCCCTTGTTAAATAATTTGGTGTATAGTTCAGTTAAGGTAGGCCATTTGAATTTACCGCCTTTACCACCTGGAATAGCACAGAAGGCAGTGGTTTCATCGTTTTTGGTATCGATTACGCCTTTGCCTTCAAAAAAATTAGGCATTTGAGTACGCAAAAATTCAGCGCCTATAATATTGTTATCAAAACCAATGTTGTGCCCACACAGGTATTGCGTTTGTTTTACTACTTCGGCAAATTCAAGCAACACTTCTTTTAAATCGGCACCTTCTGCCAGGGCACGCTGTGTACTGATGCCGTGTATCTGCTCGGCATTAAAAGGAATGGTATAACCTTCGGGCTTTACAATAATGCTTTTGGCCGATAACAAGTTACCCGCTGCATCGTGCAATTGCCAGGCAATCTGCACCATACGGGGCCAGTTGTCGGAATCGCTTAAAGGGGCGTTAAAGTTGCGGGGTAAACCGGTTGTTTCGGTGTCGAATATTAAGAACATGTTTATTTTAAGTTAAAAGTCAAAAGTTAAAAGCCAAAAGAGCAATCACAGTCACAAAACATCCTTTGCGGAACACTGCGTTTTAATTCAGCGCTTCTCTGCGAGAAATAAGTTAAAAGCCAAGAGCCAAAAGAACAATTTCGGTTACGATCAAATCTTTCGGGTGAATTATTAAACCAGAAAAATTTCAAACCAATAAAGTCTAAAGTTAAGGAGTAGAAAGGGTTTGGGAAAGGTTTGTTAAAAGATTTTTATAGTTTTGTATTGTTCATCCGTTCAATAGTTTAGATGTTCTTTAGTTCCCCAAGGAAATCGTTGTAGTATAAGCTATACCAAACTATTGAGCGAATAAACTATTAAACGATAGAACTTATAAAAAGAGATTGCAATTCCAAAAAATAAATCCTAATATTGTGCCTTGTGGCACGATTTTAGTTACCAACTTGAAAATTTTAAATAACAATATACAACAATGAAAAAAATAATTTTAACTTTTGGTCTGTTGGCATTTACCCTTGCTAATGCCAATGCGCAGGAAAAAAAAGGTGAAGACAAAGCTGTAAAAGGTGGAAGACAGGAAAAACAAGAACCTGTAAAAGTAGCTCCTCCTGTAGCTCCAACACCTCCAACTTCTGTAGCTCCGGTTACACCTGCAACAACAAGCGCTACTCCACAAAGTCTGGCCGATATTAAATTTGACAAGCTGATTCACGATTACGGTACAATTAAACAAGGTGCTGATGGAAATTGTGAATTTAAATTTACGAATACCGGTAAAGAACCTTTAATTTTAGGCAATTGCCAGGGAAGTTGCGGTTGTACAGTTCCCAACTGTCCTAAAGAACCAATTTTACCGGGTAAAACAGGTGTTATAAAAGTACACTACGACACCAAACGTGTAGGGCCAATTAACAAATCGGTTTCGGTTCAGTCGAATGCAAAAACAGGAACTTTAACTTTGCAGATAAAAGGTACAGTGGAAGCTGCTCCTGCAGAAGAACCATTTCCGGCCAGCAAGCCAAATACAGGGCCGGTTGAACAGGCAAAATAATTTGGCATCAACTTTGTTAATTGAACAACACAAATTAAACAACCCTTAAATTATGAAAAAAGTATTCTTCACCTTATCAGTAATTTTGTGCCTTACTTTAGTGGGTAAAGCGCAGGAAATCGCCACTCCAAACATTGACCCCAACGCTCCTGAAATTAAATTTGAACAGGAAGTAATTGATTACGGTAACCTTGCTTATGATGCTAATACTTTAAGAGAATATAAATTTAAAAACACGGGTAAATCTCCTTTAATTATATCCAACATTACTGTTCAATGTGGTTGTACCAATGTTGACGGATGGCCAAAAGAACCAATCGCTCCTGGAAAATCAGCTACTTTTAAAGTAAAATACGACAGCAAGCGTCCCGGTAAGTTCGATAAAAAAATCACTGTGTTGTCCAATGCAAAATCACCATCGGTTGTGTTGACCATTAAAGGTGAAGTGGCACCTGCACCTGCGCAACCCGCAGGTACACCTCCAGCAACTGGTGGCCATTAATAGTATTTTTTGTGTGAATAGATTTTTGAAGGAACCGGGTTGCGAAAGCACCCGGTTTTTTTTGTAACAAATCTCTTCTTACTTTCTTACACGCTCACATTCTCACTTTTAAATAACATGAAGCAGACATCTATTTTTATCTTTTTTATATTTATTTCATGTATAGCTTTTCCCCAGGCTCAATTAAAATTTACTGATACTAAAAAAAACTTTGGTTTTGTAAAACAAGGGGAAACAGTGGTGCTGAAATATGATTTTGTGAACACCGGTAACGAAGCGCTTGTTATTAATGAGGCAAAAGTCTCCTGCAGCTGCACCTCTGTTGATTTTCCCAAAGCACCCATCCCTCCCCAACAAAAAGGAACCATCACTGTTACCTTCGAAACAAAATCTGTATACGACAGGCAGGACAGGATTGTTGAAATTATTTCCAACGCTAAAAATTCCCCTGTTAACATCCGTTATAAAGGAGTCGTTCTCCGGAAATAGTTCATTCGTTTAGAAAATTTAAAAGTTCGAAAGTTATTTTAACTACAAATACGAATTTGTACAAATATACTAATGCAGAAATTTGCAGTGATAACACACGTAGATTGGTATATTCGTAATGATTCGTAATTAGTGATTTTTCGTAAAACGATTGAACGTCAAAACACCTTTAAAATCAAGCGATTCAGGACATAAACACCCTCTTTCAGTGGTCATGTACTAAAATTGACAATATCGTATACTGTTTTGATAATAAGTTTCTGTTATCAAAATGTTAATTGGTCTATACTTGCTAAAGTGTCATTCTAATTTCATTATCATCCATCCACTAATCCATCAAACATCGCCACTATGAAAAAATTACACCTGTTTTTTCTATTATTTATAGCCCTTTCTGCCAATAAATTAGTTGCACAGCAAAATATATTAAGGCCTGCTGAGGCACAACCTCACCTTGATTCAAAAAACCCGGGCAACGTAAAAACCCCCGGCGTATGTGGGAGTCCACTGGATCACCCTTCACCTGCCCCTGCTTTACAAAATGGTGCCAACCTGCATATTACCAATCCTTCTTCGGTTCAGGCCACCGCTGTGGGCTATACCGAAAGTATTCACAATGCCATTGCTAAATGGACCTCTGGTTCTTTTTCCAGTTTTAGTTTTGGTACTACCGCAGGGTCTCAAAATATTCGCTGGGGACAGGGGCTGAATTCATCGGCCTGGAATACAGGCGGACATAGCTACGAGGAGTTGAGGCGTTCGGCAGCAGCAATGGGTACCACTTTTAATATAGGCGATAATTTTTACCTTAATCTGTATAATGGCAATACGCTTGCGCAATCCATTCCCCTCCAATTTCAATGGGCAACATTAGGACTTACAAGTTATAATTTGACCGTGCATGTTGAAACTGGTTTTGGTGTAAACGGGGCAGTACCTTTTACCGCCACACAGGCCGCCAAAATGCAAACCTTTTACGACCTTGTTATTCCTATTATACGCTCTGTATACGGGCCTCCTTCAAGAAGTCATGATGTAATAGTTATCAACGACTCTTATGGCACTGGCAAAAATACCTATTACAACGGGCCCGATTGGGTAAGCTCTTCCTACATGGTGAATTCATCCGGAGATTTGGACCAGCCCCGACTAATGATACATGAACTGGTACATGCCTGGAGGGGGAATGTCTGCATTTCATCCGATTCAACCTGGCATTACAACCCAACATTAAGCGGTTTTGAAGAAGGTTGTGCAGAAGGTGTTGCCATAATTGTAATGGATTTGTTTATGGCTCAGTACCCTAATTTTTTTACCGGACCCGAGCATAAAATACACTGGAGCATGGAACCTGGCTTCCCTTTTGAATGGAATTATGATTTTCAAAACCATAAACAAATTGTCAATGCTGATTTCTGGAGTTCGGATATTGCAACAGGAAGCCACTGGTTAAGGTATGGTATGGGATCCGCGGCCATCATAAAAATATGGACCGAAGACCATAATGCGCTTAAAAATTTTAATGCGGAATATTACAATCGCATGAATGCCAACCACACCTTAATACCTGAAAGAGCCTGGATAGTTGATGCTTTTAAAACCGTTAAACCGGAAATGGAAAGAACCCCCATGGTGAAATGGATGAATGACCAGCGTATTTTTGATTGCAAAAATGTATTGGGGAAAAAATTGTTCATGCTCAGTTTTACCAGCTTAGGATGGAATGCCTTCCAATATGATAACCGTATCCACTTTATGGAAACCCATAAAAACGGCTTCGAATGGAAATGGGATTCACAGGATCAGGCCGGGTTAATTGAAGTGCCCGATTACCCTCAGCCCAACTGGAGCTGGACCCACCAGTTAAACAATACACCTGGTGATATTAGCATTGTACGCGACTGGAACAACACCAATACAGTTGCAGCAAGGGCCATTAATAACAACTCGCATTGGGTAAACGAACTACCCAGCCCTTTAAATGCAGCCTATGTGGGGGTGCCTTTATTAGGGCCTTACCAGGGGGCTAACCCTTATTATGTAGGCAGTGTTTTTACCCGCGACGATCAACAGGACAATTGTGCCAATGTTCCAGGCTGTGGCAAAAGAGCCTGGGCTATTGGCAACCAACCACTCTATACAACATCTTCTTCCCTTGCTACCATGTGGCCCACACCCACTATGATTAATGGAACCGGAACTCCGACTCCAAAATACCCACAGTACCTGAGATACATAAACGACCTAACAGAATCGGGCTTGTTCAGGTTTGAAATAGGTTTTAATGATTCGCAGGGGCCAAGAGTAAATGATACTTACTACCGCCTATTGGGGAATAATTTTATTGATGTAAACGGTATAATTGGAGGCATATATAGTACTACTGCCAACCAGGTAGATGGCAAATTATACATCGAACACCAGGGCTATGGCGCCGAGCCAGCCGTGACCATCAGCAACAACTCATTTAAAATTACCCGGCAATGGACATCCATTCTTGCCACCCAACAGCAATACATGAACGGCAGAACCGATGTAAAATATACTGTTCCGGGAAAAGTACATGCAGTATATACAAGTACGGATTGTTCGAAAAAGAAAATTGATTTCAGGACAATTGGTTATGGTGATGGATTGTATGGTACGGAAATGTTGTTATTTAATGAAGATGAGATGGATGATATCATTTTTACCACCAACCCCAACCTCACGCTTTGTGCTGGTGATCCGATTAACCTGAACGTGACCAATAATTTTCCGGATATTTTTGCGGGAGACCCAAGGGTAACTTATACCTGGAAAGACCCTTCAGGGGCAACTATATCAAGCGATACCATTACAAGCATTAGTAGTGCCACAGCTGCCAATGCAGGAGTGTACACGGTAGACATTGGTTTTTTCGGTTGCCCTGTTTTTCAGAAAACAGTTACTGTAACTGTTGGTGCTTCGTCGGTATTAACTTTAACTGCACCCGATTCGGTTATCGCTTGTCCTGCCGATACCATTCACCTGAGTATCAACAATGCAGGTACCGGGGCTACTTACAGCTGGACAGGGCCCAACTCCTATACATCAACACAACAAAACCCGGTCATTACTCCGGCAACTATTACTAACAATGGGCAATACATTGTTACTGTTACTGTACCAGGATGCTCGGGAACAACCGTTACCGGTACAGACACCATTCAGGTTGTAGTAAGTAATGCAGGTACTTTTTCGCTCACACCACAGGCAGACATTTCTATTTGCCAGGGCAATACCATTCAATTAAACGCGGATCTGGTAACAGGCGCTGCTTATAGCTGGACGGGGCCAAATACATTTACCTCAACACAACAAAATCCAGCCATTACTTCTGCGACACCGGCCAATTCAGGACAATACATTGTTACAGTAACTGCGCTGGGCTGCGGAGGCACACCTGTTATAAAAACAGATACCATACTGGTAGTGGTAAACAACAGCGGGACTTTTAACCTGAGTCCACAACCAGACATTTCTATTTGTGATGGAGCGACACTCCAGTTAACAACAAGTGCTATAACAGGGGCTACTTATAGCTGGACAGGACCAAACGCGTTTACCTCAACTTTGCAAAACCCCGCCATCACTCCTGCAACAATAGTCAATACGGGGCAATATATTGTTACAGTTACAGCAACTGGATGCGGCGGTGTGCCTGTATCGGCCACCGATACCATTCATGTAATTGTTAATAGCAACGGCACACTTAATCTCACACCGCAACCAGACCTTTCTGTTTGTCAGGGTGCAACAATTCAATTAACTACCAATACTATCACAGGTGCAACTTATAACTGGACCGGACCAAACACCTTCACATCAAGTCAGCAAAATCCTGCTATTATTGCTGCAACAGCAGCCAATGCCGGACAATACATTGTTACGGTTAGCGCATTGGGATGTGGCGGTGTGCCTGTTACAGCTACCGATACTATTATGGTGGCTGTACAAACCAACCCAACAGTTAATGCTGTTGTTGCCAATCCAACTATCAGTGTTTGCCAAAATGCAACACTTAACCTGAGCGTTAATCCGGTTACAAACGCTACCTATAACTGGACAGGGCCCGGAAGTTTTTCATCTGCTCAGCAGCAAACCGTTTTAAATAATATAACTGCTGCAAATGCAGGAACGTATCAGATAACAGTATCGGTGATGGGTTGTAACGGAACTCCTGTTACCAGTACCGCTTCTGTTGCGGTGAGCATCATCACTAATCCGGCAATCAATATTGCTCCTGTATCCACTCTGCAGCTTTGTCCGGGAGCTGTAGCCAACCTTTCTGTAAATGCTATTACAGGTGCAACGTATAGTTGGACAGGACCAAATGCGTATACAGCAAGTACTGCACAAACTGTTGTTCCGGTTGTTAATGCATCAACACAAGGCGATTACAACGTCTCTGTTCATTTTGCCAATTCATGTTTAGACACAACAATAACAGCTGTTACCCACTTGAATATAATTAACCTGAACGGGGTTACTTTAAATGTAAGTGGAAATCAAGTGGTGTGTCAGAATGAAGTATTGAATTTAAGCAGTACAGCCTCTGCTGCTCCAAGCTCTTATAACTGGACATCTCCCAGTCAACAATTCCTTTCCAATATGTCAACAGCCAGCGTAAATAATTTTTCACCGGCTGATAGCGGCACATACATACTTACGGTAAACTTCGGCTGCCCGGGATTAAACCTTGTAAGCAGCATCCATGTTCAATACCAGGATGATGCCACCTGCCACCCCGAATCGGGTTATTATATTCCTACCGGTTTTTCGCCAAACGGAGACGGGAAAAATGACATGCTGATGGTATACGGAAACGGAATTGAAAGCATGAGTTTAAGTATTTACGACCGTTGGGGAACAGAAGTGTTTTTTAGTAATAGTCAAACCAGCGGATGGAACGGAAGTTACAAAGGTGAAGAATTAAACACGGCTGTGTTTGCCTATAGGTTATCGCTCACTTTTAAAGACAAAGCACCTGTTAAAGTAAGTGGAAATATTTCGTTAATCAGATAAAACAAAAGAGCATGAGAGGAAGATTGAAAATTGTAAGCGCAGGGATTGGTGTATGTTTTGTTTTAATAAAAGCAAACGCACAGGACATTCACTTTTCACAATATTTACAGGCACCTTTATTGGCCAATCCTGCTTGCACCGGGGTATTTGAAGGCGACCACCGGGCCGATATCAATTACCGTTCGCAATGGAACTCGGTTACAGCCCCTTTTAAAACAATGGATTTTTCGTATGATACCCATCTTTTTAAAACCAAACATTCAAAAGGCAGCTAC
>JAHEYF010000176.1 GCA_023251755.1 Bacteroidota bacterium
TCCTGCCACAAACCGCAATATGCCTTTGCAGATAATGTCCCTTTTAGCTTTGGTGTTGATTCGCTGAAAGGCACCCGCAACACCCCTTCGGCCATGAATTTAGACGAGCATTATTTTTTCTTTCACGATGGCCGGGCTGAAAGCCTTGAACAACAGGCGCAGGGGCCTATCGAAAACCCGGTTGAAATGAATTTACCCATATCAGAAGCGGTCAAAAAATTGAATAAACACAAGCAGTACCCCGCTTTTTTTATGAAGATTTTTCACGTAGCACCCAATAAGGAAAACCTGCTGAAAGCCATCGCAGCTTTTGAACGCAGCCTGTCAACGGCCAACAGTCCTTTCGACAGGTATTCCAGCCGATTGGACACCAGTCTGTTTTCAGAAGCAGCAAAAAGAGGACAAGCGCTTTTTGTTAACAAAGGCAAGTGTTTTAATTGTCATTTCGGAACCGATTTTACTACGGATGAGTTCAGGAACATAGGCTTGTTTAATGCAAAAGACCTGAACGACTCGGGAAGGTATGCGGTAAGCAAAGAGCTGGCAGACATTGGACGATTTAAAGTGCCGGGATTAAGAAACGTAAGTGTAACCGCGCCATACATGCACAACGGTATGTTTAAAACATTAAGCGAAGTAATTGATTATTACAATGAACCTGATAAAACTATTCCGGGAGCTATTAACCGCGACAGCCTATTAGCGCAGCCACTCAATTTGAGTGAAAAAGAAAAAAAGGACCTGGAGGCTTTTTTAATCAGTTTAACCGACCTGAGCTTCAATAAAGACTGATTTTTGTATTTTTTTAACATTTTTTATTAACGGGCTCAAGGGCAGTTCCTTTCCGCTGTACATTCGATGAAATAAGCGTTTTAACCGTCGGTTGGATTCAATTGTTAATAAGTACCCCCTTATTAACATCTTTTGGCACTTGTTTTTTTCAACTTAAAACATATTTTTGCCAGATTCAAATTAAAAAATTGCTTTAGGCATAGGAAAGAGATATGAAAAAATTAATTGCAATAGCTTTTTGTACGGTGTTTACCGGTCTTTCGCTATTTGCAGGAGTGAACGATAAAAATAAAAAGCCTACCGACGATAAGAAGAGAAAAAAAGAAGACACAACCAAAGTTGTATACGGCCAGGAAATAATGATGGATGAAGTGGATTCATTACTGATGTTCCCTTCGCATGACTTGTACGGCAGCTGGGACACGTCTGTTATTCATCCTTACGTTTTTGACAAAGAGTTTATTACCGATTCAGCTACTGTATATTTACTGGACGAATGGAATTGTGGATTTACCTTGCCGTTTAAAGGCCTTGTAACTTCCGAATTCGGATGGCGCAGGCGCAGGCCGCATTTTGGAACCGATGTGAACCTGGAAACGGGTGATACCGTTGTTGCCGCATTTGATGGCAAGGTACGCATTGCCAAATTGAACCATAGTTACGGCAATGTTGTGATTGTTCGTCACAACAACGGGCTTGAAACGGTTTATGCCCACCTTTCAAAAATATTAGTGGAACCCGATCAGGAAATTACTTCGGGTACCATACTTGGTTTGGGTGGTAATACCGGTCACTCTTACGGAAGCCACCTCCATTTTGAAATAAGGTATTTAGGGAAAGCAATCGATGCACAGGATTTAATTAATTTTGAAACCGGCGAAGTGAAGAACAATGCTTTCGTATTGTACAAAGACGACTTTAACGCGAAATACGATTTACGCAATATTCATTCCCGCAGTAAACATTCAAGGAGTTATGCTACTTCCAGACAAGTCATTGTTAAAGGAAAAGGCGGAAAATACATTGTGGTACACAACGGTGATACGCTGGGGAGAATTGCCAAACGGAACCACACCACCATTGCCGCCCTCTGTAAAAAGAATGGGATAAAGCAAGGTAAAACACTAAAACTCGGACAGAAATTAAAAGTATAAAAAAATCCCCGACATTGTGCCGGGGATTTTTGTTTAATGCAGATTTGAAGCAATCAGGCTAATAAATTCTTTCCTCGTCGGATCTTTTAAAAACTCACCTGTAAATGCCGAAGTAGTTGTTACTGAATTTTGTTTCTGTATACCCCGCATTTGCATACACAGGTGCGAACATTCCATTACAACGGCCACACCCAAAGGTTTAAGCGTATCCTGTATACAATCTCTTATTTCATTGGTTAAACGTTCCTGCACCTGTAACCTGCGGGCAAAGGCATCTACCACCCGGGGTATTTTACTTAAACCCACAATATACCCATTCGGAATATAAGCAATATGAGCCTTGCCGAAAAAGGGTAAAATATGGTGTTCGCAAAGGCTGTATACTTCTATGTCTTTTACAATCACCATCTGGCTGTAATCTTCCTTAAACATGGCCGACTTTAAAATATCACCTGGGTTCAAATCATAGCCCTGGGTAAGGAATTGCATAGCTTTGGCTGCTCTTGAAGGAGTTTTGGCAAGGCCTTCCCTCGTTGTGTTTTCGCCAATATCTTTAATAATCGAATTGTAATTGGAAGAAATAGACTCTATTAATTTTTTATTGTAACGGTCTATTTTTAAATACCCTTCTTCGGGTTCAAATTCATCGTTTAGGGTCATTGGTTCTTAGTTTAAAGTTCTTAGTTCATAGTGGCTGTTCGTAATTTGTCCATCCTCATTTGTATGCTGTATTTTGTACCTTGTATTCAGTCTGTATGCTTAGGCCATCCTAAGACCCATGTTCATCCTGCGTCCCTCCTTACTCCAACATTAGTATATCCGTACAAATTCGTATTTCGTAGATCAATTCTTAATAGTCAATCGTACCTCGTCAATCGTACTTCGTCAATCATTCATTCGTACTTCCAAAATATTCTACAAAATTATTATCGGTTTCGTATAGTTTAATGCAATGCAAAGTGGCTCCCATTGTTTTTATTCCAGGGGCCAGTATGTTCCATATTGCAATGGCTACATTTTCGGTGCTGGGTAATACATCTTTTAAAAAAGGCACATCCATGTTCAGGTTTTTATGGTCCAGCTGAAGGCACACCTCGTTTCGGATGAGAACACTCAGTTCTTTTAAATTCACAATAAAACCGGTATCAGGATTGGGCTCGCCTTTAACAGTTACAAATAATTCATAATTGTGCCCATGCCAGTTTTTGTTGGAACATTTGCCAAAAACCTCCTGGTTTTTTTCATCGCTCCATTTGGGGTTTGCGAGTTTATGCGCCGCATTAAAATGCTCTTTACGGGTTAAATAAACCATAGTGATTGGTAGAAAACAGGACAAAGATAAGTATTTTTAGTAGCAAGTAGCAGGTCGTTGGTATCAGGTACCTGCTACTTGCTACTTACTACCTGATACTCTATATTTGTAAGATCAATATGAATATACTAATTGTCTCAGCTACCGAATTTGAAGTAAAGCCTTTTCATGAAAAATGCACGGCTGTTAAGGTTATTGGTGAAAAGATAAAACGCTGTAGTTATAAAAATCACAAGATCGATTTTTTGGTAACGGGTATAGGCATGGTCAATACGTCGTTTCAGATGGGGAAATATTTAAGCGATAAATACGATGTGGCTTTTAATGCGGGGATAGGAGGAAGCTTTAAAAAACACATTCCCATAGGAACTGTAGTAAACATTATTGAAGATTGTTTTTCGGAAATGGGGGCAGAAGACGGAGATGATTTTTTGACGCTGGAAGACATTGACCTCGGCGATCAGATTATAGGAATAAAAAAGCCATTTAAAAACAAAGTGCTTAAAGGAATGCCGAAACATTATGCAATTACAGTAAACAAAGTGCATGGCAATGAACACAGCATTAGGCAGGTTATACGTAAGTTTGCCCCCGAAATAGAATCGATGGAGGGCGCTGCTTTTTTTAATGCCTGTAACGAAGTAGGGGTGTTTTGCGCGCAGATAAGGTCGGTATCGAATTATATTGAACGGAGAAATAAAAACAGCTGGAACATCCCATTAGCCATAGAAACCCTGAATGTGAAGCTGCAGGAGATTATTGAGAGTATTTGATTTTTTATTCGTTTAATAGTTTACTTGTTCAATAGTTCATTCGTTGCACCATAACGAAAGAACGGATAAACAAAAGAACAAATAAACGAATAAACAAAAGAACGAAAATAATGTATAAACTAAGCCTCGGATTTAGTCCCTGTCCCAACGATTGTTTTATTTTTGATGCCCTGGTGCATGGTAAAATAGATACCGAAGGGCTGGAGTTTGAAGTAGTGATGGAAGATGTAGAAGCCCTGAACAGAAAGGCTTTTGAAAAGGAATTGGACATTACAAAGCTCAGCTTTCATGCCTACGCTTACCTGAGTAATGAGTACAAGCTTTTAAATGCAGGCAGTGCGCTGGGTTTTAATTGCGGCCCGCTTTTAGTTCAGAGTTCAGAGTTCAGGGTTCAGAATGGGATTGCGGAAGCCCCTCACTCCCCCCCTCACTCCCCCTCTCACTCTCACTCTCCGAACTCTGAACTAAGAACTAATAACTCTCAACTCTCAACTATAGACTCTCAACTCATCGCTATTCCAGGAAAGTATACCACAGCCAATTTTTTATTGTCCATTGCTTTTCCTGAAGCAAAAAATAAAAAGGAGATGCTGTTTTCTTCTATTGAAAATGCCTTGTTAAGTGGGGAAGTTGACGCCGGATTACTGATACACGAAAATAGGTTTACCTACGAACAAAAGGGTCTCAAAAAAATTATAGACTTAGGGGAGTTTTGGGAAAACCTTATTCATGCACCCATTCCTTTGGGTGGGATTGTTACCCGTAGAAGGTTTCCTGTTGAACTGCAAAAGAAGATAGACCGTGTCATTCGTAAAAGTATTGAATATGCCTTTGCCCATCCCGAATCGTGTATGGATTTTGTAAAAGTACATGCACAGGAAATGAGTGAAGACGTAATGAAAAAACACATCGCCCTTTATGTAAACGAGTACTCAAAGGACCTGGGCGAGTTGGGAAAAAAAGCCGTCAACCTGTTGTTTGATAAAGCAAGGTCCTTAAAATTGGTTCCCGAAATTCACCCCGATATATTTGTGTAATAATGGACATCAGTTTTCGAAATGCAGACTTAAATGATTTGCCTCTTATTGTAGGTACTTACAACGCTACCGTTCCTGGGCGTATGGTAACAGCCGATCTGGAACCTGTTACTGTTGAAAGTAAATTAGACTGGTTGAATGCCCATAACCCACAAACAAGGCCTTTGTGGATGTTGTATGCCGATAAGGAATACGCGGGCTGGGTAAGTTATCAGAGCTTTTACGGAAGACCTGCCTACAACAAAACAGCAGAATTGAGTATTTATCTGGAAGCAAACATGCAGGGCAGGGGACTGGGAAAAATTTGTCTGCAAAAAGCCATTGACGAATGCCCAAAATTAAACATACATACCCTGTTGGGATTTATATTTGGGCACAACGAACCGAGCTTAAAATTATTTTATGCTTTTGGTTTCGAAAAATGGGCACACTTACCCAAAGTAGCCGAAATGGATGGAATAGAACGCGATTTGATAATTGTAGGGAAAAGGATTGGTTGAGAGAGAGATTTCTTGTTTTTTTCGTGAGGTATTATTAATACGACTGGTCTATGTAATCTTAACAGTTCGAAACAATAAAAATCCCGAAGGGATGAAATGATTATAGTTAACGCAAGGTCAGGTAAATTAAATCCCGAAGGGCAATGTCATTTAGTTAAGCATTCTTCTTCGACTCCTCTGGAGCACAACTGTTCGAAACCTTTTAACAGGCCGCTCCTACGGAGCTTGAAAGGCAATCATTCATTTTTTTCTACCAACAGTTCGCCCCTCCGGGGCTTTCAAAACAGCATTTGCCTGCTCCGTTAGGAGCATACTGTTTGTAGAAAAGCCAATTCATATAGAATTAAACTCCGTAGGAGTGACCTGTATATAAGTGTTTTTATTGTTTCCAACAGTTGTGCTCCAGAGGAGTCGCAGAGTTTCTTAACTAAATGACATTGCCCGAATGGATGACATTATTCCACCCTTTCAGGGTTTTATTTCTGCTATTGATCATCTTCTATAAAAATGTCAGCCCTTCGGGCTTATCTTTCGCTTATACAATAGTCCGTCTTGCAGACAATCATACAAATAAGCAAATACAGCTTTCAAACTGTCTGTAGTCAAACGCGGGTAATTGTCTAATATTTTTTGCTCTGTCCATCCCTGTGCCAGCAATGAAACTATATGATCAACAGATATCCGGGTACCTTTTATAGCCGGCTTTCCAAGAAGTACGTCTTTGTCAGATACAATGTAGTTTTGCCAATTCATACTCAAAAATAACAAATCATTTCAATCAAAATAAATTTAACGGACACATTCCCGGTTACAACTGTTTCTGTTCCCTTTTTTATCCCACACCTCTAATTTAATGTTCAGTTTTCCTCCTGTGCTTTCAGCATCAAAAGTGTAAAAAATACTGTTGTTCTTGTGCTCATATTCAGCGTTTACCCATTTACCGTTTATTTCCATCCTAAACCTGTCTATGCCGCTAGGTTATCGCTTACT
>JAHEYF010000070.1 GCA_023251755.1 Bacteroidota bacterium
TACAGGCACATCGTTCAGCTTAAAATAAAATGATTTACCGGATACATCTTTTTGTTGCAGCAGTTCAATTTTACGGATACCTGTTTTTACCTGTTTTGAATGAAGTACTTTCCCGTTTTGAGAAAGGACAAGGTTAAATAAATAAATATGAGGCTCGCCTAATCCATTGCACCACCATAGTTTTGGCTGATCGATCGTATAGGGAATTGAGACCGCATTGCTTCCTTTTTTCAGTTGTATTTTTTGTGTTTTAAGCGGTAATTTTTCTGTTTCATTGCTTAAAGCGATTTCGTATTCCCCTGCTTTGTTGCAATTTATTTCAAGCCTGCATGCAAGTTCGGCTTTTGCAGTTGTTTGCGATTGCTGAATACAATGAATGGTTTTGATATAACAGGAATTCCAAGCAACTAATTTTACAGACCGCCATACTCCGCAGGTCACTAAGCGCGGCCCCCAATCCCAGCCATACTGGTATTGTGCCTTGCGGGTAAATATTTTTTCATCACCGGGCAGGGTATAAGGGATTTGTTGGGCCAGTTCTTTCCCTTTATTCACGGAGGATTCGAACAGAATGCGCAGTGTATTGCTTCCTTTTTTTAAATGTTTTTTTACCTCAGGCCGCCAGGTCCTGAACATATTGTTGGTTTCGCTTATAAAAATTCCGTTGAGGTATATTTTCGCGTAAGTATCCAAACCATAAAATTGCAGGCTGATGTTTTCATGGTTAAGTACAGCCTCTTCACAATTAAATTCACAACTGTATTCCCAGTTTTCATTTTCTACCCATTGCAGCTCCTGTTCATTTTGATGAAGATGAGGGTCTTTTATTTTTTGGTTGTTTAGTAAATCGGTGTGTACAGTACCCGGAACAATTGCAGGCAGCCAGTTTTTATCTTTTGTATTTTTAAATTTCCAGTTGTTGCTTAAATTAAACTCAAGTGGTTTTTGAGCAAACACTTCTACGGCGCAATAAACAAACAATATGCTTAAAAATATCCTCACTGTCTGATCAGCCCTTTCATATTTTCTATTTCATCTGTGTCCGCTATTTCTGTTTGATTTGTTAAAGCGGAAGAATGGTATTCTGTTGCAGATGTTTCGTTCACTAAGATCTTGAGGTTGCTTGTTCTCACTCCTCCTCCGGGCATAACAACAATTCGTCCTGAAACCTGTTCAATAAATTGTTTTAATATTTTCGCCCCTTCAACTGCATTGGCTTTTGTTCCTGAACTTAATACATGGCTAAAACCGCAGGCAATTATTTTTTCCAATTCCCTGCCCGGAAGTTCGCATTCGTCGAAAGCCCTGTGAAATGTACACTTTAAGGGATGCGCCAGACTCACCAATTCTTTACAACGCAATTCATCCACTTGCCTGTCTTCCGTTAATATTCCAAAAACGACACCGTTTACTCCCTGCTGTTTGCAATAATTTATTTCTCTTTTCATGGCCTCGTATTCATCCGAAGTGTAGTCGAAGTTACCACCGCGGGGGCGAACCATTACGTTTACCGGAATAGTAATTGTTTGCATCACCAGTTCTATCATTTCTTTGCCTGGGCTTATCCCGCCAAGTTCCGGGTGAATGCACAACTCAATACGATCGGCACCCGCAGACTGTGCATAAAGGGCAGATTGATAATTAAATACGGCTATTTCGAGTTTCTTGTTCATTTCTTTCTTTAACACAGAGGTCACGGGGATAAGAGAGTTACACAGGAATTTTATTGTTGTTGTTGTTTTAAATAATACTTTTTGCATCAATCAACTGATTCTTAATTTCAGGGGAATAAACCGCATAGTTGAATCCTTTTTGCAGGCAATACGAACCATGCTCTCCTTTTTTGTTGATGGCGATAAATCCCACCTGAATTTCATTGAGCTTGCCTTTTTTAATTTTCATAATCCGCTCAACGGCCAATTTACAGGCTTTTTCGGGGTGATGTCCCTGGCGCATTAGTTCCACAACCAAATGGCTTCCGGCAATACGGATCACTTCTTCTCCATGCCCCGTTGCGGTTGCAGCGCCTACCTCGTTGTCTACATACAAACCTGCCCCGATTATTGGCGAATCGCCTACCCTTCCATGCATTTTAAAAGCCATTCCGCTTGTGGTACAGGCACCCGAAAGGTTTCCATGAGCATCCAGCGCCACCATTCCAATTGTATCGTGATTTTCAATATTGGTCACAGGTTTGTATTCCGATTTTTTCAACCACTCCTTCCATTCTGCTTCCGACTCAGGCGTTAATAAATTTTCTTTTTTAAAACCCTGTGACAAGGCAAACTGCAAAGCCCCATCACCTACCAACATCACATGGGGTGTTTTTTCCATAACGGCGCGTGCAACCGAAATAGCATGCACTATATGTTCGAGACAAGCCACTGAGCCAATGTTCGCATTTTCATCCATAATGCAGGCATCTAATGTAACACGTCCGTCCCGGTCGGGACGGCCCCCCATGCCCACACTCCGTTCCTTCGGATCGCCTTCCGGAATTTTTACCCCGGCTTCAACCGCGTCTAAGGCACGACCACCGGTACTCAATATTTTCCAGGCTTCTTCGTTGGCCTGTATACCAAAGCGCCAGGTCGAAAGCACAATGGGTTGAATACCTTTTTCTTCATTTTGTATAATACTCAGGGCTTTGCTTTTATTAAAAGCAAACAATGAAGCTGCAAATGCAGATAATTTTAAAAAACTCCTTCTGGTTTTTTCCATTTTAAAACATTTACAATCCCTTATCTTAATCGATTTAGCTAAAACAGAGGATAGAAGTGTAAATATAAGATTTTTTACAAAACGGCAAAGGCCCCAAAACAAAGGGAAATCATCGCTACCGGCCTGTTGCAACATGGAGGTTGCCTGTTGCCCTGCATCCGGATCAATTCAAAAACATTCTTTTTAGCAGCTTACAACAGGGAAGGCAGTTCTAAAAATTAAGTAAAATAAATTCCTTTAACCCGAAACAACTGCCATAAACGATTCATTAGTCTGCGTTAAAATGTCAAAAAAATTCACTACTGAATTAAACACTTCAGCGCATAATTAACTTAAGTTTTTTTGCTTATCTATTTTAAAAAGATTAGATTTGTTAGAGGTAGTTATTAACAAATTAGCAACAATAGTGCTGTTTTTAAGTATTATTCTTAATTAGTTTTATTCTACAGGGACGTAGATTATTGTCAGATTTATTTAGAATAAAAGCAATTTTTGTAATTATGTCTATAAATACAGACTTTAAAATATTGTTTGAATCTTCCCCGGGTTTGTACCTTGTTATTTTACCGGCTGACTTTAAAATAGTTGCGGTAAGCGAGGCCTACCTTCAAGCAACGATGACGAAACGGGAAGAGATTAGCGGCCGCAATTTATTTGATGTTTTTCCTGACAATCCGGATGACCCCGGAGCCACCGGCGAATACAACCTGCGCTCATCCCTGAACACTGTACTGCAAACCAAAACAGCCCATACCATGGCTGTACAAAAATACGACATACGCAATCCGGAAGGGAATTTCGAAGAAAGGTTCTGGAGTCCTTTGAACAAGCCGGTATTGAATGCATCCGGCGGAATAGAATACATTATTCACCGGGTGGAGGACGTCACCCCCTTTGTACAAATGAAGAAAGAGCAGGCCAGCCGTGATAAAATAGCCGAAGATTTACGGGAACGTGTTGAGGAAATGGAAATGGAAATTTTTAGACGGGCGCAGGAAATACAGGAAAGCAATAAAAAGCTACAAAACGAAGTTAAACTCCGCGGGACACAAAACGATGCTATTTTACAACTGAACAGCGAACTGGAAAAAAGCCTTGATCAAATACAACGTATAAACAAAGAACTTGAATCTTTTTCCTACTCTGTATCACACGATTTACGCGCCCCCCTGCGGGCTATCAACGGCTATGTTAAAATATTATGGGAGGATTATAGCCAGGTAATTGACGAGGAAGGAAAACGGGTGATGAACGTAATTTCCAATAACGCAAAAAAAATGAGCCAGTTGATTGATGATTTATTAGCCTTCTCTTATATAGGGAAACAACAGCTTGTTAAATCACCCATTGATATGAATGCAATGGTGTATGAACTGGTAAAAGACTTCAAAGAACAATCACAAAAAAAAGAGATTGAAATCAAAGTAAAGCCTATGACCCCGGTTCATGGCGATATTAATATGATCAGGCAGGTAATGGTGAACCTGCTTTCGAATGCAATAAAATACGCAGGTAAAAAAGAAAAAGCACGGATTGAAATTGGTTCACACAAGGAAAAGAAAGGGGTTGCATTTTATGTAAAAGACAACGGGGTGGGCTTTGACATGAAATATTACGATAAACTATTTGGTATTTTCCAGCGCTTGCACAGTTCAGCCGAATTTGAAGGTACCGGCATAGGCCTGGCTATTGTGCAACGTATTGTTGACAAACACAACGGAAAGGTCTGGGCCAGCAGTGCAGTTAACCAGGGAAGCACATTTAATTTTTTATTGCCCGAAAACTAAATCCATTTAAATCAAAAAAAATGCAAGACTACCAGGCTATTGAAGTACTATTGATTGAAGACAACCCAGAGGATGCAGAATTGATAATGCGCTCCCTGAGAAAAAACAACCTTGGAAATAAAATCATTCATTTACAGGATGGAGAAGAAGCCCTTGATTTTATTTTTGCAAAAGGAAAATACTCAGACAGAAGAATAGAAGAAAAGCCAAAGGTAATTTTATTGGATTTAAAAATGCCCAAAGTGGGTGGCTTTGAAGTGCTGCGTGAAATAAAAGCAGACGAAAGAACAAAAAACATCCCCATTGTTATTATGACTTCTTCAAAAGAAGAACGCGATATAATTGAAGGTTATAAAATGGGTATCAACAGTTATGTGGTAAAGCCCCTTGATTTTGAAGGATTCTCAAAAGCCATCAGCAACCTGGGGATATACTGGTTGTTGATCAATCAACCTGTCAGGTAGTATAAGTTTAAAAATTAATCCGATAGCTATCGGATTCAAAAATGCAACGAATGATCCCGGATATAATAAATCATTTAGTTAAGAATATCTTCTATTGTTATTTAAGTTTATTACAAGACATAGAAACACTGAGTAAACAGATAGCTAATCCCTGAACGCAAACTATGAACTAAGAACTTCGAACTTAAATGCTTCCTACTCCTATGAAAATATCATTAATTGAAGACAACCCCTATGACGTAGATCTTTTACGCAGGGAGCTTACCAAATCGGGCATTACTTTTTCAATGCAGGTGGTTGAAACCAAGAACGATTTTATTGATTCCTTAATTCATTTTAAACCGGACATTGTTCTTTCCGATCACTCCTTACCCGGTTTTAATTCCATTGAAGCGCTTAAACTTACCAAGGAAATACACTCGGACACTCCTTTTATTTTAGTGAGCGGGGCTGTTTCGGAAGAATTTGCTATTGAAATTATAAGTTCCGGTGCCGATGATTATATTTTAAAAACCAGTTTAAAACGCCTCTCGGCTTCTATCAGCAATGCTTTTTACAAGAAGGAAATAAAAAAAGAAAAAGAAATTATTGAATCCCTTCACAAAGAGTTAACATTAGCCTACGGAAAAATAGAGGAAAGAAACAGGAACATAACCGATAGCATTAGTTACGCCAAACGCATACAGGAAACCATTCTTCCGGATAAAAAAAGCCTGAGCGATTTATTTCCGCGTTCGTTTATTTTATTTAAGCCGAAAGACATTGTAAGCGGTGATTTTTACTGGTTTGTTAAACACGATAATAAAATTATCATCGTTGTGGCCGATTGCACAGGGCATGGTGTGCCCGGCGCTTTAATGTCGATGATCGGCTACAACCTCCTCAATCAGATTGTAACGGTTAAAAACATAAGCGATCCCGGAAAAATTTTAAAACGCTTAAACAAAGGGATGCAATTCATCCTCAAACAAAACGGGTCGGATAAACAAACACCCGATGGGATGGATATTGCAATATGTATTATTGATAAACAAAACCATACTTTAGAATTTGCAGGCGCCAACCGCCCCCTGTATTATTTTAAAAACAAGGAATTTAAAATTATCAGCGGCAACAAATATGGAATAGGCGGATTACATACCGATAAAGTAAAAGACTACAGTTATCATACACAACAGTTTGAACCTGAAGACAGTATTTATATGTTTACAGATGGTTATTCGGATCAGTTTGGCGGAGAAAACAACAAAAAAATGATGCGGGGAAATTTTATTAAACTCCTTCAAAACACCCAATCCACTGATTTTACAGAGCAGGAAAAATTACTCGACAACTGGTTAACTGAATGGCAGGGCTTAAATGAACAGACCGATGATATTTTACTGATTGGGATACAGCTTTAAGAATTTCCGGATTGCTTAGTGGCTTGCCCTATCAGCCCCTGCTTCTCTTCTTCGTTCAAAAAGCGGTATTCCCCGGGCTTCAGCTCATTCAGTACTATGTTCATAATACGGATGCGTTTCAATGTTTTTACCTCATAAGCCTGTGCCGAACACATGCGCCTTATTTGCCTGTTCATACCTTCGGTAAGTGTAATGTTAAAACAGGTTTCATTCATTTGATGAACGAGTACCGGTTTTGTTTTCCGGCCTTTAATAAATAGTCCGTTTTTTAAGCCTTCAAGAAATGCAGGTACTATGGTTTTATCCACTTCCACTTCGTATTCCTTTTCGTGTTCAAAACGGGGGGAGGATATTTTGTTGGAGAGTTTACCGTCGTTGGTGAGAAGCAGCAAACCTTCTGAATATTTATCCAAACGGCCCACATAATAAACATATTCATCAAATTGAAATACGGTGAGCAGGTTGTCTTCTACCTCTTTATTTAAAGTAGTTTCAATACCACGGGGTTTGTACAGGGCAATGTAGTAAAAGGTCTTTTTTTTCTGCAACACCTCTCCCCTACAGCTTATTTCGTCGCTTGTCTGAATAACAATATTTTCATCCACGCTTTCACCGTTCACCAGTACCACCCCCGAAAGAATCAATTGCTGCGCCCCTTTGTTGGAGATATTTAAACGTTTGACTAAAAAAACCTGCAGTTTGCTCCGATACAACATTGTGAATTCAAAATTTAAAATTCAAAGTTCAAAGAGTGGTATCGTTCAAACCTATGAGGTTTTATTTACCTATCTCAAATCATCAAATCAATTCATCTTCAAATCAATCAGCTCATTATACAATCCAGGTTTTCCTTCATCACCAAAGTAATGGGCATTAGTTTTTCTTTCTCTATTTTTTGATTTAAGATTAAATGGTTAAACAAACTCATAAGCCCTAAATACCCTTGTTGAAAAGGTTCCTGACTGATTAAAAAGTCGATCATTCCCTTTCTCAGGTAATCGATGTTTTGATCGATAAGGTCGTAACCAACAACTTTTAATCCTTTGATTCTGTTTTTCTCAAGAATTGCAGCCACTTTGTACGTCCTTGGATTGGGAACAAATATCACTTTAATATCGGGGTGATAGGTCAACTCCTGAAGCAGTTTATTTTCTAATGGTTTTTCATCCCCTTTACCGGGGTTGTTGTATTCAAATGAATAGAGTTTGAATCCGGCTTCATCTTCAACCTGCTTTTTAAAGCCTTCTTCCCGTTGGATATAATTAAAGTGCTGATCGGGGTTTTTAAGGGCGTTGATACTTACACACAAAACACTGTCGCCGGGCTGAAGAAAATAACTGACTAATTTACCTGCCAGGTACCCGCTTTTAAAAGCGTCCTGTCCAATATAGGTAAGCGCTTTGTTTTCTTTCTCTTTTAGATTGGTGTCGTAAAAAACATAAGGAATTTTTTTACTGTTGCAATGCCTGACCAACTGGTTTGTTTCTTCCAAAAAAAACGGGGGCAGCATAATGCCATCGTATTTTCCGGCCATTATCTTTTTAACCTGGTTTAAAAACGACTTTCGTTCACTTTGGTCGAATGAAAATTTTTCGATGTAGACACCCAGCTCCTTTACTTCTGCTTTTGCTTTGTCTACCCCCTCCAGGTGCTGGTACCAATATGGATGATCAGGTGTGGCCGCAGGAATCAAAACCGCAAAAACGTATTTCTTTTTTGAAACCAGTCGGCGGGCAATGATATTGGGCTTATAATTCAGTTCCCCGCTTATTTTTAAAATAAGTGCTTTTGTTTTTTCGGCTACCCCCGGCCTGTTGTGCAACACCCTGTCTACCGTTCCAATAGACACACTGGCTAATTTGGCTATCAGTTTAATTCCTGATCCGGAATTATCTTCACTACTATTTTTGTTCTTTTTTCCTGACATAAAAATGCAATAAAAACAATGGATAGTTTACGTTAACTATAGAATGCCGACAAAGATAAAAATAGTTCTCATTTTCTTCATGCGGAGCTAAATAAAAAAGGTGTACCTGCAGCACACCTCTCTTTGTTATTTTTTATGTCTGTTAGTTCCCCGTTTCATTCCTTTTCATTTCTTCGGCTGGTTGGTGGTATTTAGTCCTCTTCATTCCCCCTTTTTTCTTTTCCCTGTATTCTTTCCATTTGTTTTGCTGTTCAGCAGACAATATGCTGCTCATTTCATCGGTAAATGTCTTGCGAACAAGCTTCATTTCCTCCTTTTTTGTTGTATTGTCTGCCGTTCCTTTCGGGTATTTTTTCCGGATTTCCTGTGCCTTTTGGTTTTTATTCAGCAGGGCCGCATACACTTTTGTCTTCTGATCTGCACTCAGGGCCAGTTCTTTTTCCATGCGCTCACTCTGCTTGTGCGCCTTTTGCTCAGGGGTGGCTTTGTTTTTGCCCGGACGGGCTTGTCGTTTCATCACTTGTTGCGCTGTTGCTGTGTTCACCAACACAATTACCAACAACAATAAAATTATCTTTTTCATCTTTCGTTTGTTTTATTTCCTGTTTGATACCAAAGTTGTGCCAGGGTTTAATTGCTGCTGCAAACATTACAAAAATTGTTTTGCAGGCTTGTGATAGCATTCTAAGTAGTTTTTACAGGCTGAGCGGTAAGCTAAATAAATTCCGCTAAGATGCAAATCAAATACAATGATAAATAACCAGAAGGCTAAATCGTTTTAATTGTTAATTTTAATATGAATAAGTATTTTCGAACTTAGCCTTAGTCTTCACATATTTTTTTAAATTCGAACAAAATTCTTATAATGGATAAAAAGCAATCTGGTAATTCCTCGTCCTTTTACATCTTAATTTCAGTTTTTTTCTTCTGGGGTTTTGTAGCCGCTTCAAACGATATTTTAATTCCTGTATTTAAAGAGAAATTAAACCTCGAACAGTGGCAATCACAAATGATTTCGTTTGCATTTTATGTAGCTTATACGGTGGGTTCTATTTTGTATTACGCTATTTCAAAAATATCGGGCAGGGACATTCTCAACCGTATAGGATATAAAAACGGAATTGCACTCGGACTTTTAATTTCCGCAATTGGAACCCTGCTGTTTTATCCTGCCGCTGAGTTAAGTTCTTTCTCTATTATGATCAGTGGATTATTTATTGTTGGTTTAGGTTTCTCGCTTCAGCAAACTGCGGCCAACCCTTTGGCTATACGGATGGGTGATCCTTTGAAAGGCTCCCAACGCCTGAGTATGGCCGGTGGTGTTAATAATATAGGTACTACCATAGGCCCATTGTTGGTGAGTTATGCTATTTTCGGAAGCATTTCAAGTGGAATTAGTGTGGCAAGTATAGAGAGTGTGAAAACACCTTATTTAATATTAGGACTTGTATTTGTAATTTTTGCGGCCATATTCAAATTCTCTTCCATCCCCGATGTGATTGATGCCGGCACCGAAGAGAAGGATCAGTCAACAGGCAGTGAAAACAAAAGCGTTTTAAAATACCCGCAATTGGTATTGGGTATGATTGCTATATTTCTTTATGTGGGAGTAGAAGTTTCAACAGCCAGTAATTTACCTGAGTTTATGAAACAGGATTTAAAAACACCCACCGATAAAATTGCACCCTTTGTTTCTTTGTATTGGGCCAGCCTTATGATCGGTCGCTGGACAGCTTCGGTAGGTGCCTTTGACGTGAGTATGGGCTTTAAAAAATGGTTGAATTTTTTAACTCCTTATATTGCCTTTGCTTTCTTTTTAATGGTAAACAAAATAATGAACCACGACATCGTTCCTTTTTATGTATACGGTTTTGTAATTGTTGCATTAATTATAGCTAACCTGTTAAGTAAAGGAAACCCGGCCAGGCAACTTCTTATATTTTCAGTAGTTGGAATTATCGCTTTGTTTATTGGCATGGTATCTTCGGGCATGGTAAGTGTGTTTGCATTTATTAGTGTAGGTTTATTTTGCAGCACATTATGGCCCTGTATATTTACACTTGCCATTAGCGGCTTAGGCAAACACACCAATGAAGGCTCCAGCTTTTTAATTATGATGATTATGGGTGGGGGCTTTATAAGTTTACTGCAGGGGGTATTGGCCGGCGATAATTTATTGGGTATACAATGGAGTTACCTTGTAGGTGTGGCATGTTTTGCGTACCTGGTATTTTATGCCTGGAAAGTAAGCAGTATATTAAAAAAACAAGGAATAGATTATGACACAACAACTGGCGGCGGGCATTGATATTGGCGGAACGAACACTGTATTTGGTTTGGTAAACCGCAAGGGGGAAATTATTGCTTACGGTTCGGTAAAAACAGCCGAGTACCCCGAAGCTTCTGAGCTGGTGAAAGCTGTTTCAGAAAAAATACAAGAAGCCCTTCCCCCGGGGTCTGCACTTGCCGGTGTTGGCATTGGTGCGCCCAATGGCAATTATTACAAGGGTACCATTGAGTTTGCCCCCAACCTTAAATGGTACGGCATTATTCCCATTGCCGGTTATTTTTCGGAAGCCTTACATTGCAAAGCCATCTTAACCAACGATGCCAATGCAGCGGCCCTGGGCGAAATGATATTTGGCGGCGCCAAAGGCATGAAAGACTTTTTAATTATTACCCTGGGTACAGGCCTGGGCAGCGGCATAGTTGTAAACGGCTCGGTGGTATACGGGCACGATGGTTTTGCAGGTGAAGTGGGCCATGTTATAGCCATACCCGAAGGCAGGTTGTGTGGTTGCGGCAGAAAAGGTTGTGTGGAAACCTATTGTTCGGCTACGGGAATTAAAAGGACCTATTACGAGAAAAAAAATATACAATCGGAAACGATGGCTTATATCAGCTCGCGGCAGATATTTGAACAGGCCCTGGCCGGCGACAAGGCTTCGATTGAAACATTTGAGTACACCGGTAAAATACTTGGCCTGGTGTTGGCCAACAGTGTGGCCTACACCAGCCCCGAAGCCATCTTTTTATTCGGGGGCCCCACACAGGCGGGTGAATTGTTGTTTAAACCAACCCGCGAAAGTTTTGAAGAAAACTTGCTCAATATTTACAAAGGCAAAATAAAAATACTTCCTTCCCTGCTCAACGAAAATGATGTAGCTATACTTGGAGCAGCTTCCTTAGTGTGGAAAGATGTGAATGAAATGGTGAGTCTGTAAGCTGAATTTATTACTCTACGATCATCTTACGTGTTACTCTTTTTCCTTCAACCACCAATGAGTATAAATATATTCCTTGAGCAAGATTTATAGCGTCAAGTTGTATACTATGAGTTCCCATACCTGTTTTATTTTGTTTTTGTTCCATAACCTTTTCTCCCATCATGTTGTATATTTCAACTAAAACACTTACTGCCTTCTCCGTTAAGGTATAATTAATGCTTGTTTCATTGGTAAAAGGGTTGGGATAGTTTTGCGAAAGACTAAACGAGAGGACGCTTAAATCTAATATACCATCTGCGGGGTCATTAATATTTTCGCAGTTAATGGTATCTAAAACAGTGCTGTTTGATAAAACAGCCGAATAATTTGCAGCAGAACCGGAAGCAGCGTGTAGCATTGTGCTTGTAGTGGTATAACTTAAGTTTGTTATTGGAACCGGGTAATTGATTCCATCACAGGCAACAAAACCGGCAGCATCGGTTTTAAGCAACTGGGTACAATGCCGCGCGGCCCCTTTGTAAAATATCCCTACCAAACCACTTAATGCAAATCCACCATCAGTAGTAGTGGTAATGGACAGCGGGGTATTGCTAAAAGGATGCATGGTAGACCGATACTCTTTACACCATATATAATTACCGTTTAAATCGAGTTTACCAATAAGAACTCCGGGTATAGGGTCCATAATATATCCTGAAAAAACAAAAGCATTTGGCATTTCTTTCACCGCCCATGCAACTGAATTATAATACATGGATGAAGTTTGTGTATAGCCTTTAAACCATACAACAGTTCCCAACTGATCAATCTTCACAAAACATAAACGCTCCTGACTATTTACTGTATCCTTAAATGAACCTGAAAGCACCAGTGCGTTATCAGACGTGTTAATTAAAGAATAGAACACGGCGTCTTTTTTAAATAAATTAGTGCTCCATAACATATTTCCATTCAAATCAAATTTAACCGTAATGGCACAACTATTTGAGTAACCTCCGGCAGCATATCCGTGGCCGGGCAACTCTACAACCGTATAAAATGTGGCCAGTGTATCTGTGCTTCCCAGGCACTTTTGGCCCCATGCATAGTTTCCAACAGAATCCAGTTTAAAAATGTAAGCGTATTGTTTATGATTAAGGTCTGTTGTAGCACCACAAATAATGTATCCTTTATCGGCAGTTTGTTTAGCCGAATAGGCTATACTGGATCCTTCGCCCGCATATTTTTTCGACCACTTAAGGTTTCCTAAGCTATCGGTTTTTACAGCAATAATTTCTTCTGTAGTGGCTGTTAAATTTTCGGTAACTGCAAAGTAGCCCTTATCATGCGTTTGCAGTACATTGTTGCCGGTGATTTTTGCATTTTGCAGCTCCCCGTTTAAAATACGTTTTACCCAAACCGGCTTACCTGTTCTGTCTGCTTTTACCAGTTCGCAATATACATACCCAACAGCGTTCACAGAATCAACAACACTCCGGGATGTAATATAGCCCCTGTCGTTTGTTTGATGTATATTGTTCAGTTCATGCCCTGTGTAATACGGATACAGGAACTGATAGGGGTAAATAAATTGTTTATTAAAGGTATTGAGCTGCGCACTTAGTTTTAATACGCAGATCAAACAAAACAAAGAAAGTATTTTTATTTTTTTCATTCAGGTGAAGCTTTTCTATTTTACTATACGGAATAACCAATTTTGGATAATTTTCATTGTTGTTTGTCCACCAGAGGCGGATGGTTATTTCATATCTTTTGTTAAAGTATGCTTAAAATATTTTTCCGGGAATTTTTTGGTCTAAAAAAACAGAAAAAAATCGCCCCAATTTATAAGTGGTAGTTTTTTACAAATAACTGGTAAAACAAAACGCTGCTCTTGTGGGCTTCTACTTTCATTCGCTACACTATGCCTACTCCTTTATTTTATATCCCGGCGATTTATTTTCGCGCTCAATACTTGTTGGGCTGCTTAAAACAATTTCCCTGATTACTTCAATCCTCACTGCTTTACCGTAAACTAACACGGGCTTAAGCCTCTGGAAGGCGGGGGCCACTGGCATAAATTCCTTTTTTTTGTATTGTGCGTAAAAGGCATTTAAAATTCTGAAGTTTGAAATTTCACCGCCGGATTCAATTAAAAAAGAAAGCCGGATAGTAGCCATACTCCCTTTAAAACCTTCCGGGATCTGAAAGGTTGAATAAAGGGTTTTACTGATCAATGAATCGTTGGCCACATTAAGCTCTCCTGTTTTATTGCTATATACATCAAGGGCTTTTCCGCTTAAGTTGTAATACGTTTCTTTTCCCCGGCTTGTTTCCTTATACAGTAAGCTGTCGAAATCATATGCAACAGTATATTCATCGCTTTGAGCAAAAGCGAGAAGAGAGCAAAACAATGCGACTATTGTTAACACCTGCTTTTTTATCATGTACCTGTTTTTAGTAATAAATAACAGCTTTATTATTTGCTGCCATTGATAAAACTTGTCTCCTTTGCTTTTGACTTTTTATCATCACATCAGCTCCTGTTAGATTTTATTTACCTGTCTCCCCCATCAGCTAATCAGCTAATCATCACATTGGCTAATCCTCTCTACTTAATTATTTTATCAATAAGCACATTCATTACTTCAATAAAAATAAGGAGGATGATTATCCATTCGAGCAAATTGCTTTTTTTATACTGCATTAAGTCCTGAAACAATTCTAAGTTCTCTTTGTTGATCTGCAAACCATCGTTGATGGTTTTGTACCTTATTTGCAGGTCAAATGTTTTTTTCAGGCCCACATCAATTTTGTTCAGGTTTTCATCTTCCCAGGTTTCGGGCGATGAGTCAAAAATATAGAGGTTTTGGGTGATCCTGTTTTTAAGGCCCAGGGTCTTTCCGATATTGCGGCGCATACTTTTGCCCGAAGCCGTTAACTGTCCGTCTTTTTCCAAACGCTGAATTAAATAATTTGTTTCTTCTAACAAAAGGTCGCTTTGCACCGCATAAAAATCGAGGGCTACACTGTGCGAAACGTTGAGCAGAATTAAACGCAGGGTTTCGCTGTCGGCCCCCACAATTTCAATTTTATTGTAGCCGAACTTAATTTCTTCGGCCGCTGTTTCAATTAAAAATTCTTCCAGCAGGGGTTCTTCGCACCTGTTTTTAGCATAAGGCGCTATCAGCTTAAAAAAGGAATCGATTTTTGCGGCGTCGTAATTCAAAAAACCAATGACCCCGTATTTAAAAACATACACATAAAATTCTTTTTCGATAATATAAAAAAGTTCATCCGCACTGCTGTGGTTGATCTCTTCTTTAAAATTTACTTTAAACGATTTTATATCGATGCTTTCGGCATATTGATAAGCAAGTACTTTTAACATAACCTTGATCGTTTATAAATTAATAAGTCAATACTTCCCTTGCCGCCCTGCGCCCGGAGCCAATCGCCGATTCAATGGAGGGAGTACCTTCGGTGTCCTGCCCGGCAAAGAAAATCCGCCCGATGGGTTTCCGCACAATATGCCGCGGGGCCGATGCCCTGCCGCTTTTTCCAAACAGCGAACCCACCTTGGGGTAAATCATACCGTGTCCCCAGCGGTACAAATGTATACCGCTTACATCGCGGTCAAAATCAAAACCGGTGGCTGCAAACATCCTGTTCAGGTCTTCACGAACCGAGGCCTCGTAAGCACTAAAGGGGGTGTGCATTAATTTCATACGTTCGGCAGGCATATCTTCGGGCGGCAATTCATTGCCTCCGTAAAAACTCAACACCGTTTTCCGGTTGCGGTCCTGGCGGTTGGCGCCCACCCAATCCGAAGTTACAAAGTCGGCAAAGTATTTTCCGCCCCACCAGTATTGGTTATAGCCCAAATCTAAGTCTACTAAGGGTATAGCGTTACGCAAAGCTACATTGCATACCGGTACCGGGGCCATTGAGATGTTGGCATAAGCCCCTGCCCTTTCTTCATCCAGCAAATGGCCGATTAAATGCCGGGCCGAATGCATGCCTGTTGCAATAACAAGTGACCCGGCCTGTGCCCGGTGAAACGTTTGGTTGTGCGTATAAATAACTTCCGGCCCTTTACCGGTGTTGTTTACCCTTACCGCAACTCCACCCTGCCTTACACGCACAGGGTTGGCAGACGAATCGAGGCTTTTGTTGCTTACATCTTTTAGTTGCTGCTTGTGGTCGCGGGTATACAGGTAATTCAAAAATTTATGGGCAATGGCTGAATTACCACCCGGGTAAGCAAATATGGAGAAGAACTCGGCTGCAATATTGTCTATTGCGGCATAAGCACTGCAATATTTTGTACTACTGCACAAAGCATCCACACAATAACGCGTATAAAAATCAGCTACCGCTGGGTGCCATTTCTTCTCCTTGGTAATATAGTCGTGGTAAGAGATCTGGTCTAAGTAATCGTATTTTAAATCGCTTTTATCCGGTGGATCGGTTGGAGAACCTTCGAGGTTGAACCAGTTGATTAAGTCTGTTTTTGAAGATTCCAGGTCGCGCATCACCTCAGCCGGATAAGGCATGCTGCTAAAACCTTTACCGTATACATCCTTTACCCATTTTTTGGTTCCGGGAAGAACATAAGGGGTTTGTTCGTCGAAGAAATAAGAATAGAAAGGCGATGGAACTGCATTTTTTTCCCAATCCACCCCTGTTTCCCGGTATATTTCCTGTACACCTTCATCGCTTGGAAATACACCATAAGCGGTACCTGTTGAGGAAATCACCGGCATCTCGCTACTCCCGTCAAAAGCTGAATTTCCGCCCGGACTTTGATTCGCATCCAGGATAAGTATTTTTAAGTCCTTTTTTTGTTGCAGTAAAAAGAAAGCGGTGGAAAGGCCGGCTATTCCAGACCCCAAAATAATAATGTCGTAGGTTTCTGTAGCAGGGTCTATCGGAAAAGAGCCTTCAATCCCATCCATTGTGGAGGCTTTCACCTCCACCTTGTCGGCGCCAAACACCAATCTTCTGTCGCGCATCCAATGGGCAATGGTAAAGGCCCCTGGTAAATTACCACCAAATAGCGCCCGCGGATCGCTGTTCACACCTCCCTGCACTAATTTTTTGGGATCGATGCGGTCTGAGCCTGATAAAAGGCTGATGGGATCGCAGCCTCCAAGTAAAAGGCTTCCGGCCCCAATTAAAGTTCCGTTGATAAAATCCCTTCTGGTTATTTCGCGTTTAAATGACGACATAAATTTTCACTTATTTATAATTATTAAAAGTAATCTATTTGCCTGACCTATGGAGCTTATTGAGGAATAAAAACAAACAGCGGCTACAGCGTAACACCGCAGGAAAGAAATTTAAGAAAAAGGATCGTCAAAAAAGCCAGGCCCGTATGCTGTAATGTGCAAGTTTAACTGATTGGCACCGATTGTAAGGTTTCACTAAAAACAGCAATGGTTCGTTGAATATCTTCATCGGTATGTGCTTCTCCAATAAAGCCCACTTCGTATCCCGAAGGGCCAAGGTAAATGCCCTGCTCCAGCAAACCCGCATACAAAGCCCTGAAATGTTTCATGCTATCGGCCTCAATTTCTTCGGCAGCGGCTATTTTATTTTTATCTGTAAAGGCAATCCAGAAGATGGAACCTATGCTGAAGAGTTGAGCGTTTAAAGTTGAGAGTTTAGAGGCTTCAGTTATTCCTTTGGTGAGTTTGTTCGTTTTTTCTTCCAGCGAGGTGTAGAAACCTGGTTTCAGGCATTCGCTCAATTGTGCTATTCCGGCAGCCATTGCAACGGGGTTACCGCTCAATGTTCCTGCCTGGTAAACGTTTCCTTCGGGCGATACATTGGACATAATTTCTTTACCGGCACCATAAGCCCCAACGGGGAAACCGCCACCAATAATTTTACCATAAGTAATAATATCGGGTTGTATGTTGTAATAGCCCGCAGCACCTGTAAAGCCGATCCTGAAACCGGAAATCACCTCATCAAATATCAACAGGGTTCCGTTTTTTGTGCACATGTCGCGCAAATACTGAAGGTATTCTTTGTCCTGCAACAGCAAGCCGTTGTTGGCCGGAACGGGCTCAATAATTACACAGGCAATTTGCTGGTTAAACCGGGCAAAGGCTTCTTCCACTGCCTGCTTATTGTTGAGCGAAACAACAATTGTTTCTTTTACAAAACTCTCCGGAACACCAGCCGAGGAGGTATTGCCAAAGGTTACCAAACCCGATCCGGCTTTTACCAGTAACGAATCGCTGTGCCCATGATAACAGCCTTCGAATTTTAAAATTTTTGTGCGCCCGGTAAAACCTCTGGCTAAACGAATAGCACTCATAACGGCTTCTGTTCCGCTGCTTACAAAACGAAGTTTTTCGATATAGGGATTATTCCCTAAGATCAATTCGGCCAGTTCGTTTTCCAAACGGGTGGGAGCACCAAAAGAAGTCCCGTTGCGCATTGTTTTATCTACTGCGGCCAGTACTTTTTCGTTGGCATGCCCTAAAATTAAAGGCCCCCAGCTACAGCAATAATCAATAAATTCATTTCCATCGGCATCCCATATATGCGAGCCTTTTCCTTTTTCAATAAACAAAGGTGTACCGCCCACACTGCGAAAGGCACGTACAGGGGAATTGACCCCGCCGGGGAAATACTTTTTTGCTTTTTCGTATAATGCTGCTGATTTATCGCGCTTCATAAATTACAATTTGCGGCAAAGATATGTATTTGTTCTGTTTTTTATTTCCCTTAAATTTTGGGCTTATCGGGGATTTTCGTTGAATAAAACTCAAATGTTAAAAATTCTCAAAGCATCGTTTTTGTATCCGGCTCCGTGTGTTTTTTTATTATTTTTACCCCTTAAGAGGTAGTTAGTAGCAGGTCGTAAGTCTTAAGTACCCGCTACATCGATCACTTTTATAACTTTATTTCACCCTGTGAATTTTTATCGTAACCGTGATCGTTCTTTTGACTCCTGGCTTTTAACTTTTAACTTAAACTATTTATATATAACGCCGAGGATTTAATCGTAACCGTGATCGTTCTTTTGGCTCCTAACTTTTGACTTTTAATTTTTAACTTATATAAGCCCATGCGTAAATTAATATTCTCCTTGTTCAGCTTTTGCATATTGTTAATTGCCTCTGCATTTAAATCATCCGACAATGTTATACCAACCAAGACTATCGAGGGTCCGGTAAACTGGATAAGTTTTGAGCAGGCCGTGGCAAAAGCGAAAAAAAACCCGAAGCCCATTATGATAGACATATATACCAGCTGGTGCGGGCCTTGTAAAATGATGAGCAGTACAACCTTTGGAAATGCGCAAATTGCAAAATACCTGAACGAAAAATATTATTGTGTGAAATTTGATGCCGAAACTTTTGACACCATTAAAGTAAGCCTCAACTCACGCGATTCGGTATTGAACAAGGATGGGAAAACAAAGAAATTGGTTGAAACCCCCAGGGACTTTGTATTTATTAACCCTGCACCTAAAGGCACCCCGCGTTCCCCGCATCAGTTTGCAGCGTCTATTCTCGATAACCAGCTCTCCTACCCTTCTATTGTTTTTCTAAGTCCGCAAATACAACGCATCAATGTCATTAAAGGTTTCCATCAGCCCGGCCAGTTTGAGCCCATTATGAAATACATTGGTTCGGGCGCCTGGGAAAAACAAAAATACGATGAGTACCTGAAGACCTTTACGACTGAGTTTAGGTAGATATGACTATTGAGATGTGAGTGTTGAGATGGCTCTGTCTAATATCTCAATACTAATATCTCACATCTAACTACATTACTCTCCGATTCAGGAAAGAATATTAGTTGGCTCCATCGAGTGAAGCCTAATTTTAAGGGGGAAATAGTTCCTCCTTTTCTTTTTTTATACCTCGCCTTTACTACTTTTCACTTCTAAACCTAAATTTTACCCCCATGAAAAAAACCTTTATTCTTGTTTCGGCCCTCACCATTGCAGGGCATGCAACAAAGGCTCAATCACAGCGTTTTTGCATAGTTGAGCATTACACCCAGGCTTCGTGCGGGCCTTGTGCCCAGGCCAATCCGGGTTTTCAGACTTTAATGACATCCAATGCAAGCAAAGTTATTGGTATAAGGTACCAGGTAAGCTGGCCGGGAACCGATCCGATGAATGCCCAGGACGCCTCTGAAATTGCCACCCGCACCAATTATTACAGCATTAACGGGGTACCGGATGAATACATGGACGGTACCATCAACAATGTTACTTCTTCTACCATTAATACGGAGTACGCAGTGGTGTCGCCGTATACCATTACCCTGCACCATTCCTTTAATGCCGCGAATGATTCCATTTTTATTTCCGCAGTCATTACCGCCACCCAGGCCTTTACGGCTACAGGGGCCTTAAAGTTGCAGGTGGCCATGCTCGAAAAACAAATTACATTTACCAATGCGCCCGGCTCTAACGGAGAAAAGGTATTTTACAATGTGCTTCGGAAAATGTACCCCAATGCTTCGGGAACCACCCTGCCGGGTACCTGGACGGTTGGACAAAGCCAGACTGTTACATTAAAAGGTAAAATTCCTACTTATATCTATCAAAAATCTCAGATAGCAACTGTAGCCTGGATACAGGACGATGGAAATAAAAAAATAAAACAGGCGGCCTACAGTCCTACTGCAAATACTACAGGGATAGACGAAGTAAACATTGATTATTCGGCTGTAGCTTATCCAAATCCAAGCAACGGGGTTTTTAACGCTTCTTTCGAATCTTCAAAGCCTGATAATTACAGTGTGAAAATAATCAACACACTGGGCCAGGTGGTTTACCAGGAGGCCTTAAGTAATTTTAGCGGTATCTATTCCAAACAAATAGACATTTCTGCTCATGGCTCCGGAGTATACCTGTTTGTAATTTCAAATGGCAAAAATGAAAGTATTAAAAAATTAATCACCTATTAATTTTCTCTTCATTAAAAGCTCATTCCTGTTAGCGGGGATGGGCTTTTTTTTATTCACCCTATTCAAATCACCAATCAACTATTCATTCATACCTTACTCGTTTCCATTTACCTGTCTCCCGCATCAGCTAATCACAAAGCTTTGTAAAATCGCTGATTTTTACTACTTTTACCCTTATAATCTTAGGATTTCTATTGCATGAACCTCAAAAACAAAATTGAAAAGCTTTTAGCTACTCAAAATCACACGTACAAAGAATTAGCTGAACACCTGCATTTAAACGAAGAACAGCTCGATCACGCCTTAGAAACAAAAACACTGGAAGTCCGCACACTGGAATTAATTTCAAAGGAATTGCGCATTCCCCTCTACAGTTTTTTTCGCGATCAGGAGACCCTGCACACATACGCAGGTTTAAAGGAACCCTATTACAATGTAAACATCTGGAGCGATCAGGAATTAAAATACAAATCAGAAATAACCGTGCTCAACGACGAGATTGCCCGTTTAAACAACGAAGTGAGCAAGCGCGATTTAATTATTGATGCTTTAGAGAGCCAGCTTAAAAGTAACTGAACAAATAAATGGACGACCGAGTCATTTACAACCCTGTTAAACCTTATTTCTGCAAAGGGCATTTGCATCAACTACAAATAGCCGTAACTGGCATTTATACTGCTGTTCCAATCCCTGCACCCTTAAATTTGATTGCCTAAATTTATGACAACACAAATCCTGTTTACAATTTTTCTGGTACTGCTGAATGGTTTTTTTGTTGCCGCCGAATTTGCCATTGTAAAAGTACGGGCTTCTCAAATTGATATCTTAATCAACAAAGGCAGCAGCCGTGCAAAAATTGCCAAACATATTTTAGACCACCTCGATGCTTACCTCTCGGCTACCCAATTGGGAATTACCTTGGCCAGTCTTGGTTTAGGCTGGGTGGGCGAAGAAGTAGTAGCCGACATTGTCATGAAAGCCTTTCACTTTTTTAACGCCGCCCTTAGTGAAGAAACCGCGCATAAAATCGCTATTCCAATTGGTTTTGCTTTCATTACCATCGCCCACATCACCTTTGGCGAACAGGCTCCTAAAATGCTGGCCATCCGCTACTCTATAGAAACAACGATGTTTATATCGTGGCCCCTGCGCATTTTTTATTTTGTATTAAGACCCTTTATCTGGTTTTTAAACAAACTCTCCAACATCCTTTTACGGGCCATGGGTATAAAATCAAAAGGAGACGACGAGGTACACACCGAAGAGGAATTAAGGCTGATACTTACCGAAAGTGAAGAGGGCGGCGCCATTAAACCATCGGAAAATGAACTGATACAAAACGTATTTGATTTTGACGACCGCATTGTAAAACAAATCATGGTACCGCAAAACCGCGTAAGCGCTATTGATATTGAAATGGGGCGCGAACAGGTGATTAAACAAATTATTGAAGAAGGTTTTTCGAGGCTGCCTGTTTACCTTGGCAATATTGATAACATCATTGGTATAATTCACTCCAAAGACCTACTAAAATCGGTAATTGAGAATAAATTCAGGAGCATTAAAGACATTATGCGCCCCGCACATTTTATTCCCGAAAACATGAAGGTGAACGAGCTGTTGCGTGATTTTCAACGCATGCACATACAGTTTGCTATGGTTACCAACGAGTTTGGGGCTACAGCCGGAATTATTTCGATGGAAGATATTATTGAAGAATTGGTGGGTGAAATTCAGGACGAGCACGACGAGGAAAAACCGGATGTGGAAAAGAAAAGTGAAAGCGAGTACATTATTAAGGCCCAGGCCAATATAATGGACGTGAACGAATCCCTCCCCATTGCCCTGCCCGAAAGCACCAATTACGATACCATTTCGGGCCTGGTGAATTCTATTTTTGGACGTATACCCGCTGTAAACGAAAAAAAGGATTTTAGCGGTTATGAAATAAGTATACTTCAGCGCAAGCGGCAAAATGTTGAAAGTGTGAAGTTCAGGGTACTTGAACCCGAAAAAGTTTCATAGTTGCTTTCTCCCTGTTTATCAGGTAAAAATTTAAGCCTGGCTAATGAATTTGCCCGGTATTTGATTTTCTCCCCCCGATTACATATATTTAGAATTCTTTACATTTAGTTTATCCGTTCATTCGTTTATCTGTTCAATAGAGAACGAATAAACTATTAAACGGGAGAACGAATAAACTCTAATAAAACTAACATGCGTAAACCAATCTTCATCCTTGGGCTTATTGTAATGTACAACATTCAATTTGCTCAAAAAAATTCCCCCGCATTTACTTCAGGAACCATTTACACCGCAACGTGTAACAGTTCGTTAACAAATATTAAAGTGGAAAATGAAGACGAAACTTCCATTAAAAATTACCTGCTTAAAAATACGCCCGAACTGAATTACCCCGGGGCCGGTATGCAACTCAGTTATTTCAAAACAAGCCCTGCAGGCAAACATTACACCTTTCAGCAATTGTACAACGGTATACCCGTATACAACAGTAGCCTGAAAGCCAATTTAGACCTCAGCAAAAACATCCGTTCAATTATGAACGAAAGCCACAACCTGTCTTTTATCAACTCCTCTGCAATTAACTCACAAATCAGCCAGCTGAACCAGGCCGGTTTTAGTGCCGGTTTTATTGCTGCAACTTTCGACTACAGCCCTGAATTTACAAGCGAAATCAACATTTGTTTAACAGACCGGAACACAGCCGTGGCTGTTCAGAAATTAGAAGTGTGGGATGTAGCAAAAGGACTTCACAGGCTTATGCTTGTAGACGAATCAAAAAACATTATTTACCAGCAGGACCTTAAACGCTACCATCATTTTTCGAATGGACCCGATACCACCATTACCGGAAAAGTATTCAAACCCGATCCATTAACCACTGCCCATGTTGCCTACGGCACTACCTACGTCGACAACAACGATGCCGACAATGCTTCCCTTACTGCTCAGCTTGTTAGTGTTTCGATGCCAGCCACTTATACCGCCGGTACTTTTTCGCTGAAGAACGCTTATGTACAGATTACAGAATTAGAAGCACCAACAGTTGCGGTGGTCACCTCCACAACACCGGTTTTTGATTTCACCCGCAGCCAAAGCGGTTTTGAAGATGTAAATTCATTTTACCACATTACCACTATGCAGCTTTACTTACAGTCGCTGGGCTACAACAACCTGATGAACCAGTTGATAAAAGTAGATTCGCACGGAGACAACGGACAGGACAATTCTTACTTTAGCGGCAGCGGTGGGCAACCCATCCTTTCATTGGGCGAAGGAGGTGTGGACGATGCAGAAGACGCCGATGTGATTGTGCACGAATACGGGCACGCTGTTAGCTGGAGCGCCAACAACAATGGTTTTGGCAGCAGCGACCGCGGGGCCTTAGACGAAGCCTTTGGCGATTACCAGGCCGCAACATACAGCCGCAGTATAGACAATTACCACTGGGCAGACATATTCAGCTGGGACGGGCACAATCCCTTTTGGCCGGGCAGAAGCGCCGCCACCAGTAAAATTTACCCCACCAATTTAGTGGGCGAAATACACGACGACGGGGAAATATGGAGCAGCGCCATGATGGACATCTGGACAGTGCTTGGAAAAACAACCACAGACAAACTCATGTACCAGTCGATTTACAACTGGAGCAGCAACATGACCATGCCACAGGCCGCTTTACTTGTATTTCAGGCAGACACTTTACAAAATGCCGGTGCGAACTTTAGTGTATTGTGCAACGCCTTTAAAAATCATGGCCTGTACAATGGCAATTGTAGCACAGGAATAGACGAGCACCCGGTTACCTCAGCCGTTGAGATCATCAACTCAGCCAATTTTGCAGCAGGCAACGGCAGCCTCTTTATTCTTTTCCCGAATTTCGAAAAACGACTACAGGTTGAAGTATACGATGTAAGCGGAAGAAAAGTATACCAGGCAGAAAACGAAAACAACAATAAAATTTTATTGAACCCTTCCGATTTTGACAAAGGGCTGTACCTCGTTTCCGTTAAAACTTCTTCAACAACCTATACCACCAAGGTAATGAGGGTTGATTAGTTTATTCGTTCACCTGTTTATTCGTTCACCTGTTTAATAGTTTTTTTGTTTATAGGTTCCACAACGTATAAACGAAAGAACCAGTGAACGAATAAACAACGATTTATCCTTATCTTTGCCCCCCCTTTTCAGGCTTTGATTATGCTACTCAGACAACATCTAAAAGAAACCACAAAACTGTCCATTCCTTTAATCATCAGTCAGGTTGGGCATGTAGTGACCGGTATTGTGGACAATATATTTTTAGGCCACATTGGTAAAACCGAGCAGGCAGCCGGGGTGCTGGCGAATTCGTTGTTTGTTTTACTCCTTGTTTTCGGCATTGGCCTTTCTTACGCCACCACACCGCTTACCTCTGCTGCGCATATCAACAACAACAACGAAGAAAAAGGTTTCCTCTTAAAAAATTCCTTTTACATGAATGTTGTTTTCAGTTTGCTGCTTTTTGCACTGCTGTATTTTATGTCGCCCCTGCTGGGGCACATGGGGCAGTCGGCTGATGTGGTGGAGATGGCCATCCCCTTTTTTGATGTGCTTATTTTTTCCATTGTTCCTGTAAGCCTCTATTTTGTTGGCAAACAATACACCGAGGGTTTAAGCAACACCAAAGCTGCCATGGTCATCAGCATTGTGGGCAACCTGCTCAACATTGCACTGAATTATATTTTAATTAACGGGCACATGGGCCTGCCCCAAATGGGCTATATGGGTTCGTGCTGGGCCACCTTTATTGCCCGTACATTTATGGGGCTTGCTTTTGTCTGGTTGTTGTTTAAACACAAAGACTTCAAAGTCGTTGTTCCTTATTTCAAAAAAGCGAAATATAGTATACTGCACATCAAACAATTGTTATCCATTGGAATTGGTTCAGCTTTGCAATTTACCTTTGAGGTGGCGGCCTTTGCCCTTTCGAGTTTAATTATTGGCTGGTACGGTAAGGAACAAATGGATGCTCATGGAATTGCCATCAGCCTGGCCTCTTTTACCTACATGCTCAGCAGTGGTTTAAGCGGCGCGGCCTGTATCCGGATTTCTAATTTCAGCGCGCAAAAGGACAGCGCTAATTTAAGACTGGCCGGTAAGTCGGCCTTTATTATTGTAATAGCCATGATGACTTGTTGCGCCCTTGGTTTTTTTGCACTTCACAAGCTTTTACCGCTGGCCTTTAGTACGGACCAGGAAATACTTTCACTCGCCTCCGACCTGCTGATTATTGCAGCTGTATTTCAATTGTTTGACGGTACACAGGTGGTGGCCCAGGGAATGCTGAGGGGAATGGAGGATGTAAAAATTCCAACCTTTATTACATTAATTGCCTACTGGGTCATTGCTTGCCCCTTGCCTATTATTTTGGCGAAGTGCTTCAGTTAAAAGTGCAGGGTGTTTGGTATGCTTTAACACTAAGCTTAGTTGTGGCGGCGGTGGGATTGTACTGGCGGTTTAAA
>JAHEYF010000177.1 GCA_023251755.1 Bacteroidota bacterium
ACTTCTGTTCAGGCGGTATATGTACCGGCTGATGACTTAACCGATCCTGCACCTGCAACAACATTTGCCCACTTAGATGCGACTACAGTATTGAGCCGTAAAATTGCTGAGTTGGGTATTTACCCTGCGGTTGATCCTTTGGATTCTACTTCACGTATCCTTTCTCCTGCTGTATTGGGCGATGTACATTACAATTGCGCTCAGCGTGTAAAACAAATCTTACAACGTTACAAAGAATTACAGGATATTATCGCCATCCTTGGTATGGACGAGTTGTCTGAAGATGATAAATTGGTTGTACACCGCGCACGCCGTGTTCAACGTTTCTTATCGCAACCTTTCCACGTAGCCGAACAGTTTACCGGATTAAAAGGGGTATTCGTTTCGATTGACGATACCATTAAAGGATTCAACATGATATTGGACGGAAAAGTAGACCAGTATCCTGAAGCAGCCTTTAACCTGGTGGGTTCAATTGAAGAAGCCATTGAAAAAGGGAAGAAAATTATGGCTGAATCAAAATAATTTGAGGATTTGAAAATTAACCAATTTGAAAATGAAGCGGTTAATTTTCAAATCACCAAATCATCAAATTTTCAAATTAAAGAGATGAAACTCGAAATAATTACACCTGATAAAAAGTTATTTGAAGGAACAGCGAAATCGCTTGTTGTGCCTGGATCAGAAGGTTCCTTAGGGATTTTAAACAACCACGCCCCGATGATCGCTTCACTTAAAAAAGGAACTGTAAAAATTACAGATGACAATTCGCAGGTGCAGAAATTTGAAATTAAAGGCGGTGTAATTGAAGTGTTGAAAAACAACATCATTGTATTGGCCGAATAATAAAGCCGAAATTCTAAACAGAAAAGCCTCCGGAATTCCGGAGGCTTTTCTGTTTTTAGTTTACTCGTTCATTTGTTTATTCGTTCTCTTCTCGGTCTAACAAATGAACAATAGAACAATAGAACTTATAAACGAATAAACTATTAAACAATTGAACTCTCTTTTGCCCTGTGCTGTGCATACCTCCCAAAGTGGGCTTGTTTACACCCTTTGTTGCGTTTTTTAGTCTGGGCTTTTTCTTCCTTTCGTTTGAAATACGAAAAAATAAACAAAGTGGTTAAAAACACCCCGGCCCAAAGTACATAATTGTATATCGGGTCAACACCTGCGTGGTTTGTCCCCGATAATTGCTGTTGCAACGTGCTGCCTTCAGCCCGCATACGGTTGGTGAATACAAATGCAATAATAAACACGATTACATTTCTCCCAAACCTTTCCGAATTAAACATTCTTGCTTCCATGGTCTATCTGTTTTAAGGTTAATATTAGTGGGGGATTGATTATTATATATTAAACGCTTAAAACAAAGCTTTGGTGTGCACAAAACGGCCCCTGGCGGCAATTACCTTGTAAGTGACGGAAAAGAAGGCTTAAGTGGCAGGATTTATTTAATAAATGGCAGGGAAATTATGAGTTGCGAAGTACGATTGACGAATCTACGAATACGAATTTGTACGAATATACCAATGTGGCTATTGTGAAGGGTACGGATAACATAAAACAGATCATCTATACACAACTAACACCACACCCGGATTAGTATATTCGTACTGATTCGTAATTTGTAGAGAACTAAGAACTATGAACCAGGAACTATGAACTTACACTATTTTTTATTTATCTTTGTCCTGCAAATGAAAACAACAACATTTCCTTTTTTCTTTTATTCCCCGCTTCCCCTTGTGGGGTAAATTCATTTCCGCCTGTTCAGGCTAATTTTTTAAGCATTCAAAACATTCATTTATAAAATTCATTAACAATGAAAATTACTATTGTAGGCTGTGGTAACATGGGACTTGTGTATGCCCGGGCATTTTTAAAATACGAAATTGTAAAATCTGGCGATTTATTATTGGTTGAAAAAAACGAAACAAGAAAAGAAGAACTTACTAAACTCAACATCGGAAAAGTTGTGGTGCCCAACGACCCCCTTATTTCGCAAAGCGATGTAATTATACTCGCTGTAAAGCCACAGGACTTTAAAGAACTGGCCCCCGAGCTAAAGCTTGTACTCGTGCCACAGGTGGTATTGTTGTCCATTATGGCCGGTGTAAAAATCAGCTACTTAAAAGAACAACTCAATCATTCGAAAATAATACGGGCCATGCCCAATTCACCTGTTGAAATAGGCATGGGTATTACCGCTTATTCGGCTTCGGAAAGTATTGAAATGGAACAGATGCGCAAAGTGGAAAACCTGTTGGCTACCACCGGAAGGTATGTGTACATGGAGCAGGAAGATATGCTGGATGCTGTGACGGCGCTGAGCGGAAGCGGGCCCGCCTATTTCTTTTATTTTGTAAAAACGCTGGTAGAGGCGGGCAAACAAATGGGAATGGAAGAGGCTGTATCGGCTATGCTTGTAAAACAAACCATGCTGGGGGCTTTTCATTTAATTAACAATGCCAACAAATCATTGGATAGCCTGATTAGTACTGTTGCCTCCAAAGGCGGAACAACCGAAGCAGCCTTGAAAACATTTAACGAAAACGGGGTCGACCAACACATTATTCAGGGTTTGCTGAACGCCGAAAAAAGAGCGAAGGAATTATCGAAAGCGTAGTTGATGGTCTTAGGTAGCAGGTAAATGGTAGCAAGTAACGATTACGGGATTTTAGATGTACTTCTATCAGAATAATAAAAATAATTAGAGTAGGCAAGGAGAATCTAAAAAAAGTTAATTTTACTATTGTGTATTAAATCTCATTGTTTAGGACTTGTTACTTATTACTTACTACCTGCTACTAAAATAAAAAACTATGTTTGGAAAAATTGGCGATATGATGGGTAAGCTTCAGGAAATGAAGCAAAAAACTGAGGAAATAAAAAATAAACTGGAATTCATGACGGCTACCGTAGAAGCTGCCGGTGGCGATATTAAAGTGCTTATCAACGGCAACCGTAAAATCCAGTCGGTACAAATCTCGCCGGCTCTGCAGCACGGCGATAAGGATGAACTGGAAGAACAGTTAACAGTGGCTTTAAACCGCGCCATTGCCAAAGCCGATGAAATGAATGAGAATGAAATGAAAACTGTGGCCGGCAGTATGTTGCCCGGCATGTTTTAATGTAATTTTAATCTGCAAAAATTATCAAAGAACCCTTTGAGACAGAGCTTTGCCGTCTGTTTTATTTCTCGTATTTTCACGTTTTGAATTCATTGGGTTTATGCGAAAATTTTATCGTACCCGAATGCGTTCTTTTGGCTTTTAACTTTTGACTTTTTACTTAGCACAATGTGGCGTTTTATCGCAGGTTTTACATTAAAATTCCGTGTACCCATACTCGTTATACTTGTAGGCATTACTGCTTATATGGGTTACCGCGCCCGCGAAGTAGAAATCACTTACAACTTTGCCAAATTACTTCCCGACGACGATAGTGCCAGTGTTGATTACGAATTTTTTAAAAGTAAATTCGGATTAGATGGAAATATCCTGGTCATCGGTATTGATAAAAAAGGCATTGAAACATTAGACAATTTTAATGCCTGGTATGATTTAGGAGAAGACATTAAAAAAGTACAGGGAATACAGGAAGTGGTATCCATTGCCCGTTTGAACGATTTAATTGTAAACGACAGCCTGGGCCGTTTCGAATTTCAAAAACTGCTTCAATCCAAACCCAAAAGCCAGCAGGCCCTCGATTCTTTGTTCCTGAAAATTGCTACCCTGAAATTTTACGAAGGCATTGTACTCAACTCCAAAGCAAACACAAGCCTTATGGCGGTAACCTTCCGCAACAAGGAATTAAATACGAAAAAACGCCTTGCTATAACCGATTCCATTACCGAAAAAGGAAATGCCTTTGCAAAACGTACCGGTATACAGATCCACTATTCCGGCTTACCTTATGTGCGCACCAATGTTGCGCGTAAAATACAACACGAAACAACTTTCTTTTTAATTGTTGCGATCATTGTTACCGGTATACTGCTCTTCATTTTTTTTCGCACCATTTACCCGGTCATCTTCTCACTTATTGTAGTGATAGTTGGGGTAATATGGTCTGTGGGTTTTATTGTACTGTTTGGATATAAGTTGTCGGTGCTGATGGGGCTTATTCCCCCCCTTATTATTGTTATTGGTGTACCCAATTGTATATTACTGCTCAATAAGTACCAAACCGAATTTGCACGGCACGGTAACAAAATGAAAGCCCTGCACACAGCTGTTGAGCGCATCAGTGTTTCTCTGTTCTTTGCAAATATTACTACAGCTATTGGTTTTGCTGTTTTTTGTGCCATCGAAAATAAACTGTTTTTCGAATTTGGTTTGGTTGCTTCCCTTAATGTGATTGCTACCTATATTATATCCCTGTTGCTGATCCCCATTTTCTTTAGCTTTTTACCCAATCCTTCAACCAAACATTTAAAACATTTGGATGGAAAGGGCTTAAGAAAAGCATTGGCCAGGGTGGATGTATGGACACAAAAGCACAGGAAATTAATTTATGCAACGGTACTTGTTGTGGCTGTAATTTCTCTTTTCGGGGTCAGCCAAATTAAATCCCTCGGTTTTGTTGTGGACGATCTTCCTAAAAAGGACCCGGTACTCACCGACCTTCATTATTTCGAACAAAATTACGGTGGTGTATTGCCTTTTGAAATTACAGTAGACACCAAAAAAGAAAACGGTGTATTTGCCAATAACGCACGGACCCTGTATAAAATAAACCGTCTGCAAAATATGCTGGGCAATTACTCTGAATTTTCAAGGCCGGTATCGGTAGTGGAAGGAGTTAAGTTTTTTTACCAGGCGTATAAATATGGCGAACCAAAATATTACAAACTCCCTTCGGTAACTGAATTAAAAAAAGTAGCCGACATGGTGTCCTTCGATAAAACAAAACAATCGCAGCTCACCGCTTTTATTGACAGCACCAAACGCTATACCCGCATTAGTGTTCAAATGAAGGATGTGGGTTCGGTAAGAATAAAAGAATTGCAGACAGAAATAAAACCACGCATCGACAGCATTTTTAATTTCGACAATGAAAACAAAGCCTGGGCAACCGATTCAACACGATACGATTTCAGGGTTACAGGTAACAGCATTATGTTTTTAAAAGGAAATGATTTTTTAATCAACAACCTGATTGAAAGTGTTGTACTGGCCATTATTTTAATTGCCTTATTAATGCTTACCCTCTTTACTTCGTGGCGGATGATTTTAATTTCGACTGTTCCCAGCCTTGTGGCCTTGCTTATTACAGCGGGTTTAATGGGCTTTATGGGAATACCACTCAAAACAAGCACCATACTTGTATTCAGCATTGCCTTTGGTATTTCCTCCGACGGTACCTTGTATTTTTTAACCAAATACCGGCACGAGGTAATTAAAAACAAACTAAGTATGAGAGCGGCCGTTTCGCTTACCATTAGCGAAACAGGCGTGAGTATGATATACACTGCATTGGTCTTGTTTTTTGGTTTCGGCATGTTTTCGCTTTCGGGTTTTGGAGGTACACAGGCCTTAGGTATTTTACTTTCATTTACCTTGTTAATTGCTTATTGCGCCAATCTTATTTTATTGCCGGCATTTTTATTATCGCTCGAAAAAAAGTTAGCGAAGAAAGAATTAATGGCTGCACCGATGATTGATGTTTATGAAGACGAAGAACAGTTACAAGTTAAAAAACATAAAAATAAATAGAATATGAAAGGAATTATTTTAGCAGGAGGCTCCGGAACACGCTTACACCCGCTTACCCTTGCCATGAGCAAACAGATGATGCCGGTGTACGACAAGCCGATGATTTATTATCCACTATCGGTATTGATGATGGCCGGGATAAATGAAGTGTTGATCATTTCTACCCCGCACGATTTACCTCACTTTGAGCATCTGCTGGGCGATGGTTCAGCGCTTGGTTGTAAATTCAGTTACGCCGTGCAGGAAGTTCCCAACGGACTGGCCCAGGCTTTTGTGATTGGCGAAAAATTCATTGGGAACGATAAAGTAGCCTTAATATTAGGGGATAATATTTTTTACGGCGTGGGATTGGGCCGTACACTTAAAGCCATCAGTGACCCGGATGGAGGCGTTGTATTTGCTTACCACGTGAGCGACCCTGAGCGCTACGGTGTGGTTGATTTCGATAGCAACAACAAAGTGTTGTCGATCGAAGAAAAACCAAAACAACCCAAATCGAATTATGCAGTACCGGGTTTGTATTTTTACGATAACAGTGTGGTGTCTATTGCTAAAAACATAGCTCCCAGTCCACGTGGTGAGTATGAAATTACTGATGTGAATAAAGAATACCTGAAACAGGGGAAATTAAAAGTAAGTCTGCTCGACCGCGGAACCGCCTGGTTGGATACAGGTACTTTCGCCTCACTAATGCAGGCCGGACAATTTGT
>JAHEYF010000071.1 GCA_023251755.1 Bacteroidota bacterium
GGTGAAAATCCATAAACTTACCCAAAATCAATTCAAATCGTTTGAACTCAAAAAAGCCTTCTAACCCTCATTTGACAAGTATTTCAAAGAACTATATTTTTGGTTAACGCAACACTAATGACATCTCATATCTCACTACTTATACTTTAATCCCGATCACCAACACATCGTCTACCTGCTCTAAGTTTTTCTTCCAGTTTTCAAATTTTTTGTCTAACAGGCTGTACTGCCCTTCAATGGGCAGGTGCGCTATCGATAAAACAGTTCCCTGCAATTGCTTTTGTTTGAATTTTTTTCCTTTATCTCCGCCAAACTGATCGGCATACCCATCGGTAAAAGTATAAATGGTATCGCCTTTTTCGAGTGCAAAGCTGTGTTGGTTAAATTGCAGCATATTGCCGGCGTTAATACCCACCGGTTGTTTGTCTGCTTTGAGCTCCTGTAATTTCAAAGTAGTACCATCCTGTTTTATGATCCACAAAGGGTTGTTGGCTGCGGCATAAGTCAGTTCCTTAAAATCCTTCGTCAGCCGGCACAGCACCATGTCCATACCGTCTTTGTTTTCGTTGCTTTCTCCTTTTTGTTTCAGAGCCAGAATGATTTTAATACGCAACAGATCCAGGATGTCTGCCGGCTCATAAATCTTTTTTTCATTTATAATTTCATTCAGCAGGGCAGTTCCCAGCATACTCATAAATCCGCCCGGTACACCGTGCCCGGTACAATCGACGGTTGCATAAAATATATATTCGCTTGTTTCCTGTATCCAGTAAAAATCACCGCTCACGATGTCTTTTGGTTTAAACAAAATAAAAGAGTTGGGAATAATTTTACTGAAACCGCTGGCAGAGGGCATAATGGCCCTTTGTATTTTTTCAGCGTACAATATACTGTCTGTAATTTCCTTGTTTTTTTCTTCCACCAGCACACGTTGTTCTTCCGCCATGTGCCTTTGGTGGTCCACTGTTCTGTTTTGCAGTTCAATAATCCGTTTTTGTTTTTGGGTAATTTTAAAACGGTTGAATAAAAACAAAGTGAACACCACAATCAGGGAAAGGCCTGTAAACAAAGAATAGCGCAATGTTTTTTCCTGTTTCAGCTGGGCCTGCTGAACTTCGATCTCGGCGTCTTTTATTTTTTGCGCCTCTTCATTTTTAATACTATCCGCCGTAATTTTTTTTTCGAATTCAAAATTCATTTCTGTCCGGACAATGCTTTTGGTATTTTCTTCATTGATTAAACTATCGCGGTACACAATAAATTTTTTGTAATAGTCCAATGATTGCTTATAATTTCCGCAGGCGCTATCTAACTCAGCAAGCCCCTTGTAACTGAATTTAATGTCTTCCATGCTTCCTATCTGCCAGGCAATGCTCAGGGCTTTGTTTAAATAGTCGCGGGCCTGTGCGGGCTTATTCATGCGGCTGCACAGCATTCCTAAGTTGCTGCAGGAATAAGCAAAAGCCTGCTGGTCCCCAATTATTTCGGAGAGTTTTAAAGCCGCTAAATAATTTTGTTCGGCCTCTTTAAACTTCCGCATATAGTCGTAGGTTAAACCAATGTTGTTGTACGACTGGGTCATTTCTGCCGAATCCCCTATTTCTATTTTTATCTTTAAAGATTCAAAATGATTTTTTAGAGCTTCTTCGTATTTTTTCTGGTTGATGTAAATTAAGCCTATATTATTATAAGAAGCAGATATACCCCGTTTGTCATTTAATTCCTGCCGGATTTTTAAAGAAGCGAAATGATTTTTTAAAGCCTCAGCATAATTTCCCTGGTTGCTGTATATCAAACCAATATTGTTGCAGGAGGTAGCTATGCCCGGCTTGTCGTTCAATTCCCTGTTAATTTTTAAAGAAGCAAAAAAACAAGTCAGGGCTTCGGGGTAATTGCCCTGGCTCCAGTATATAGCCCCGATATTATTGTAAGAAGCCGACACCCCTTCTTTGTCTTTTACTTCCTGTTTAATTTTTAAAGAAGTATAGTGATGTTCCAGCGCCTCTACGTAATGCCCCTGGTAACGGGCCACAATACCCAGCAAGGTGTGTGATTTGGCCATTCCTTTTTTAAAGCGAAGTTGTTGTGAGAGTACAAGTGCCTGGCCGGCGTATTGCTGGGTTTCTTCCAGTGAGCCGGTTTGGTAATACTTTTTACTCAGCTCTAATAAACTGAGAACTTTTGCCGTATCGGCTTTTGCTGTTTTAATATGAGCAATAAGGGAATCAACAGGCTTGTTGAACGCTAAAAGTTGCAACTGAAGACCAAAGAGAAATATAAAAACGAAGCTTTTCACAAATGAAGATTTAAATTACGAAAAGGCTTTTACATAAAATAATCTTCAATACCCTTTTTTCGATGAAGTGTTGTTTTAAGGCCAGGTTTGGTAAGCATCCTGATATATTAAAAACAAAGGGTTTCAATTCCAACCAAAGACTAATTTTTATTTTGCCGGGGCTTCCAAAAAAATTCAATTTTGATTCTATTAAAAATTGGGTGCAAGCCTTGTTGAAAGACACTGATTTTATAGAAATAAGATTGTGACATTATTTTTCAGCAATAAGTGGTTCAATATAGCGATGGCTTATGAAAACTTTTACTCTTAGACAATTTAACTGTTCAGTACCTTCTTTATTTTTGACAAATTCTAAATTCATTTTTTTTTTAATTTACCTGTTTAGCTTTACCTGGCTACAGTCCCAAACCACCTTGTATGTGGGCACCGGCGGAGGTGAATACTCCACCATTGCCAGTGCTTATGCGGCTTGTACAGGTGCCGGTACCAATTACATTATTTTAATACAAACAACATATACCAACACCGAAGCAAAACCCATTACCTTTGCCGCCAATGTTGCAGGCTCTATCATCATCAGGCCCAATACCGGTGTAAGTGCTTTTACCCTGGGCCTGGTTGTTGGAACAGAAACATCCATCATCAGCTTTACGGGTGGCGATAACATTACCATTGACGGAAGGATTGGTTCAACCGGAAGCACGAGTTTAATCACCATCAGCAATACACAAACAGCTGCATCCAAATACGCGGTTCAATATTCGGGGGGCTCAACCGGTAATACCATTACGTATTGCACGGTAAAGGGTTCCAACTCCGACGCTGCGGCAAGCGCCACTACATCGGGCGTGATTGTATTTGCGTCGGGGACCAACAGCTCCAATACCATCGACCATTGCACGGTGCAACAGGCAGGGGCCAATTACCCCGGGGTCTGCATCAACAGTTACGATGCCACCACCAACAACAACATTAGTGTTACCAATTGCAACATTGTTAACTTTACCTATTACGGTATATGGGCCAACGGTGCCAACAACGACGACTGGGCGATTACCGGCAATAGTTTTTATTCTGATTACAGCCAGACCGGGTGGACACATTCGGTGTATATGCTGCATATAGCAGATGGAAAGGGTTATACCATTACCGGTAATTATTTTGGCGGACAGGCTGCATCCTGCGCTGGTTCGGCGTATAGCCTCAGCGGAACATCGGTAAACTTATACCCCATTTTTGTAGCCGATTGTGATGCCGGTACCATTACCATCAGTGGGAACTACATCCAAAACATTGCTTTCACCACTACCCTTGCGGGTACCCAGTGGACGCCTTTTTTTATTGCCGCCGGTGCTGCCGATTTTATTATTGGTTCATCGGGTTCACACAACACCATTGGTTCTACATCGGGAACAGGGAACATCACCTGCACCGACAACGCTGCTGCAAGTGCCGCGGCTATACAATGCATTGTGGGTGTTATAAAGTCAACCGGCACTTCTACGATTGAATACAACGATATAGGCGGTATTACTTTTAACGGCAGCAATGCTTCCACTAAAACAATATACGGAGTCTACCTCGATAAAGGCACGCTGACTTTCAGCAACAATACCCTGGGGAACACCGCCGCCGGCAACATTTCGCTCAGCCCTGCAAGCGCTCATACTTACCTGGTATGTGTTATCAGCACCTGTCTGGGAACCACCACCGTTAACAACAACACCTTGCAAAATGTTACAAAATCGGGTACCGGTAATTTTTACGGGGTATACGCCAACAACCAGCTCACCTGCAGTTCCAATACCTTTTCAAAAATTTCTTCTTCCAGCAGCAGCGGCACCCATTATATTATTTATTACGATGCAGCAGAAAATGTTTCCATCACATCAAATACTATAAAAGCCATTACCTATTCAGGTGCCAGCTCAGTAGGTTACATCATGTACATTGATGCCGGCACAGGAGCCGCAACAATAGGCCTTACATCGAACACCATTGGGGAGTTTGGCACCAGCAACGATATTACCATGGCCGGTTATGGAGGAAGCGGGTACAACTATGGTATTTTTTTAAACGATGGGGGAAACATCACATTCAGTTCGAATATTTTACAGAATTTTTACCTTTCATCTGCCAATGTCCACGATTTTTACACCATCTGGATTGATGGCGGCTGTACAGCCACCAACACCTTTAGCGACAATTCACTCGACAACATCACGTCTCTTTCAACTGAAACATCAAGTGTTTCGGCTATAGTGGGTTTTTTCTTTTTTGGGGTCACCTCCGGCACACACACTTTCAGCCACAACACGGTTACTGATTTTTCACTGACTTCCACCTCCGCTTCGCAGGCGGCGCATATCGAAGCCTTTTACAACAGTTCTTCCAACGGGGCCACGGTAACTTTCGAAAAAAACAGGATATCGGGACATAGTCATGCCAGCACCCTGGCTACAACCCCTTACATTGCAGGCATGAGGCTGAACCCCAGCAGCGGGACCAACAACATATACAACAATGTGATTATTTTAAACAATGGCGGCATCACCAATGCTCTTACACTTTATGGAATATACAACGATGCATCGGGGGCCACTTATAACATATACCACAACACCATAAAACTATACGGCACTGTTGCTTCGGGAACAGGGCCCAGCGCTGCCTTTTCTACCTTAGCCACCACCGGCACCTTTAACATTAAAAACAATATTTTTCAAAACCTGCGCACCGGTGGATCGGGTATACACTACGGCATTAAGAGAAGCAACACAACACCCACCTGGGCCGAAGATTATAATTATGTGGAAGCAGGTACCATTGGTTACTGGGGCGGTACAACAGAAACTTCCTTTGCCAGCTGGCAGGGTGTTTCGGGTACAAACGATAAAAATTCAACCATCACCATTGCAGCCAGCGGGGTGGTTGCCGCAGCCAGTTCCAGCGATGTAAAAAACACCGGCACCGATATGGACGCAACAGTTGCCACAGATATTGACGCCACCACCCGCCACGCCACCACACCCTATATGGGGGCTTACGAAGGCACAACTGCCCTGCCCATTGAACTGCTGAGTTTTACCGCTACACCGGTGGCTCAACTGGTTGAACTCAACTGGACGACTATTACAGAAACCAACAACAATTATTTTACCATCGAACGTTCGGCTGATGGAATTGAGTTTACTTCTATAGCAGTGGTGAAAGGCGCAGGCAATAGCAATAGCCTTATCAATTATATGAACACTGATATCAGGCCTTTGAAAGGAATTTCGTATTACCGTTTAAAACAAACCGACTACGACGGACAATTTTCTTATTCGGATATAATTGTTGTTAATTTTTCGGGGGCAGGCGAACTCACTGTTTTCCCCAATCCCACCGGGCATTCTGTTGCTTTGTCTTTTTTATCTGCACTTGATAATAAATGTACTGTAACTATCTTTGATGCCCTGGGCCGTATAGTGAAATCGGAAAATCATGTTACCGATGAAGAGGGCATCAACAATCTGAATATTGATTTGTCTGCTTTCAACAAAGGAATTTATTTCATCACCCTTGCAACTACAACAGACGTTCTAAAAGCAAAAATCCTCAAAGACTAAAACCTATTTCTGTTTATTTATTGCGACACTCTGGGATTCCAAAAATGAAGGAACCTTGGTTGAAACCCAAGTAAGTCCTGTTTTTTTATTTGCAAACCGCTCCCCTTCTGACTCATATTGTATTCATCAAACAGGGCCTGTTGAACAATACAGCCGGCTGTTTTTTTGGACCGCTTAATTTTAAACAATGATTGCATGCCTTTTACTCAACACGGCTGTAATGCCTGCAAAGCTGATTGGCACAGGGCTGCCCGGTAAATTGCCCGTCGGGGATTTTAGTCCGGATTGCGCAGACTCCTGGCCGCTAACCGAATCCTGTAAAAACACCCGTCCTGGCTTCAGTCCTGAAAAAGAGCTTGCTGCACATTTACAATTTCAGCTGCAATTTATTTAATGTACTTTCTCAACACTACACAATTTTATATGCCGGGGGTAAAAATAAAATGCTGTGCCCTGAAGGCAAGCCCCTTTACTGACTGTCCAAAAGAGAAAGGATCCATTTTAATTCGTTCAATTGCAGTTTTTTTTATCAATCGGACAAACATAGTCTGCAATTGCATTTAAGGTACGCAGATCGTCTCAGATTGAAATCCAAATGTTTGTTTTTTTTAGTTTGCAACATAAGGCTCAAACAATCGACCTTGCGCAAAAAGAAATAGTTTGAATCTTCTAAAACTTTTATGTGAGCATTAAAAGTCTTGCTGTAAAAACCTAAACGTGCGGAGTCAGCACGATAATCACTGACGAAAAAACAGAATGAAAAAAAAATTATTTTTTGCCTCCCTGTTTGGTATTGTTGGCCTGGGGGCAACTGCACAAGCCCCTGCTATTCAGTGGCAAAAATGTTACGGGGGAACCGGCAGCGATGTAGCTACTTCCATTAAACCAACAAGTGATGGCGGGTATATTGTAGCGGGCAGCACTTCCTCTACCGGTGGGGATGTAACGGGCAATCATGGAGGTTCAGACATCTGGGTACTTAAAATAGATGCCAACGGAACCATACAATGGCAAAAAGCAATTGGCGGAACCGCACTTGATGAGGGTTATGATGTAGCACAGGCAAAAGACGGGGGTTATTATGTAGCCGGCTACTCCTTGTCGAACAACGGCGATATCAGCGGCAATCACGGAGGCGGAGATGCTGTTGTAGTGCGGCTGAGCGCTAACGGAACGATCAAATGGGCAAAAGCCTTTGGCGGAACATCGCGGGAACAGGGCTTTGGAATTGCGGCCACCCACGATGGCGGATGTGTTGTGGACGGCGGGTCTGCATCAAGTGGCGGACAAATAACCGGCCACCATGGCGCTGCGGGTGTTGACGATATGTGGATGGCAAAAGTGGATAGCGCAGGTACGCTGATGTGGAACAAATGCCTGGGTGGCGCTGCCGACGATGGTGCCGATGCACCAGGCTCGGTTATTGAAACAGCCGATCATGGTTTTTTAATTGCCGGCAACAGCCTTTCTACCGATGGGGATGCAGCCGGTTCGGGCTACCACGGCGCCAGCGATTGGTTGGTGATAAAATTAGATTCAGTGGGAACCAAACAATGGGCAAAATCCTATGGAGGATCGCAGGACGAAGACCCTCCGACTTCTCTTTTGCAGACTAAAGACGGTGGGTATATCATGATTGGAAATTCCATGTCGAACAACGGCCAGGTAACAGGCCACCATGGAACGGCAGGTGCTTCAAACGATGTATGGGTATTAAAAATATCTTCAACCGGCGTGCTGCAATGGCAAAAATCCCTGGGCGGAAGTGCTGAAGACAATGCAGAACCGGGTTCCATTTCGGCTACCGCCGATGGAGGGTTCCTGATCTCTTCCACTTCTTATTCAACAGATGGAAATATAACAGGTCATCACGGAACTACTGCCGCAGGTGATTATTGGCTGGCACAGATCGATTCGGTCGGAACACTTAAATGGCAAAAATCATTGGGCGGAACCGGCGATGATGTTGCGGGTTTATCCCTGCAAACAGCCGACATGGGCTTTATTGTTGTGGGTGGTGGTGCATCCAACAGCGGTGATATAAGCGGCGATCATGGAAGCAATGATTTCTGGATCGTAAAATTATCGCCGGCAACAGGAATAGAAGACGCTGCTGCAATTCAAAACCTGGTCATTGCTTATCCCAATCCGGGCAATGGTTTGTTTACACTTAGCTCAGCCTCAAAAATTGCAAGGCTTGAAGTGATGAATGAACTGGGGCAAAAAGTGTATGCAGAAGAAATAAATTCCGAAAAAGTTCAACTTGATTTGAGCCGTGAAGCAAAAGGCGTTTATTTTTATACTTTAACTACGAAGGACGCCATGATCAGCCGTGGAAAATTAATTGTACAGTAGACTTTTAACATCAATATTTACTCAGTTCAAAAGGGCTTCCAAACGGAGGCCCTTTTAAGTATAGCAAGCTCAGGATTTGCCCTGGTATTCAAAAGGCATATTTAGCATCACTTCAAACTCCTGGCCTCTTTCTAAAAGTACATCGTTGTCTGCGGGGTATATCCAGATGACTTTGCTTTCAATTTCAGATTCATCGATACTCATTAATAATTTCAGCAATTGTTTGGCCGAAGAAGAATTAAAATAATTTAACTCCATAGTAACTGTAAGGGGTTTACCAACACCAACAATGTAATCAGCTATCCATTTGTGGCAGGGCTGGTAATACAAGGACGCATCTTCCATCATTGATTTTCCATGAAAAGAAAGACTCCCTTCGGGGTCCATTACCACCTTTGGGCCGAGCTGTGTTTCGGGTATAGTTTCGCTTAACATACTTAAATATGAATTTCAATTCCTACAACAACATAGTCCCCGTTTTTATCTGAAGTACTTTTTACTTCCAGTAAATTGGGGTTTTTTCTTCTCAGGTCAATCAGGCCTACACCTGCATTGTTTCCTTCGTTTTTCACACTTTCTTTCAATACTTTTTTGTACAGGTCGTCCAATTCTTTTTGATCCAGCGAATTAATATGCTTAACGTGTTCAATAAACTGATCCGGCTTTCCCTCCATATAATTACCGGTACAAAGGTAATAGCCTTTTGGGGTTTTATTCAATGAAAAGATGCCTTCTTTTTTTCCACCCATGTCTTTTCCATACCTCGAAACATTCTGCATCAGTTCAACTGCGGTGTGAAATATTCTATAACCGGCTGTTTTGCCACCATCCGAAATGTTTTGTTTCATAATGGTAAGCATAGGGTTGATCACCTCCACACTGAAATCGCCTTTGAATAAAAAAATGATGTCGTGTTCAATAATCAGTTCATTCAGGGCCGTGTTGTCTTCTAACTTCAGCTGTGGGCTTGCCGGTTCAGCGCCTTCCTTCTCGTTCAGCAGCAAATCAATCTGCATATAAAAGGAATAATTGTTCCCTTCAACTTCCTTGAAATTTTTCTGTATAGGCCGTTCCGACTTTCTGGCCATTTCAATCAGGCCCAGGCCGGCGCCGCCTTTAGCACTCATGGTACTGTTTTCAAGCGCTTCTGTATAATAGGCTTTAATCTGGTCCTTGTCCAATCCGTTAATTTCTTCCAGTTTTTTTTCCAGAAACTCTTTTGTACCCTTGTCAACTATATTCGACGAGAAGATGTGTAAAAACTCATCTATTCCACGAATCCCAAATGTACTGTTTTTGTTTCCTCCCGCTTCGGTGTCTGCGTGGCGCACAATGTTCTGAAAGCTTTCAGAAATCAGCAAAGCCATTCTTTTTTTGGCCTTCTTTTCCACGTCCTGTTCCACCAAAGAAATAAGCTTGTCGGTATACGTATCGTCAAAATCACCGTGGTAATTCATGCTGATCCTGTCTTTGGAAAAGCAATGCCTCAATAAATTAATTAAAACAATCTGGTCGCCCATTTCGGTGAAATTTATGAATTGAATATACACATTAGAACTCTATTATACAAGGCCCGGTTCAGAATTTTGACAACAGGGCACTTATGAATTGTTCCAAAAAAAACAGCTCCCGTAAAAGGAGCTGCTCATTGATTAAAACAAAGAAATAATTGTTTTTGGAATATTACTAAAGGCTTTGAAAATAATACTGCGGTATACTATTCTTATTTCAGAGCAATTTCAGGGGAATACGGGCCTTTTTCACACATCCCAATTCGTGCATTCGTGGCAAAATTAATACAACAATTGCCACCAATGCACGAATAAAATTCAAAACTATTCGCTGTCCGCAATTCACTATGAACTAAGAACAGAGAACTAAGAACTGCTAACAAAGAACTAAACTAATTATTAAGTATAGAAATTTTTTGACTGAGCTGAAGTTCGTTGATTCCTAATTTAACGAAATAGAAACCAGGACTCAGATTGCTTGTCCTTGCGATATCCAATTTATGCGGGCCTGCTAGCTCCATAGCATTCACCACCGACATTACTTTTTTCCCTGTAATATCATACACCTCTAACTGTACTTTTCCAGAAACCGGTGTAGTGTACTCAATGGTTGAGCGCTCAGAAAAAGAATTGGGATACACCTTCATCGAAAAATTTTCAACAGACGAATACTTTTTTATACCCGCTGCCAGGTTGCCTAAAAGCTCGAAATTAAAACTAAGATCAGAACTTGTTGGTCCCGATTGATGGATTTCTACTGCAATTTCATTGGTCCCGGCTGAGAAGGTCGTTCCGGGCAAGGTCGTGGTGTTCCAGGCATTTTCGGCAGGCGCCGACAAAGCTGTAGCAGCCCCTGTAGTATACGTAATTGTTCCGGCGGGCATATTGTCGCGGTATGCTTCAACACCATTTACATACACCACTATTCCGTCGTCGCGAACAATGTTTAAGGTGTAATCAGCATAAAGAGAAGGATTGGCCACCGTGATTGTTTTTCTGAAATAGCTGCAAATAAATTTAGCAGTGGCACTTCCGCCGTAACTTATTGTTGTTGCTTCGTCCCCATCCCCGTAACCAAGTTCTGACGCCCCTTCTGCCCAGGCCGCATCATTAAAGCCTGTTGCGTACCAGGCCGTATTCTGATCGGAACCATCGTCTAAGTATTTCCAGGTTGAGCCGGAAGCAAGCAGGGTGTCCTGGGCAAAATTTGAACCTGCGTAAAGCAAACAGAAAAAATTGGCGAAAATAATCACGAATCTTTTTTTACGTGTAATTGTTTTTTTCATAGCGGATTGTTTTTATTGTTTTATATACTTTCAAATATAGGCCGGGCAGCCTGCCTGTGCGAACAAAAAAAACAGTGCTTTTAAGAATCGTACAATTCTGAAGAAAGCCTGAACTATACTGTAGCAAAGGAAATCAGGCCCGATGGTCTTCAGGTTAAATTTGTTACACGGCATTCGGTTTACCCAAAACAATTGTCTTTAGGAATTCAATAGTGTGCCTAAATTTTGTTTGATAAAGGCAGACTACTGGTTTACATTTGTCTTATAGTTCTTCTGAATAAGGTAAATAACCAGGTAGTTTACACAGGTTGTTATAAGATATAGAAGATTTGGTAGGTTGTAGTTTTGTATGGTGAGTAAAAGGGCAGAGTGGTTTCTGCCCTTTCTTTAAAAAACACAGGAACATAAAAATTCCTCTACAATATTGAAGGTTTGGTTCGGTTGAGTTAAATGGTGAGTAAAAGGGCAGAGTGGTTTCTGCCCTTTCTTTTAAAAAAAATCAGTGCATTTAAAAAAGGAGGTTCCAATGAAAACAGAAAAAACACAGTTACCTGTTTATGAATGGATTTTAAGGATAGGGGTTTTCGGAACTTTTTTAGGGCATGGGACCCTTGCATTAGGGGTAAAACCAGCCTGGATACCTTTAATTACCGCTTTTGGTTTTTCAGCAGAAACCGCAGCAGCGCTATTGCCCTGGATTGGTGCCTTTGATATTGTTGTTGCCTTTACCGTATTGTTGTACCCTTTCCGGGCCCTGCTGATATGGGCCACGGCCTGGGCCTTTGTGGCCGCACTGAGCCGTTACATTGCCGGAGAGCCTATTCCTGAGTTTATCGAACATACAGCCAATTGGGCAGCACCCCTTGCATTACTGTGCTTACAGGGCTTTCCAAAAAGTGTGTCCGACTTGTGGACTGTCCGCTTAAGAAAACAGGCAGCAGCAGCGGTTAAAAAACCCAGCCGGGAAGAGGAAATTGCTTTTTATTAAAGGGAAAGCCATCAGCAATAAAAAATAAACCATAAAGGCATTTACATAAACGAAATCGCTTTTTGACTTTTAACTTATTTCTCGCAGAGAAGCGCTGATTAAAACGCAGAGTTCCGCAGTGGATGTAGTCGTAACCGTGATCGTACTCTTGGCTCTTGCTTGCTGAGCGAAGCCGAAGCAGGGCTTTTAACTGTTGACTTATTACTTTTAACTTTTAGCCTACACTACTCCCCGTGAAAAAAAGTGTACTTTCCTTTATCTGTCTTTGCTACAGCCTGCTTGCTTTCGCACAAAACAAAAGTATTTCAGGAACAGTTACAGATGCAAAGGGCAATCCCATTGAATTTGCAAACATCTGTATTGATAAAACCACTATTGCAGTCAACAGCACTGCAAATGGAAGTTTCATTAGATGTTGAAGGCACATCTATTTTTGCAGGTAAAAAAACCGAAGTCATCAACATCAGCAATGCCAATGTCAACGCTTCATTAAAAACAGGCCGTGAGTTGTTTGCAAAAGTGCCGGAAATTTTTGTGTACGACATGGACGGAAGCGGAAACCAGGTCAACATCTCCAACCGCGGCCTGGACCCACACCGCAGCTGGGAGTATAACGTCCGCCAAAACGGAATCAATACCAACTCCGATATGTACGGCTATCCGGCCAGCCATTACAGTGCCCCTATGGAATCCATCGAAAAGGTTGAACTCATACACGGAACAGGCTCCCTGCAATACGGCGCGCAATTTGGCGGGCTTATCAACTATTTTACCAAAACAGCAGACACATCGAAGGTGATTAATTTTGAAAGCGTTTCTACTGTTGGTTCATTCGGGCTTAGCAGCAATTATGTTTCCTTAGGTGGTAAAAAAGGCAAATGGATGTACAATGCCTATATCAGCAAACGGGATGCAAAAGGCTACAGAAACAATTCGGAGTCAAATGCAGACGGGCACTTTGTTTCCATACAGTACAAGGCCTCGTCTAAACTTTCCATCAAAGCCGAGTGCGGGCATTCCACCTACCTGTACCATATTCCCGGGCCTTTAACCGATGCGATGTTTGCACAGAACCCCCGCCAGGCCACCCGTTCGCGGAATTATTTCAGCCCCGATATTTATGTTCCCTCACTAAGCTTAAACTGGAACATCAGTGAAAAAACACAGCTCCGCTTTACTTCATCGGCAGTCTTGGGAACCCGAAACAGCGTTCAGTTTATTGGCTTTGCCGATAAGTTGGATGTTATTGATCCGGCCACAAACAATTACAAGGCCCGGCAAGTGGACATTGACCGTTTTAACAGTTATACCAATGAACTGCGTATGAAACATATTTACCACATCGGAAAAATAAATGCCGTGCTGGTGGGAGGTATTCAAAGCATGAACAACGACCTGCACCGCTGCCAACAAGGCAAAGGGACCAGCGGAAGTGCTTATGATTTAACATTGTCTGTCCCTGGCTGGGGCCGCGATTTACATTTTAAAACAAACAACATAGCTGTATTTGCCGAAAATATGTTTTGTTTCTCTCCTAAATTTTCTGTTTCGCCGGGCATCAGGTATGAAAACGGAATCACCCATCTGTCGGGAAGCATTTCTTATTACAACCCCGAAAAAACACCCTTAGCCATTCAGCATAAATTCCCGCTGTTTGGCCTTAGCACCCAATACAAGTTCAACGACAACAACCGTTTTTATGCAGGCGTTTCGCAGGCCTACCGTCCCATGATTTTTAAAGATGTTATTCCCGCCTCGGCTATTGAACAAATTGACCCCCACCTGAAAGATGCTTATGGTGTGAATATAGAAGCAGGGTTCAGAGGCAAACTAAAATCATTGATTAGCTACGACATCACTTATTTTTACATTGAATACAACAAGCGCATCGGAGGCATGGTACAAAAAGATGCGGCCGGTAATTATTACAATTACAAAACCAATATTGGCAATAGTATAACCGACGGTGTGGAAGCCTATATAGAAGCGGCAGTGATTAAAAACCCAAAGCATTTCGAACTCTCCTTTTTTACCTCCACCGCCTATATGAATGGACGCTATATTAAAGGAACAGTAACTGTGAACAATATAAACACCAGCATCATCAGGCATAAATTAGAGGCTGTGCCCGAATGGACATCCCGCAACGGGATCAACCTGGCTTATAAAACATTTACGGCCAACCTGCAATACAGTTATGTGAGCGCTACTTTTTCGGATGCGCTGAATACAAAAACTCCTGCGCTAAACGGCTCCATTGGCCCTGTTACAGCTTACGGCCTTTTCGATTTCGGGGCTTCTTATAAATTTTTGAAGTACTACCGCTTAAAAGCAGGGATTAACAATATTGCCGATACCCATTATTTTACCAAGCGCCCCACATTTTACCCTGACCCCGGAATATGGCCTTCGGATGGAAGATCGTTTTATGTAACATTGAGCTGTAAGATTTAGTGAGAGGGTAAGAGAGTGAGAGAGTGAGAGAGTGAGAGTGAGGGTGAGAGTGAAGAGGAGAGAGAAAAATTGTCTTTGTATGTTTTTTAGTCTTCTTTGACAAAAAAAATACCATTCCTTCCTGATTTTTCTTAAATTCAATCAACCAACTTACCCAACCAGCAATTAAAGGGTTGGTCCTATGAGCCACCTTAGGATATATCTTTTCTGTTATTTTATTTTAACAATTACGGCGTACAGCTTAATTGCCCAAAATAAAAGCATTGATTCGTTAAAAAAAATAATACAACTCAACCCCGAAGATACCAACCTTGTAAATGCCCTAAATACCCTGGGCTCCAAATACACAGAGACGGACCTGGACCAGAGTTTTAAATACGCAGCTAAGGCCCTCGCCCTCGCTAAAAAATTAAATTTCACCACCGGCCTTATTAAGGCTTATGGCTTGACGGGCCAGGTGAATTACCGCTATGGCAAATTTGACCTCGCCTTAACTTATTTTGATTCCAGCTTGGTGTTAGCGAAAAGGGTAAATGATAAAAAAAGAATTGGGGGGATTTATAATTTCAGGGGACGCATTTTCGAAAAGCTTGGGAATTATTCCCTGGCCCTTCAAAGTCACATCACTTCGCTCAGGATAAGGACAGAGATTGCTGATAAACCTGGCATTGCCGGCTCCTACAACAATATGGGTATACTTTATTACGACCAGGGAGATTACCCTGAGGCGATGAAAAACTATTTCCTTGCATTAAAAATGTATGAATCCATCGGACTAAAAAAAAACATGGCGAATGCCTGTAACAATATAGGTGATGTGTATTTAAAGCAGGGGAATTATGCCGCCGCATTGGATTACCAGCTTAAATTTTTAAACACCGTGCTTGCGCTTGGCGATTCGGCCGGCGTTACTTATGCCTACAACAGCCTGGGGGATATTTACCTGGAGCAGGGCAATTACCAGGAAGCCTTAAAAAAATATTACGCTTCCTTAAGGCTAAAAGAAAAAATTGGCTACAAACAATTAATGGCCTTGTCGTTTCACAGCATTGGCAAAGTGTATTTTAATATGGGCGATTATAAAAAAGCCGGTGAAAATCTGAACGCCGCTTTAAAAATATACCAGGATGCGGGACATAAAAAAGGAACAGCAGACATCTACATCAGCCTGGGTGAATTGAACACCCGGCTCGGGCAATATGCTGTAGCTGAAAAATATTTTTACACTGCTTTGCAGATAGCCAAAGAAGGGCGCATGAACGAAAACAGTAAAATTATTTTTGAAGGTTTATCGGAACTATACCTCAAACAAGGAAACCACAAAAAATCGCTGGAAAACTATAAGTTTTATATTGTATACAGAGACAGCTTAAACAACGAAGTGAACACCGGTAAAATAATGCATACACAACTGATGTATGAGTTTGATAAAAAAATTGCCGCAGACAGTTTAAAAAACCTGAACGAAAAAAAATTAAGAGAAGCTGAACTTATTGTCCGCAGTGCCGAAGTGAAAAAAGCCCGTATGCAATTTTGGTTTGTGGTATTGGGCCTGGTGGTGGTGAGCCTTGTGTTATTACTGATATACAGCCGCTTTAAAGTTGTAAGAAAACAAAAAAAAATAATTGAATACCAAAACAACAAAATTGTTGAGAGCATTAACTACTCAAAAAAAATACAGGACGCTTTGCTGCCCGATTTAAATACTATGAATTCAACGGTGGGTGATCTTTTTATTTTATACGAACCCAGGGATATTGTAAGTGGTGATTTTTACTGGTACAAAAAGTTTGACCATTCAATTGTGATAGCCTGTGTTGATTGCACAGGCCACGGTGTTCCCGGTGCTTTTATGAGTTCGATGGGTAGTTTGCTGCTGGACAAAGTGGTGGACCAGGAGGAATTGTCGCCTTCAGAAATCCTGAATAAACTCAACGCTGAAATTATACGTGTTTTGCACCAGCAGGAAGAAGCGGAAATTCAGGATGGAATGGACATTTCTATATGTAAAATGAATATGCTCAATAAAACCGTTTCTTTTAGTGGTGCCCGCAACGGTGTAATTGTAGTAAAAAACGGGAACTTCCATAAATACAAAGCCGATTTGTTTCCGGTTGGCGGTTACTATAAAAACAGGAGCAAAGGCGGTGAAAGGGTTTTCAGCACACAGGAACTCGCCGTTGCACCCGGCGACTGGCTGTACATGTACACCGACGGCTTTATAGAACAAATTGGTGGTGAGGGGCCCGGAGCACCTATGAATTATGATCAGTTCGGGCAATGCCTCATCGCTGTCTCCAACGAAGAAAGTGCAGCGCAAAAACAACAATCATTGCTGAAAAAATTAGGGGAGTGGCAGGGGAACCATGAACGAACCGATGATGTATTAATCCTGGGCTTCAAAATAAATTAGCTCTTCAGAAAAACCGGGGCCACAAGTCCTGCTCAGGTTTATTTTACTTTGTCCCTTACAATTTCAGCAAAAGATTTCCCGCTTATTTTACTTTCTATCCAGGACAGTAAATCAAAATATTCCAGCAGTGATTTTTCAACCGGGTTTTCAATCAGCAGCTCCATTTCTTTTTTATACTGAATAAATACAGGCCTGCGCTTAACAGGGTCGTCTAATTTATACACTTTTCTGAAAAAATTAAGAAACAGACTTTCTGTTTTACTTTTCCGTTTATTTTTCTTCGAAAAGTAATGGGTTGCCCTGAACACCGATTCTGTTGAAAGGTAATCGCCCTGTTCAAAGTAAATAATACAGCTGAGGATGCGTGCAAAAGATATAAAATCAGACCTGAAATCTGTTTTGTCTATTAACAATTTATTGATCCAGTTCATGGCTTTTTTTAAATCCCCTCCTCCAAAACAGGCATAAGCTAAGTAATACTTAATACTTATTTCCCGCGATTTATGAATATTGTATTCATACTGCCTGAAACCATTGTCGATTATCCCCACCAAATCGATGACCTGTTTGTATTCACCCCTTTGCACAAGCGACCTTACCAATAAATCATAATAGCGGTAAAACACCCGGCTCTCTTCCATGGGGTATCTTGCAGGAACATCCTTTAATTTTTGTAAATAGGTTGTAAACAGCGGGTATTCCTTTCTCCACAAGCAGGTTTCGCAAAGATTGGCCAGCTGGGCCGAATACATGGCATAATCCTGCTGAAAGAGGTCAAAGCGGGTTTCAATCTGTTCCATTCCTTTTAGCTCATACTGATAAGCTGTTGGTAAATCGCCGGTAATGTGATGGTAGGCGCCGTTTATAAAATAAAACAATCTTTTTGCTTCGGCACTCAGGGCTTTTTCTTCGTCTTTAATATAAGAACTGAACACAATGCTGTTTAAAGCCGGGTTATCCGAATCCTTCTCCAGTACTTCTCCTTCCACCCTTATCAGTTCCAGGAACGAAGTATACAACTCATGGTATTCATTCAGGTTGTTTAGTTTACTCAATGCGTCTTTTGCCCTGGCTTTTGCTTTGGCAAAACCGCTCTGCAATTCTTCGGAAGTAGAAGACATGTGAACAACAAGGTCAATTTGCAATTTGGCTATTTTAAGTATGCTCGAATACAATTCATACTTTTCAGACAGCGCCAGTGATTTAGAAAGTATTTTATTGCTCTGCTCGTAAAGTCCTTTTTTATACAAGACCCTTGCACAATTAATTAAATCATCCACTTCCGCTTCCTTGGATGAGCTCAGGTAATAATTTTTAAGGCTTTTTATAATTAAGTGATACAGGTAATTTTTATCTGAAGCCAGGTGTTTAATATTGGTCACCTCGTGCAGCGAGGCGGCCAAAACATCCTTATCATAAGTGTCCTGTTCATCAATCGCATTAAACAGTTTCAGGTAATTGAATTCCCCTTCCGGGTTTTGTTGTTGGGCAAACAGTTTAAAATACCGTTTTTCCGATTTAGTCATCGACTTAATCAACTGAAATAAATCATCGGGGGACTTCATATCTTTATTTTTACTGCTACTGTTAAGTTCATCTTACAGGCCTTCTTTCTTACCTTCTAACATCCTCACTCTCTCACTTTTTTAACTTTTGACTTTAAACTTTTAACTTAACACTAAATATACTTAAATCGTTCTTCAATAAAAAGTTTTAATCCGGGAAATTGCGCCATCAGTCGTTTTGTTTTTATAACACAAACCCTCTGTATATTAATAAGAGAGGCTGCTCCCCAGCAGCCTCTCTCTCCATCACTCTAACACTATACAACCAAACCAAGTCTTAAATATTTTTTAATTGACCATCAACATAACGTGGTCTGTTTGCCCGGCAACAGTCAGTTCAACAAAATAAGCGCCGGGGGCATAGCCGCCCAAATCGTATTTGTTTTCAAAAAGCTCCTGTGATTTTGTTACTTTTTCTTTTCTCAATTCTTTTCCATTCAGGTCCAATATTCTTACCACTCCTTCGCCTGTTTGTGGCGAAACACATTTTAAGGTAAACACATTTTGTGTTGGGTTGGGGTACACTTCAATCTGGTTAAAACGCTGGTTCATTGTTTCAATACCGACCGTTACCTTGTTGATCGTAAAGGTGTCTATCACCGCGTTGGTATTGCTGTAGGCTGTACCGTGCAGGGATTTACCATTGACACAGAAATTGATAAAATTGTAGCTGCTGCTGTATTTTTGAATAAACCAGGAGGTGGTGCCTGTATACAAAGGCGCACCTGCACCTCCGCAAACGATCTCACAACGACCCTGCCCTGTACCGCTACCGTAAGTTGTTACTGCGGCAGTAGTGCTTACATTGCGGTTAATTGGTTTTGTTCTTTCATACATGTGATCGTGTCCGTTGCATACAATATCGACCCCGTAATCGTCGAAAGCTTTCCACCAGGTGGTATAATACGCATTCATTTCACCGGCATGGTTACCGATAGTGTAAAATGGGCGATGGTTAAATACGATCCTCCAGGTGATGCTTGTATCGTTCTGATACGTTTGCAAAGTAGATTTCAGCCAGTTGTACTGAGCGGCGTCCGAAGCGCTTTCAGAGTTCAGGCAAATAAACAGAGCATTGCCATAGGTAAATGAATAATATAAATTACTGCCGCTCACCTGTGGTAAATCAAAAGTGTTTTTATAAAAAGGCACACTTGTAGCATCGTGGTTCCCCATTGAATGGTACACCAGGGTGTTTTGTAAAAACTGTTTTCCGCTTGTAAACCAACTGTCCCAAAGCGAAGTAGTGCCCCCGCTGGCAACTATATCGCCGTTAAAAATTGCAAAGTCTGCATTTTTAGCCAGGGCCTGTGTAGCAATTTGCCCCCATACAGTCATGTTGTCGCGGCTATCACCAATCCCCAGAAAACAAAAGCTGTTTGTATTTACGGGAGGCGCTGTCTGGTAAGTCATTGCAGTACCCCAGGTGTGTGTATTGGAATCGTACAATTTATAATTGATGGTTGCATTGGGAGTTACCGTTGCAAATACATATTTGAAAAAATTTTGCCCGCTGGCATTGCCCGCCCTTTTTACGGCTAAACTTTTACCCTGCTCAAAAGAGCTGCTATAGCCCCATGAAATGGAGTCGGCTGTACCGGTGTTGTTCCAGGTAACTGTTAATCCTGTTAAAGGGTTGCCGCTACTCCCCCAACGTATATCTTTAATTGCCTGCACGCTGGATATGCATCCCGCTAAAGCCAGTGTTGCTAAAAATAATTTTGTTTTCATGTTGTATTATTTATGATTATACTATTTAGATTTCCTTTCTGCTAAAGTAGTCTAAGAGGCGGGCCCATATCAAACAAATAAATCAGGGGATTTTGGAATTCTAATTCCGGCAAGGTGTCGACGTACTTACCTGAAGCTATAAAAGCAACAGGGGGAAATTAAAAAAGGAGCCGAACGGCTCCTTTTTTAATTTATACTACAAATTCGTGTTTTTAATTTTTAGAAAAGTTGGCTTTTCTTTTTTCTAAAAAAGCAGAAACGCCTTCTTTAAAGTCTACGGTACCGAACATTTTTCCAAACTCTTCTATCTCTACTTCATATCCGTTCAGGTGATTGTTGTATCCTGCATTAATTACTCTTATCGCCGTTTTAACAGCCATTCCTGATTTAGCTGAAATTTTTGTTGCGATCTCTTTGCATTTGTTCAGCAATTCTTCCTGCGTGGTAACATGGTTTACAAGTCCCCACTGACAAGCATCCTGGGCATTCACCATGTCTGCTGTAACCACCATTTCAAAGGCTTTTCCTTTTCCAACTAAGTGTGCCAAACGTTGTGTTCCACCATAACCCGGTATTAAACCAAGTGATACTTCGGGCAGACCCATTTTTGCATTATCGCTCGCAACCCGCATGTGGCAGGCCATTGCAAGTTCCAGTCCACCGCCTAAAGCAAAACCATTAATGGCGGCAATCACCGGCTTCGAATAATTTTCGATAAAGTTGAACAATTTAAAATGCCCTGTTGCACTCATCTGACGACCTTGTTCAATAGAAAAGCCTGAAAACTCCGCGATATCAGCACCGGCCACAAAAGCTTTGGTCCCTGCTCCCGTAATGATAACAACACGCACTTCTTTTTCATTTTCCGCTTCAAGCAATGCTTCGTGCAGTTCCTCAATGGTCTTTACATTCAAGGCGTTCAGTTTATCCGGGCGGTTAACAGTCATTGTTAAAACACCGTTTTCAATCTCCGCCAACACATTCTCGTATGTCATAGTCATAATCTCTCTTTTTTAGAATTCCCGTAAATATAACGTCATTTTCTATACAGTATTGTGTGATTTCGATCAATTTATTAACGAAGCCCTTCAATCCATTTAATAAGTTTATCAAACCCGTTTCGGAAATTTTATTAAACATCGTTCTTTAGTTCTTTCGTTTATACGTTTAATAGTTCGGCGTCTTATAATAGAAGACCGGAACTTATAAACGAGTGAACATATAAACGAGTAAACGAATAAACATTTAAACTATGTTAAAGGAAACGTAAAACGCCGTACCGGTGTGCTGCGTTGTTTCAAACCATATTTTTCCATCCACCGATTCCACAATATTTTTCACCATGGCCAGGCCCATTCCCATTCCCTCCGTCTTGGTAGAGAAATTCGGGATAAATATTTTATCGATGGCTTCCGGCGCAATACCCTGCCCATTGTCTTTTACTTTAACTACAACCGCTTTGTTATTCAAATAAATGGAGACCATGACTTCTCCTTCCCTGTCGGCGGGAATAGCCTGGATTGCATTTTTAATGAGGTTGGTAAATACGCGGGCCGACTGGTCTTTATCTGCACTTATATACACCGGCTGTTCTAATTTATTTTTGAAAATCAATTTAACCCGCTCTGTTTCCTTAAACAATTCAACGGTTGAATAAACAATATCTGCAATGTTTAATTTTTCCAGATTGGCTTTCGGCATCTTCGCAAAAGCACTGAATTCTCCGGCTATGTGCGACAGGGTATCAATTTGTTCAATCAGCATAGCCGAAATTTTTTGAATACGCTCCTTTAAATCACCTTCATTTGTTTCCATCGTCCGCTGCAGGTGTTGTATACTCAGCTTCATAGGTGTGAGCGGGTTTTTTATTTCATGCGCCACCTGTTTTGCCATTTCCCGCCAGGCACTTTCCCTTTCAGATTTCGCTAACTTTTGGGCGCTCTCCTCCAATTGTGCAATCATGCTGTTGTATTCGTTGACTAAGCTTCCAATCTCATCTTTCTCGGCCCATTGAATAGGTTCGTTCCTGCGGCCTAATATTATTTTACTCAGGCGTTGCTCAATCATCCGCAATGGCCGCGTAACTAAGTTGGAAATAAACAAAGCCGCCAGTGTACTAAAAGCAAAAAGTATAACATATATATTAATGAGTGCAACAACGTAAATGGAAATTTCTTTTTCCAGTTCATTCTGCCTTGCAAAATAAGGAAGGTTGATATAGGCCAGCAGTTTACCATCCTTGTTGTAAAAAGGCTGGTACGCCGAATAATAATTCAGGTTGCCGATGTTTTCTTTTATCACTAGGTTGATGTATGAACCGGAAATAACGTTGTCAAAAGCATCGGGGTTCATTTTTTTCGAAATGATCCCTTCCTCAAACAAACGCGGCTGAGAGGAGGCGTATAAATTCCCATTGAGGTCAAACATATTGATATCAGACGAAAATACATTGGCTAAGTTTTTCAGGATATACACCGTATACTCTTTGTAATGGCCATTCAAAAATTCCTGTTCCCCCAAATCCCTGTGCAATTCCGACAACACCGATTTTATTTTTTCATCAAGCGCCACTGTGTTCTTGGCATCAAATTGTTTTTTGATAAAACTAAATGTTCCAATACCAAAACCAAGCAAAGAAATTAATACAACAGACACCAATAACAATTGTATACGCAGGTTCAGCGAGGTGTTCATTAACTTTCTTCTTGCATTCCACTCGCGCACATACAAAAACACCAGCAAAATCAAACTGAAAAACATAAAGAAATACGAATTGCCTGTAAACCTGTCCCAGAACAACTGCTTGTCTTTACTCACCACTACAATGGTCTGTTCATCATACCTGTATACTAAGTGCTGAAAACCGTTTTCATACACTTCAGTATATTCAGTTTCGGGAACAGTAAGGGCGTAACGAAAGTTAAACGGATATTTTCCATAACGTTGTATCAACTGTTCGTTTTTATATACAGCGTACGAGTAATCCGACAGCTGATGATTTGTTTTAACCGATTTATCCAGCAGCAATTCGGGGTAACCCGCAACATCAGGGCTTATTTTGGGTTCTATTTCTACATACACAATGGCTGGTTTTATCCAGGGTTTAATGTTGTTGTGGATGGGTATTTTAGCAATGTAACGGGTGCGTTTGCGAATGTTTTGTATATAAAACAAATCCGCACAAATCGTCGGCCCTCCGTTGGAAACAAGCTGATCGTCAAAATAACTATTGTTTTCATACAGGGGGTTGTTAGTTTTAATCATGGGCACACACAGGGAATCAACCACCGAAAGCACAACGTTGAAACGTTCCCAGTAACCACTAAAATACAGTTGCCGCAGGTGCTGTTCTATTTCAAGCGAAGCAACCGGGCGTTGAAACAACAATGTTTTTAATTTAGTGTCTGCTTTTATTTTTTTACTGATGTCGGCAAACAGGTTTTCAGCCACCGCATCCTGCTGATCGGCTAATTTTTCAGCGTATATTTTCCGGGTATCAATTTCTTTGCTGTCTTCGTTAATTAAAAAAATATGGCTGGTGATGTAAGAAAAGATCACAATAAAAATAATGCCGTACGAAAAAGTATACTGGGCTTTACGGTATTTTAAAAAATAAACAATACACAAAACAGCTATGGGCCATGCTGTTTGCACCAGGTCTGATTTACCCGATTTTGTATTGTATACAATATGCAGCACACTGGCCAGCAAAAATGTAAGTGCCGGTAATTTTGTTTTTTCCTTTATTTCAAACAAGAGGCCGGTAAATTTATCGGCAAGTATATAATAAGCAAAAAACAAGCAGGCCACGCACCCGAAACCAATAAAGCTAAAGGCATTTAAACTAAACAGGTTGGTAACAGTAAAGGAGATGTTGGAATTGTTAACAAGGCTGTTGATGATGCTGTTGATGGTGTTTCCAAACACATAAATTAAAATACTTCCGCTTAAAGAGAAAAAAACAATCGCTTTTTTAGAAGCGATTTTAAGTGTAAAATATTTTTGCACCACAAATGCCCCGTAAAAAAACAAGAGGCTGTTGATTAGAATATCGCCCATAAACCCGAACCAGAAAGAATTGGCATCCCCAAATATGGAAGGTTTATAAAGCGGGGTTTCATAAACAATTTCGGGGTAATGGTTCAAAATCATAACAGCCCTTATGGCCACCACACTTAAGAGAAAAAATAACAACAAGCTGTTTTTAGAATAGGCGCTTGTAAAAGAAAGGTATTCCTTTTGAAGCAGAAGTATCAAAAAAATTAAAGCCGTTACGTATAAGGCAATGCTGATGTAACTTAAAGCAGAGTTGCGGTAAACCTGTGGAGGAATGCTTAAATCAAAGAGGTCGTTTCCATTGCTGTCTTTTATGGTTACAGCGCTTTCCGAAACATTTTCAGATAGACCGGAGCCCGGGGGCAAACCGTAATCGCTGAAAAATTCATTGGTGAGGTATTTGTTCTGGTAATTGTATTCGTTTTTAATTAAAATTAAACCAAACAATTGTTTGCGGCTTATTTTATTGGCCGGGTGCTGAATAACCTCGTAATACCCGTTTTTTAATTTCACAAAATGATTGTCGAGGCACACCTCTTTCATGTAATTTTCAACCCCTGCAGAGTTGTCGCTCCAATACATCAGGCTATCGTTTTCATACACCAAAAAAACCAGTCCCCGGGAGTTGAACAGGCCCTTGTGTTGAAAAGAGTTTTCGTTGAACAGTTCAGAAGGGTGGTGTTCCTGTATATACGCATAATATTGATTGAGACTTTGCTTAACTTCTGCTTCTTTTGCATACAGCACCTTTTCTGCTTTTCGGGCAAAGTCATTGTGTGTGCAGGTGTTGCACCAGTCAATACATGCAGCGGAAACAAAAAGCAGCAGGATGCCTATCCATGAACGGAGAGACAGGTTTTTAAAAAAAAGAAGAAGGCCTTTCATACCAATCTGCGTTTAATCGTTTACGCGTTCAATTGTTCATTCGTTTTGAGGTCTAATAGTTTGATAAGTCCATTGTTGCATCTGAAGGGCACTACAAATAAACGAAAGAACAAATGAACTGATAAACAATTTCGTTATAAATATATTAATAAGAGTTTATATTTGTATGTATTCTTATTTTCAAAACTTATAAAGACCGGTTTTTACATTATGTCTAAAAACAAAACAAAACATTCGGCAAAAAAACCACTGGACTTGTTGAACTATTCCCTGTTTCCGTTTAAGAACAACAAACAAGCTTATATTGTGCTGGCCCTTATCGGGTTTGTA
>JAHEYF010000178.1 GCA_023251755.1 Bacteroidota bacterium
CCCGTTCACATAGGGCATTTGGCCGGCGCTTATTTACCCGCCGATATTTATGTTCGTTATTTACGCAGCAAAGGCGAAGACGTTGCCTTTATTTGCGGCTCCGACGAACACGGGGTACCCATTACCATTAAAGCCAAAAAAGAAGGAATTACTCCGCAACAGGTGGTAGATAAATACCACAAAATAATGGGCGATGCCTTTAAGGGTTTTGGAATTTCATTTGATGTGTATTCCCGCACTTCTTCAAAAGTGCACCACGAAACAGCTTCCGCTTTTTTTAAAAAATTATACGATCAGGGTTCTTTCACCGAACAGGTAACTGAACAATATTATGACGAAGAAGCCAAACAATTTTTAGCCGACCGTTACATTGTAGGCACCTGCCCAAAATGTGGTAACGACAATGCTTATGGCGATCAGTGTGAAAAATGCGGATCTTCCTTAAGCCCTACAGAATTAATTCATCCGCGCTCCACCTTATCCGGCTCAAAGCCTGTATTAAGACAAACCAAAAACTGGTTTTTGCCGCTTGATAAATTAACAGGAAAAATCAAAGCCTATATTGATCAGCACAAGGACTGGAAAATCAATGTATATGGGCAATGCAAGAGCTGGTTAGATAGCGGGGATGGTTTACAACCCCGTGCCATGACCCGCGACCTGGACTGGGGCGTGAAATTACCAGAAGGGATTGAAGGTTCGGAAGGAAAAGTATTGTATGTGTGGTTTGACGCACCTATAGGTTATATATCTGCGACCAAAGAATTGTACCCTGATAAATGGGAAAAGTACTGGAAAGACAAGGATACCCGTTTGGTTCATTTCATTGGGAAAGACAACATCGTTTTTCATTGCATCATTTTCCCGGCCATGTTAATGGAACACGGAGAATATATATTGGCCGATAATGTTCCGGCCAATGAATTTCTGAACCTTGAAGGCGATAAAATTTCTACTTCGCGCAACTGGGCGGTGTGGCTGCACGAGTATTTAATTGACTTCAAAGATAAACAGGATGTATTGCGCTATGCCTTGTGTGCCAATGCGCCTGAAACAAAGGACAATGATTTCACCTGGAAAGATTTTCAGGCCAAGAACAACAATGAACTGGTAGCCATTTTAGGAAATTTTGTGAACCGTACATTGGTGTTGACGCATAAGTATTACGAAGGAAAAGTTCCGGACCCACAACAATACACCAAAGAAGATTTACTGGTGCTGGAAGAAATTACCAAATACCCCGATAATATTGCACAATCATTGGAGCAATTCCGTTTTCGTGAAGCCTTAGCGGAGTTCATGAACCTGGCGCGTATTGGTAATAAATACTTAGCCGAAACCGAACCCTGGAAATTAATTAAAACAGATGAACAAAGGGTAAAGACAATTATGAATATTTCTTTGCAGATAACGGCCAACCTGGCGATTTTATGTGAACCGTTTTTACCTTTTACTTCTATAAAATTACTGGAGATGCTTAATCTATCGGTATTGAAATGGAACAGTGCCAAACAAACCAATAACTTAAGTGCAGGGCATAAAATAAACAAAGATGAATTGTTGTTCCAGAAAATTGAAGACGCTGAAATCCAAGCCCAGGTAGACAAGCTTGAACGAAGTAAACAGGAAAATGCAGCAGCCAACAAAACAATTGAAAGCGCAAAAGCAGAAACTACTTTTGACGAATTCAATAAAATGGATATCCGGGTAGGAACTATTATTGAAGCAGAACGTGTACCCAAAACGGATAAATTATTAAAACTGAAAATTGATACCGGAATAGATCAGCGTACAGTTGTATCGGGCATAGCAGGCTGGTACAAACCCGAAGAGATTATTGGGCAAAAAGTATCCATATTAGTGAACCTTGCCCCGCGCAAGATCAAAGGCATCGAATCACAGGGAATGATACTGATGGCCGAGAATGCAAACGGGGAATTGAGTTTTGTTAGTCCTGTTAAAGAGAACAGCGATAACGGAAGTATCATAAAATAGATGTGAGTATTGAGATTTGAGTATTGAGACCTTAACATTATACCTTTTACCTTAAACTAACCGACTCTCAAATCTCAATACTCAAATCTCAATACTAACGTCTCAATACTAACGTCTCAATACTAATGTCTCAATACTAATGTCTCAATACTAACATCTATAAATATGAAATCTATAAATCTCCTGATTGCTTTTTTAGTTTTTAGCTTTAATTTCAGCCTTGCCCAAAAACAATTAAGCATTTCAGATGCAATTCTAAAACAGCGCAGTACACTTGCCCCTGAGCGTTTACAGCAATTAAAGTGGATTGAAAAAACGCACACCTATTATTATATTGACATAAAAGCCGGAAAGGAAAATTTGTTTACGGTAAATGCAGATGATGCAAAAGCGTCAACGGCGGCACTTAGCCTCGATGAATTGAATGCTCTTCTAAAACAGAAACAACAAAAAGAACTAAAAACATTTCCGGTTTTACAGTTTGCATCAGGCGATAAATTTAATTTTGAGCAGGACGGGACTACAATAAAAGTTGACCTTAAAACAAAAAGTATTGAGAGCGTTGAAAAGCTGCCTGTTCTGCCCGAAAAAGCAGAGAACATGGACAAAGCAGTAAATGGTAACATCGCTTTTACTGTGGGTGAAAATTTGTTTTTCTTCAATGGAAAAGAAGTTGTGCAATTAAGCAAAGATGGAAGCGACGATCTTGTTTATGGTAAATCGGTTCACCGTGAAGAGTTTGGTATAGTGAAAGGTACGTTTTGGTCGCCTACAGGTCAATCGCTTGCTTTTTACCGCATGGATCAAAGCAAGGTAACTGATTATCCCATTTTCGAAGTATCGGTACGGCCAATGGAAGCCCGCAAAATAAAATACCCCATGGCAGGTGATAGCAGTCATTTTGTTACTGTTGGTATTTATAATACAGCTACACAAAAAACAGTTTATTTAAAAACAGGTGGCCCGGCCGATCAGTATTTAACCAACATTGCCTGGAGCCCTGATGAAAAGAAGGTATATGTAGCCGTGCTCAACCGCGACCAGAATTATTTAAAGATGAACAGCTACAATGCAAGCACTGGCGAATTTGAGAAAACCCTGTTTGAAGAAAAAGAGGAGAAGTATGTGCAACCCATGAACCCCATTGAATTTGTGCCGGGCAAAAACAATGAATTCATCTGGCAAAGCGAACGCGATGGCTACAAACATATTTACCTGTACAACACCGATGGAAAATTAATCAGCCAGTTAACAAAAGGGAAATGGGTAATCACGCAGGTAAATGGTTTTGATGCAAAGGGCGAAAACCTGTTTTTTATGTCTACCATTGAAAGCCCCATTACACGGCACTTGTGTAAGGTGAATTTAAAATCAGGTAAAATTCAGCAGATAACTGCTGGTAGCGGAACACATACTTCCATTCCATCTTCCGACGGAGCTTTTGCCCTCGATCATTTTCAAAGCCTTGATGTGCCCAGGGAACAAAGTATCTACAATTGCGCCTCCGCTAAAAAAACACAAACCTTAAAATTATCCGAAAGCCCTTTAAAAGAATATGCCCTGGGTAAATTATCCATCTTCACCATTCCCAATAAAGAAGGGATTCCATTGTACAGTCGTTTGTTTTTACCTGTTGGATTTGATTCAACAAAAAAATACCCTGCCGTAGTTTATTTATATGGCGGGCCCAATACGCAATTGGTGAACAATACCTGGAACGGGGGAGGGGACTTGTGGTTTCAATACATGGCCGAAAAAGGTTATGTCGTTTTTACATTGGATTGCCGCGGCAGCGAAAACCGTGGAAAGGATTTTGAACAAGCCACCTTCCGTCAATTAGGCACAGCCGAAATGGAAGACCAGGTAAGCGGGGTTAATTACCTGCGTAAAAAAGCCTGGGTGGACACCAGCCGCATGGCTTTGTTTGGCTGGAGTTTTGGAGGATTTATGACAACGTCGATTATGCTGCGTTACCCTGATTTATTTAAAGTGGCTGTTGCCGGTGGGCCTGTAATAGACTGGAAATATTACGAGGTGATGTACACCGAGCGTTACATGGATACACCGCAGCAAAACCCGGAAGGTTATAAAAAAGCAAACACCCTGAATTATGTAAACAATTTAAAAGGCCGGCTAATGCTGATTCATGGAACCGAAGACCCTGTGGTGGTATGGCAACACAGTTTAATGTTTATTAAAGCCTGTGTGGACAATCAAAAATTAGTGGATTACTTTGTTTACCCCGGGCACGAACACAATGTAATGGGCAAAGACAGGGCACACCTGTTCGAAAAAATTACAGATTATATTTTCCTTCATACGCGTTAGTTTATTCGTTCTTTCGTTCAATAGCTCCAAAACTATTGAACGAATAAACATATAAACGAAAGAACGTATTATTTTGTAGCCTTTGTTCCGAACTGATTAAAAATATTGATGCTTATTGTTTCGATGCTCATGGAATGATCTTGCTCTGTTGTTACAGGCTCTGTATACTTATTGTTGCATTCGGACTTCATAGTGGATTTTTTCTTTCTTGATTTATATCTGATTTATTTTAGGTGCTATTTAACTTAAAAACTATTAAACCCGTAAACGAATAACAATCGAACTTTTAAACTTTCTAACGTTCAAACTTTTCAACGTATAAACTACTTAACTATACTTACCCTTCCCGAATAAGATCTATTTACCCCCGTTAATACAATCTTCCACAGATATGCATCTTCCTGAACAAGCTGGCCTTTGTATTTTCCGTTCCAGCCTTCACTCATTGTATTTGTATTAAATACCAATTGCCCCCAGCGGTCATATATGTCTAATGCGTAAGTGCTTTGTTTAGCCCCCGAAATAACAGGAATGAATACATCATTTAACCCATCATCATTGGGTGTAAATGTATTTGGGATGTAAATGGTAAAATCTTCTTTCACCTCAATTACAATGCAGGTATCGGCTGTACATCCCTTATCGCTGGTAGTTGTAAGGCATATTTGCTGAAAACCTGCAAGTCCTGGTAATGTTACAAGTGGATGCGTGCTTTGCGTTTGCTGAATCACAATTTCCGGGTCCAGTAACCATTGATAAGAACTTCCTCCGCTCGATAAATTTGTTAACTCCAATTGTGTGTCGTAAGTAGTGGGGGCTAATGGGTAATAACTGAATGCCGCAACAGGGTTGGGGTATACACAGATCATATTGGTTTGTGTGATGGAGGCCTGGCAAGCTCCTGTTGTTATGTGCAGAGATACATCAAAACAACCAGCTTGTGTATACGTGTGGTTGACCGGTGAAAGTCCCGCTCCGCTACTGCCATCGCCAAAATTCCAACTGATGTTTGACCCCGCAGGAATGCCATTGCCGGAAAATGCGATGGACAAAGGTGCGCATCCTTTTGTGGTATCTGCTATAAGACTGAGGCTTCCCAGGGAGTTGATAGTCACATTTACAAAAGCTGTATCAGGTGGTGTTCCGCAATTGTCCTGAACAATTACCGCATAGTTTGTACTTGAAACCGGTGTTACCGTGAGTGGGTTTGTGTTTCCAAGCTGTGTACCGCTTCCCATATTAATCCACAAAAAAGAGTAAGTGCCATTTCCACCAAAAGCCTGGGCGTTCATCGTCACAGGGTCGCCCTGACAAGCGACCTGTGGAGGAATAGTACCCAGGCTTAAAGGTGGTTCCACTTGCACCAAAACGTTTTGAGTTGAGGTGATGCAACCCAAAGAATCTTTAATATAAACTGTATAAGCTGTTGTAACAACAGGGGCAACCTGGTGCAAAGGAGCATTCCCCAGTTGCTGATTCCAGGTATAAGTATAGGGGGCAAGTCCTCCCTGAACACTTGCACTGATTGTTGCCGAAGCACCTATGCATATAGTTGTGTTTCCGTTCACATTCAAATTCAACAGGGAGCTGTCAACATGAACAGTGGCTAAAGCCTGGCAACCCTGTGCATCCTGAACCATGATGTTGTATGTCCCGGTACAAACCCCAGTAAATATTCCCGACCCCTGAAAATTAGCTCCTCCGTTAATACTGAATTGTGTAGCGCCTGCTGCATACAGGTGAATGCCACCGTTGCAATGCTGGGCGCAACCATTGTCGCTGCTCACCTGTATACTATCTATACTTATACCACCGGTACCCGGAATAAATACGGTATCAATGTATTGACAACCCACAGCGCTTTGGATATTGAGGATGTAACTGCCCGGACACAAGTTGGTAAAACTTCCGGTGGTTTGTACTACAGGCGTACCGCCGCTTATACTTAACAGGGAGTATGTTAAAACACCGGTAGCATCGGAAACGCTTGCACTTAAGCTTC
>JAHEYF010000072.1:0-3918 GCA_023251755.1 Bacteroidota bacterium
TATATAATAGGGGGCTGCTGTGTATAAATTAAAGGCAATGTCGTTTTCCGGAATCAGTCGTTTGTTGTTTGTTGAATTGTTCCAGGTTAAAAATACAGCGGCTGTGTCGTTAATTACACTATAGTAGGGGTTCACTAAAAAAGGAGAATTTACAAAAAGGGTAGAATCATCTTTACAGGTGTTTTTTTCGGCGTAAAATAAAATGTAATCGCTTGTATTAAAGTCGTTGTCGTTTTCACCCTGAACATGTATGTATAGCTCCTGCCCTTTTTGAAAGAGCTGAATATTTTTTGGGTTCATGGTTCCAACAGGGACTCCGGCATTGGCCAATGTTGCAGAGTCTAATTTATACAAGCCATCTTTTACAATTTTTATTTTGTAATAGCTCTGCGAAAAGTTGATCCATTCATTGTGGTAGACTTGGGAAGATGCCCAAAACCAGGAGAGAAAAAAAATGATTGAAAGTAATCGTTTCTTCATGGTTGGCTACTGGAACCGCTTTGCTGCAGTTTTTTATTGATATCTATTTTCAGGGAAAAAATATTGCTGTACAAACCAATCGATTGATCGCCAATATTGGTAAAGGCATAATCGAGTGCAAATACTTTGTACTTGATACCCACCCCAATATTTGGCTGAATGGTGGTAATTGATTTCCCAACAGCATCTGTTGCTTTTTGAATATTACCGATACCCCCCCTTAAAAACACAAAATTCAGGTAGCCCACTTCCACACCCATTACAGGGTCAATACTCACTGCATTGCTTTTAATCAATACATTTCGTTTACCATCAAAGGTATTTACGAGGTTCAGTTCGGCCAATATGGAGATTTTATCTTTCCAGCAACTGAACTGGCGGGCAGCACCCAGCACCAGGCGGGGAGCGGTTATTTCAACCGAATTTTTCGGAATGCTGTTGTTTGTTTGGGCAAACACTTCTTTTACATCATCGGCTAAGTTAAAGCTCCAGGCATTGAAGGTGCCGGTAATATCGCGCCCAACAGCGGCAAATTTCCATTGCTGGTATTCGTAACTGGCTGCCGCATCTAAGCCAAATCCCCAGGAACCACCAAAATCGCCTAATTTACGACGTATAATTTTAGCGCTTCCCCCAACCTTAAGGCCTTTAACCTTTGCAAGGTTACGGGCATAAGAAATAAAAGTGGCGAAATCGGTTGCATTGAATTTGGAAATCTTGTCGTAATCTACATTTCCATTGGCATCAATCAATTGTGTGGTATTGGGAATATTGTCCACACCAAAACGGATAAAGCTGATAGCGCCAACACTGTTGCTGTCTAAACGGGTAGCGAGGCCTGCATAATCGTACTTGGCGATGCCCGCAAAATAATCGGCGTGCATCAGTCCGAGCTGCATATTGGAACGAAGGTTCAGCAAACCTGCCGGGTTCCAATAGGCCGCGGTAACATCGTTGGCCGAAACTATGTTGGCATTGGCCATTCCCAAAGCCCTTGCTCCTACACCAATGGATAAAAATTCGTTGCTGTATTTCGGGGCCTGGGCAAAAACACCGCCAGCCAGGCAAAATGAAACAAGTACAAGTAAGGTTTTTGATTTATTAAACATACCCTATAAAAATAAAAGTTTATATCAGAACTACAAAATCTTTTCTTTAACGCTTTATACCTTAAATTATTGTATATCCGTTCATTCGTTTGCCCGTTTATCCGTTCAATGGTTTATTTGTTCAATAGCTGTTCGGCTACGCTGTAGCCACTCTTGTTTCATAAATAATTTACACTATGAATTTTTCAGACCCGTTTGATCGTTCCATCGTACCAATGAACGAATAAACGAATAAACTATTGAACTTTACAAATTTTAACTTTAAAACTTGAGTTTTTATTTTAAATTTGCCCTGTGAAAAGTACCCGGGTAAAAAATACATTCATCGCTTCCATGATTGGGCTTGTATTGATGTTAAACCTACAGTACTATTTTTTCAACACTTCTTCTTTCAATTCTTTTTCTTCTCAAAAACATTATTCCAAAACTACTGATGCCGGCAAAACCAATACCGGTGATACGAGCATTATAGATGAAGACGAAACCAGCGAAACAGAATTGCCCCAGGCCTGTTTTATTGCGGGTTTCTTCAATAGTACCATGAATGTGATCAGCAATATTAAATTATTGAATTTTCATGCTGCAAGATCCACCTCTGCCAAACTACAGTCCCAGCCCCTGTACCTGCTTATCATGCTCTGGCGTATTTGATCAAGCCTGATGGTTTACTTACCATTTCATTATTCTTACCTTTATATCATCATTATACTATTTCCAAAACCCGTTTTGGAAAACAATTTTAGTTTTAAATGAAAACACATTCCTCTACTTTCGATGAACACAAAGTGCTGCACGAATTAAAACATTTTTTACCCGCACAGGCCCCGCTTAAAGATTTTATACATCACAACACCCTGCACGCCTTTCAAAACCTAAAATTTTACAAAGCCATCCACAATGCTTCCGAAATGTTTGGTTATAAAGTTTCGCTTGGACTGGATGAATACAGGTCTCTTTACCATACCAAACGTATCAGGGAAGACATACTTAAAAAAATTATCAGCGGGCTCAAAGGCCCTGAACAGGCTCAGCAATGGATGGACAAGGTCCTGCACAAAGAATACGAAACCGAAGTTTGCCCAAGAATTGGTGCACTCCGGCTGAACTGGAAAACAATTTATAAAACCGATCTGGATTCCTTCGTTCATCCCCTCCTTTTCAGAATCCTCTGCAGTTACCTCGATCAGGGGATTGCAAGCTGGAATTTTCCGGTTGAGCACAAAGGTTTTCTCGAGTCAATAAAAGAAATAGAACAAAACAGTTACAGCAGTTTCTTTAAAGGTAAAAGGGCTAAAAACCTTTTGTTACAAAGCAATTGTGAAATCTCCTCCCTTTTAAAAATAGTGGTGGGCGATGAATCTCTTTACGAACAATATATTTTTGACCAGCAATTCTCCCACCAGGGTTGGTCGGGAATGGTATCGGCTGTTGAAGACCAACCCCAGGGTTTGCTTGATACAAAAAAAATATCGGTCCACGATTTAGTTGTTTTTGAAACCCTGCTTGAAATAGATGCGCTTGACACTACCCTGGGCGAAGGATGGAAACCATTGGCATCTTCAATAAAAAATAAACCTACCCCTGTTTTTGCCCCGGTTCCGGAAACAGAATTACAGGAAGTCCTCACAATATGGCAAAACGCTTTTGAATGGACCTATTACGACCAGGTATTGGCCGGTATTCAATCAGACAAATCAGCAAAAAAGGCCATCACCCATAAAAGTTTCCAGGCTATGTTTTGCATCGACGACAGGGAATGCTCCCTCCGGCGTTACCTCGAAAAAACAGACCCTGACTGCGAAACCTTTGGTACTCCTGGTTTTTTTAGTGTTGAATTCTTTTTTAAACCGGAACATGGGAAATTTTACACCAAACTTTGCCCTGCACCGGTAACACCAAAATATTTAATTAAAGAGGTAGACACCAAAGAAAAAAGAAAAAAAGAAATCCTGTTTACCAAACAATCGCATTCGCTTTTTCGCGGCTGGATCATTACACAGACGCTGGGCTTCTGGTCGGCTTTTAAGCTTTTACTGAACGTCTTCAGGCCCTCTATGGCGCCTTCTGCGGCTTCTTCCTTTAAACACATGGACAGGGTTTCGAAACTGAGCATTGAAAATAAAAGCACAGACGAGCGTGAAAATGATTTACAGATTGGTTTTACCATTGAAGAAATGGCGAACCGGGTTGAATCACTTTTAAAAAGTATAGGGCTTGTTAAAGATTTTGCACCCCTAGTATATGTTGTAGGGCATGGCTCCAGCAGTATCAACAACCCGCACTTTTCGGCTTACGACTGCGGGGCCTGCTCAGGAAGGCCCGGTTCGGT
>JAHEYF010000072.1:3928-25054 GCA_023251755.1 Bacteroidota bacterium
GGTTCGGTAAATGCGCGGGTCATTTGTTTTATGGCCAACCATCTTAAAGTACGGGAAACATTAAATGCAAGAGGACTTGTCATTCCTGCTGAAACCCAGTTCCTGGGAGGCCTGCACGATACCACCCGTGATGAAATCGCTTTCTACGATGAAGATTCCCTCTCGCATAAAAATGCTGAAGGCCATCGCAAAAATGAAATTACTTTTATGAAGTCCTTAGACCTGAATGCAAAAGAAAGGTCCAGAAGATTTGAATCAATAGACAGCAAATTGACCCCTGCAGAAATTCACGAAAAGATCCTGAAAAGGTCTGTTTCTTTATTTGAACCACGGCCTGAATTGAACCATGCTACCAACACACTTTGTATTGTAGGTGGAAGGGCTTTGACAAAAAATTTGTTTTTAGACCGGCGGGCCTTTATGAATTCCTACGATTATAAAATTGACCCGGAAGGAAAACTGCTAACGGGTATTATGAAGCCATTGGGGCCAGTTTGCGGTGGGATCAACCTCGAATATTTTTTCTCACGGGTAGACAATCAGAAATTAGGGGCAGGTACTAAACTTCCGCACAATGTAATGGGCCTGTTTGGTGTGGCCAATGGCAGCGACGGTGATTTAAGGCCGGGACTTCCGAGCCAGATGATTGAAGTACATGACCCCGTTCGTTTGTTAATTATTGTGGAACACTTTCCCGATGTTGTATTAAAAACAATTCAGAGTGTGCCGGAAATGTATGAATGGTTTATTAATGAATGGGTGAATTTAGTGGTTATCAATCCTGAAACACATCAGTTCTCTTTATTTAAAGACGGAGGTTTCACCTCTTACAAACCAATCACAGCATCCATCCCCTCGGTACAGGACATTACTCCTGTATTGGAAGCAGAACAAGACAATATTCCGGTTCATTTAATTCAATAAAAATATGATGGCAACTATTCTTCAATTCTTCATACTCATTCCTGTTCTGGGCTTTGTGATTAGCATACTGCTTCCGGGCAAGCAGGAGAAACTAATTTCGTGGTCGGCTTTTTTTACCGTAGGCATACACCTGTTTAGCTTTGTTGCATTTGTAGTTTATTGGTTAGTGCAGGGCCACCCCGTATTTGACGTCAAACCTTTTGTGCTTTTTGAAACAGAAGGTTATGCGTTTTACCTTGCTTTTTATTTTGATAAGATCAGCGCAGCCTATATCCTGGTGGGTGCTCTGCTTACGTTTTTAGTGTGCATTTATTGCAAAGCGTACCTCCACCGTGAAAAAGGCTATAAACGTTTTTTCAACACCATCCTTTTCTTTTACATTGGATTCAACATTATTGTTTTTTCAGGCAATTTCGAAACCCTGTTCATCGGCTGGGAAATACTTGGAATATCCTCATTTCTGCTGATTGCTTTTTACCGCGACAGGTTTTTACCGGTAAAGAATGCTGTAAAAGTATTTTCGATTTACCGCATTGGTGATGTGGGTTTAATTTTGGCCATGTGGGCCAGCCATCACCTGTGGCACGATAATATTTTATTTTCGAAACTCAACAATACAGCAGAAGTACAGGAGCATATACACCACCACACCTTCCTTGCGCTGTTTATTTCACTGATGGTCTTGCTGGCCGCTGCCGCTAAGTCTGCCCAGCTTCCTTTTTCATCCTGGTTGCCAAGGGCCATGGAAGGCCCTACACCCTCCAGTGCAATTTTTTATGGTTCGCTCTCTGTTCATTTAGGTGTTTTCCTTTTATTCCGGACTTTTCCGTTTTGGGAACACCAGGCTCTTATCCGCATCATCATTGCTACTTTGGGTTTACTCACAAGTGTTGTAGCCACGGGTACGGCAAGGGTGCAATCGGCAGTAAAAAGCCAGATCGCTTATTCTTCCATAGCACAAATCGGAATAATATTTATTGAAATTGCAGCCGGTTTTGAAACACTTGCACTCATCCATTTTGCAGGTAATGCTTTTTTAAGGACTTATCAATTGCTCGTTTCTCCTTCGGTCGTAAGCTATCTCATCCGTGAACAGTTTTATAATTTTGTTCCGCGCGAACGTTCATTTTTACACGCAATCCCTAAAAAAATTGAAAATTCCCTTTACATACTTTGCCTGAAAGAATGGAACCTCGGGACATTTATGAACCGCTTGTACTGGAACCCTTTGAAACAAACCGGCAACAAAATAAATTTTCTGACTGTAAAACTTGTTTTTATGTTCTTTATTCCTGTTTACCTCATCGGTTTATTTTGTGCCTACAATAAAACAATCATCCCGATAAGTATTCAGGAATATTTACCCTACCTGTTTTCTTTTATTGGTTTACTGATGGTGATTAAATCGTTTACAGAAAGAAAGAACGTACTGCTAAGCTGGACACTCATCCTGATGAACCATTTTTGGGTGGCCCTGGCCATTTCATTTAATGAGGATTTTAAATTCAACGAGATCCACCTCTATTTATACGGTGTAATTGTAGCAGGAATTCTTGGGCTTTTATGTCTTAACAGACTTAAAAAATTAGAAAAAGACATTGAACTCGATCAGTTTCGCGGACATTCTTACGAACATCCAAAAATTGCTTTGGTGTTTTTATTGTCCTGCCTCGGTGTAGCGGGTTTCCCCATTACGACAACCTTTGTGGGTGTTGATTTAATTTTCAGTCACATCAGCGAACACCAGCTCGTACTGGCCTTTTTTACTTCTTTAAGTTTTGTGGTAACCGGGCTTTCGGTAATACGCATTTACGCAAGGGTTTTCCTTGGCCCGCACATAAAGACTTATCACGAAAAAGCATACAAGTCTTCGTAGTTGAGTTTAAACGTTTATCCGTTCAATAGTTTATTCGAACAATTAATAAAAGAGAATCCCCTGAAATTTCAGGGGATTCTCTTTATTGTTTAGCCGGTTGATTGAATTTGAGCCTTAAAATTCATTTCAAAACTCTTTTGCAAAGAGCTCTTCTTCCTTTCTTCCAAAGGTTTCAATTGAATAATCTGGTGCCTGAAACAATAATTGAATAAAAACACTTTGATCTCGTCAAAATTTCTGTACTGCTCAAAACTTATTAAAACACTTCGCTGGTCATTAAAAAACACTTCAATGGTTTCGTTTTTCATTGATTCCTGCCCGCCCGTCCAGTTTTTTTTTACCACATTGGGCTTATTGCTCCATTTAAAATCAACAATATCATTTAATAAATAGTCGGCTTTCACTTTTCCGAAAACATTTGTATAACTTAATCGCTTATTACATATCCTGATTTTTTGTTGTCTTAAAAGAATAAAAGTTATGTTGATTAAAGTATAAGATGTGGAATACAACAAAAAAGTAAAAAACCCTTTAAAATGATAATAGTCTTTGTCATCAACAGGAGAATTAAAACAGGCTCCCAGAAAATTAAGGAACAACCAAAATGCAAGCGGTCTGATTAAAATATTTTTATTAAAAATCGATTCTATTTGAAAATTAGCGCTATTCATAATCTCAGAATTTAAAGGTGCAAGGGTATTTTGATCTCTCTTTGAACTCCTGCTTGCTGAGCGAAGCCGAAGCATGATTTATTTCTCGCAGAGGAGCGCCGATTAAAACGCAGAGGATTGATTCTTACCGGAATCATTTCTTTCTTACCTTCTCACTCTCTAACTTTTTGGCTCTTGGCTTTTAACTTTTAACTTCTTAATTTTAACTTATTTCACAGCCAATAGTTCAGACTCTACCAACCTTATATTGCTTTGTATTTCGGAAAGGGCATCGAGCACAAGCATCAACTGATGGCCCGCAAATTGCCGCTCCTCCCAGCTGATCAGGTTTTCTTCGTTCGGGTTGTCGGAGGCTATACTGCTTACATCAAACAAAGAACCAATCAATTCATTTAACGCCGGTGATGCTTTGCCGGAACTTAATACTGATTCGCGGTAGCCTGCTATTTTTTGTTTAAGCTCATTCAGTTTATTTTTATCCCCCTCTCCAAAAAGCACCTGTACAGGTATTTCAGAATTGTCTTTGTTTATTATTGTTAAAGGGTTGTATCCAAGTGTTACACTGTAGTTTGCGCATACCGCGTTTTGGCTGGCGGTAAGTAATTCGCATTTCAGGCCATCAATATAGGCACACAACTGATCTGATTGCTGAGCAATCTTGTTTTCTGTACCAAAACTTTTAATCTTTGTCTGAGTGAACAAAACAAATTTATCGTTGTTGTTTGTATTTAAACCTGCACTCCCCAATACGTCCCGGCTAACGTTAATGGTAAGCAATACACTGAACACCGCAAGGAAAGTCAGGCCAAACATAATGCCTAAAAAATTACGGGAATCCCTGTTTTTCTCTTCCCGGGTCTGGTACAAATACACCGGAAGAAATAAAACAAAAGGCAAAGGAATTCCAACAAATAAAAAGATGGATGCACCGGGCCAGTGCATCACTTTAAATAAAATGCCCAGCACGCCAATAAAGAAGGTAACAAAAGTAACAATGTACAGACCCCCGTGTTTTTTTTGCTCCTGGTTCTGATAACTGTTCAACAAGGCAAAAGGTAAAAAAACAAAACAGAATAAAAATACAGCAAGGCAAAGTAAAACGGAGGCACCAGGCCAGTGAAATACTTTAAACAGGCAACCGCTTAACAATAAATTGGCAGCTGCAATTCCGGAAATATAAATTAACTTTTTCATAATTATAAAGTTTTAGGTGAATTGGTTTTATGCTGAATATCTTCAATCGTTAAAGTTTCTACTATCCTTACATTTTTTTCAATCGTACTTAAATTAACTATAGTGCCGATAAGCAATTTGTTCCTGAAATTGGCCTCTTCCCAGGTGTTGCTCCCTGTCTCATTTTGAACAGGCGAAGTGCTTAAAAATGTTTCTATGTTTTTAGATAAGCCTGGATTGGAGGAAGATGCCTGAACCGCTTTTTTTCTGAAATTCTCTAAGGCCTGCTTTAGTGCTGTGGCAAGTCCATTTCCACCGGACCCGAGCAATACTATATTCCCCGCATCATAATTGCTACTGGCAACTATTTGATCAGGATTGGAAATACACATTCTTGCGGTTGGTTCATCTACCTGGTCAACTGTTTGAACAAGGTTCAGTTTAATGCTCACAATCAGCTGGTGAACTTTGTCTGCTTCTTCGGCAATGCTTAAAACAAGTGTATCGGTCTTTGTATGCAAACTATCCGAAACAGTCCATTGCTTGTTTTTCTTTTCAAAATAGCTCAGTATTTTGGCTGAATTAGAGGCGCCGTTTACAAAATGCCCTATTACATTGGACGAAGTGGCAAAGCTCAACAATACGGTAAGAGCAATGGCATACATAGAGGTTGTGATAATAAATATAAATTGCCCCGTTATTTTTCCTGATTCCCTCAAGCGGATAAAGGTATACATGGGGAGAAAAAAACACATCAGCAGTTCAGCTCCAATCACCATTAAAAATGTGGCCCCCGGCCAGTGGAACATTTTAAACATGGTGGCTGCTTCAAATATCATCAGGGCAATCACACCCAGTACATAGACTACTTTTTCTTTTGTTGTACTGACTTCCCTTATTTTTACAAACAGGAGTACTGGCAAAAATACCCCCACAACAATCGACCAGCCCGTGAAAAGCAGGAACGATGCCCCTGGCCAATGCATCACTTTAAATAAAATCCCTATCATTAAAACAATCCCACCGATGAGAATAGAAACGTTCAAAGCTGTCCTGCCCTTTGCCTTAAATTCTTTGTGGTTCAGGTAAATGGCCGATGGAAAAAAGATGAAGCATAACAATACGAATCCCAGCAGTAAAGCGGGCGATGCCCCGGGCCAGTGGAAAATTTTCAACACTGTTCCCATGCCCAGCAGGGCCAGGGAAACATTTCCGGTAATTTTTAGGGTTGTTTTCATACGCGCGTAGTTTTTATCGATGAGGTAAAGTGTATTTTCCTGTATTTTTTGCAGGACCAGGATGCCTGTTTCTTTTTTAATCAGCGTGTAAGCTTCTTCAAAGCTTTTCCCATTGCCCATCTGTTCTTCCACCTCGCAGCAAATGTGGTCCACCAGTTCATGCGAAAGGTTTTCAAGGGTGATGCGGGCGCTTTCAACGTCCGATTCAATGAGCTGCACCTGATTTTTATCCAGCATAGCCATATTTAAGTCCGAAGTTTGGTTTAAAGAAAATCCCCAGTGTTTTTATCATTTCTTCCAGTTCGGCAATTTTTTCTTTGGCCGTACTGTTTCCTTTTTTGGTAACGGAATAATAAATCCGGTTCCGGTTGTTGATAATCTCCGATTCTGTTTTTACTGTGCCCTCCTGCTCTAACTTATGCAGAATAGGATAAAGCGCCCCGAAGGTCAGCTCTATGTCCCCTCCCGATATTTCTTTTACCAGTTGGGTGATCTCATACCCATACATCGGGCCTTTTTCAAGCAGCAACTTTAAGATGATGGGTTTGAGCATTCCTTTTAATAAATCGTTTGATGCCATGTTTACTGTTTTAATGTTATAACGTAATTGTGTATATTATATTGCAAATATATATAAGAAAATTATATATACAAATAAATTGTAATTTATTTTGATCCGGTCAGGCTAAATACGGGTAAGATTTGCATCGGAGGGAACGTGCAGAAACCCTTACTCAAGCCATTTGGAAAGGCTTACAGCAATATGATGAGGGGCATCACTCCTTAATTAGAAAAATTTGACTTTAAAAAAACGAAGGGTATTTGGGGTAAAACTAATTTTTAAGTGGTTTATTCCCCATGTAAAAAATCAGGGTTCCGCCGTTGGTGATGTCGGAATGTTTTAAAACATTGCGGTTAAGCACCTGCTTATTTAATACTATTTTTTGAACATACACATTTTTATCGCTCTGGTCATTGACTTTAATTTCAAAGGTTTTTCCGTTGTCAAGGTTTATACTCGCTGATGTTACCGAAGGGCTTCCAATCGCATATTCATCCGAGCCGGGGGCCACAGGGTAAAAACCCAATGAACTGAATATATACCAGGCACTCATTTGTCCGCAATCATCGTTCCCACCCAAACCATCGGGTGAAATTTTGTACATTTGTTTTAAAATCATTCTTATTTTTTCCTGGGTCTTCCAGGGCTCATGGGTCCAGTTAAATAAATAAGCAGCGTGGTGCGAAGGTTCATTGCCGTGCACATAATTTCCGATAATGCCATCGCGGCTGATGTCTTCTGTTTCTGCAAAATAATGATCCGGTAAATGCATGGTAAACAATGAATCGAGGTGTTGTGCAAATTTCTTTTTTCCACCCATCAGCCGGATTAATGAATCGGGTTGATGAGGAACATATAAACTATAATTCCAGGAGTTGCCTTCAATATAACCCGGACTGTTGGTACTCAGCGCATCAAAGTCTTTCATAAACGTTCCATCATTTAGTTTGGGCCGCATATAACAGACAGAAGGGTCAAACACATTTTTGTAATTTTCAGATCGTTGAATAAATTCGTTGTAGATGTCCATCCTGTTCAACTTTTTTGCCAGTTGCGCAATGGCCCAATCGTCGTAAGCGTATTCCAGGGTTTTTGAAACAGAGCTGCCGTCTTTGTCTTCGGGTACATATCCCTTTTGTATATAATATTCTAAACCATCGTATTCTTTTTTTCTGGCGGTGGCCACACAGGCATCCAAGGCGTGCTGAGCATCAAAGCCTATGTTGTTTTTAATCACTGCATCGGCAATTACCGAAGCGCTGTGATAACCAATCATGCACCAGTTTTCGTTGGCATAATGCGACCATATGGGCAACATCTTCCAGGCACTTTGATCGTAATGTGCCAGCATGGAATTAATCATATCAGCGTTGCGTTTTGGCTGGATGATGTTCAATAAAGGATGCAAGGCCCTGTAAGTGTCCCAAAGCGAAAAGGTGGTGTAATTGTCAAAACCCTTGGCAACATGTATCTTCTCGTCGAGGCCTTTGTATTTTCCATCAACGTCCATATACAAAGTAGGGGCAAGTAAGGCGTGATACATGGAAGTATAAAAAGTTATTTTCTCCTCTTTACTTATTGTTTCAACATTCAGTTTATTCAGTTCTTTGTTCCACTCTTCCTGTCCCTGTAGTTTTATTTTATCAAAATCCCAATGTGGAATTTCCGTTTGCATGTTCAGTAATGCGCCTTCGGTGCTTACCGGCGACAAAGCAACTTTTAATTTTATTTGTTCGCCTTCTTTTACATCAAAATCAAAATAAGCCCGTATTTGTTTTCCTGCTATTTCGGGGAAGTTGGAAGAGAGGTCGAACTTTCCCCAGAAGCCATGGTACACCTGTTTAGAAGAAAAATTTTTATACCCATAACTTTTAAAGGGTTTTGAAAAAGCGATGGCGAAGTATACGGTGCGTGTGCGGGCCCACCCGTTTGTTTGCCTGTAGCCGGTTAGTAGACTATCGTTTTCAATCCGTATATAGGTCCAGGTATTTTTATCGTCGTAATTGTATATGCCATAAACAAGGTCGAGAATAATATGTGCCTGCTCAGATTTTGCATACGTGTAACGGTGCATGCCCACCCGTTTACTGGTGGTGAGCTCCGCTAAAATATTTTGATCACTCAGTTTTACTTTATAATAATTGGGTGCTGCACTTTCGTTTTCATGTGTAAAAGCAGAGCGAAAGCCTGTTTCAGGTTTGTCTGCCGTTCCCGGGTTTAATTGCAAAGCACCTGCGGTAGGCATAATCAATAGATCGCCCAGATCGGAATGCCCGGTGCCGCTAAAATGTGTATGCGCAAAGCCCACAATGGTTTTATCGGTGTACTGATAACCCGCACAGTATTTATACACAGCGGAATTGTATTTACCATGGGCTTCATAAGGAATGGTGTCTGTCTCTGGACTCAGCTGCACCATCCCGAAAGGTACAGTAGCACCCGGATAGGTATGCCCCATTTTTTCTGTCCCTATAAACGGATGAACATATTGAATGAGGTTTTGATTGTTTGCCTGTTGGGCATTTAGTGTTTGTGCTGAAACAAACAATAACAGAAAAAAAAATGGTTGACGCATATTGGTTGGGAGGATAATGAAGAGCTAAGTTTAATAATTATTCCGGAAAGAAGAAAGTATAATATAGCAAAAGAGAGGAAACGTTCCTCTCTTTCAATTGTTATAAATAAACAGACTACTAATTTAAAACCGCTTATAAATTCGGTTGCGGGGTCATTCTTAAATAAGGTTTAATTTCGGTATAACCTTTAGGGAAATTTTCAGCAATTTGTTCGTTCGTAACAGCCGGAACAATTACACAGTCTTCTCCGTTTTTCCAGTTGGCCGGTGTGGCTACTTTGTGGAAAGCCGTTAGTTGTAAGGAATCAATCACACGCAGCAGCTCATCAAAATTTCTTCCGGTTGAAGCCGGGTAAGTAATAATTAATTTTACTTTTTTATCGGCACCAATCACAAACACCGATCGAACTGTTAACTTGTCGTTTGAGTTGGGGTGAATCATATCGTACAAAGCAGACACGTGCCGGTCTTCATCCGCTATGATCGGAAAGTTAACTGTAGTGTGCTGTGTTTCATTAATGTCTTTGATCCAGCCCTTGTGTGATTCAAGTCCGTCAACACTTAAGGCCACTACCTTCACATTTCTTTTGTCAAATTCCGCTTTGTATTTTGCCACCGTTCCTAATTCTGTTGTACAAACCGGTGTGTAATCGGCAGGGTGCGAAAACAATACCCCCCAGCTGTTGCCCAGCCAGCTGTGAAAATTAATTTCTCCTTCTGATGATTGTGCTGTAAAATCCGGAGCGATGTCTCCTAATCTGATTGTTGCCATTGTTATTTGATTTTTTATTTTGTTATTTTTTATTTCCGTATCCCGGAAACTGATTTTGCAATCCTAACAAATGTAATAAAAATGTATTACCCTTATAAGGTGCAAATTGATTCGATAAAATAAATTGTCTGTCATGTTTTTGACATGACATTATTGAATTTTATAAAAATAAAAAGAGAGGCTTACCACCTCTCTTTCAAAAATTACAAGTACAAATAATTTTAAACTTCAACAGCTTTTTTATCAGCAAAAGCCGGCTTAGGAGATAAACCCAATATTTTAAACATTTCCATGTCCTGGTTAAACTCAGGGTTAGGCGTAGTTAATAATTTATCTCCGGCAAAAATGGAATTGGCCCCGGCTAAAAAGCACAGTGCCTGTCCTTCCATACTCATGCTTAAACGGCCTGCTGATAAACGCACAGCCGTATTCGGCATAACAATACGTGTGGTGGCAATCATGCGTACCATTTCCCATATAGGAACAGGAGTTTGATTTTCAAGAGGAGTACCTTCCACCGGAACCAGGGCATTAATAGGAACTGATTCGGGTTGAGGCCTCAGGAGGCTAAGCGTGTATAACATACCAATGCGATCGGCAATGCTTTCACCCAAACCAATGATTCCGCCTGAACAAACGGTTAATCCTGCCTTGCGCACATTGTTAATGGTTTTTAAACGGTCTTCGTAAGTACGGGTGGAGATAATATTTTCGTAATTTTCTTCCGAGGTATCCAGGTTGTGGTTGTACGCATACAAGCCTGCATCGGCTAATTTCCGGGCTTGTTCTTCGGTTACCATGCCCAGGGTGCAGCACACTTCCATTTCTTTTTGGTTAATGCCTTTTACCATGTCTAATACCCTGTCGAAGTCGCGGTTATCGCGTACTTCGCGCCAGGCTGCTCCAAGGCATACGCGCGAGGCACCGCCGGCTTTGGCGTTTTCGGCCAATTGCATTACTTCTTCAACGCCCATTAACTTATGCACCTTTACTTCGGTGTTGTAACGCGCTGCCTGCGGGCAATACGCACAATCTTCGGGACAACCACCTGTTTTTATAGAAATCAGGGAACTTACCTGTACCTCGCCGGTTTTATGGTATCGTTTGTGAACATCAGAGGCTTTTTGAATTAATTCGAGTAATGGAGTATTATACAAATCCTGTATATCTTCCCGCGTCCAGTTGTCTTTCATTATGAGCTAAAGTCTTATATACAACAAATATACTTGAATTCGATAGTATACAAAAACGATTAAAAAAATAGTTTACAATTTGTGACTTTTGTTAATAAAAGCGTTATTTGCAGGAGAATGATAAGACTAAGGATTATATTGTGTTAAGTCAAGAGTTAAAAGCCAAGAGCCAAAAGTGCGATTAAGGTTAGCCAACTATTTATTTCATATTTCCATGCCTCACTATAAACTCAAGTTCATATTCGGATATTTACTCCTGGGAGCTTTTATTTTTTCGGGAAGAGCTGCTATGGCTCAGTTTGGGGAGAATAAAGAACGAAAAAAGGTGCTGTCCGGCTGGAACATCAGTAAAAGAAAAAGAAGAAAAATGGATGCTTACAACCCTTATATAGATAAGAGCACCGGGAAATCAAAACATCTTTCGAGTAAAAAATTAGCCCGGGAAAACGCCAGGACCGAGAAGGAGCAAAAGAAAATGATCCGCAAACAAAAAAGAAAGTTAAGGCGCGAGGGAAAAGGTTATAAAAAGGTAAAAAGCTGATCGGCCCTGCCCCGCTATTCCCCTTGCTATTACTGAATTCTCACTACTCACATCTCAATACTCAATACTCAATACTAAGATCTAAAAACAAATTATCCAGTAATTTTTAGGCAAACACTTGCAAAACAGTGGTTTTTATCTGTATTTTTCTTTTACTTTTGTAATTCTTAAAAACACCACATAGTATGGGAAAAGTTGCCGAAAAAGCAGAAAAGAAATTGAAGTTTACTAAAGAACAATACCTGACCTGGTACGAATCGATGCTGCTGATGCGCAAGTTCGAAGAAAAAACAGGGCAACTGTATGTTCAGCAAAAAATAAAAGGTTTTTGCCATTTGTACATCGGACAGGAAGCCATCATAGCCGGTACCGTAAGTGCCACCAAAAAATCGGACAAGCACATCACCGCTTACCGCGACCACGCCCACCCCATTGGCTTAGGTATGCACCCCAAATACATTATGGCCGAAATGTACGCCAAAGCAACAGGTTGCTCGCGTGGTAAAGGAGGCTCCATGCATATATTCAGCAAGGAATTTAATTTTGTTGGCGGGCACGGTATTGTAGGTGGACAAATTCCATTGGGCGCCGGTCTTGCTTTTGCAGAAAAATACCTGGGCACTGATAATGTATGTGTTTGTGCCATGGGCGACGGAGCTGTGCGCCAGGGAGCTTTGCACGAAGCCTTTAACATGGCCATGACCTGGAAATTGCCTGTAATATTCGTAATTGAAAACAACCATTATGCAATGGGTACATCGGTTGAACGTACTTCCAACGTTCACGATTTATGGAAAATAGGCCTCGCTTACGATATGCCGGCCAAACCTGTGGATGCCATGACGGTGGAAGATGTTCACGAAGCCATGGAAGAAGCTGTAGCCCGTGCACGCAGAGGCGATGGGCCAAGCCTGCTGGAAATGAAAACATACCGTTACCGCGGACACAGTATGAGTGACGCACAGACTTACCGTACCAAAGAAGAAGTAGAAGAATATAAAAAACAGGACGCTATTGAAAAAGTGCTGACTACCCTGAAAAAAAACAAATGGATCGACGATGCAGGTGTTGAGGCGATGGAAGAAAAAATAAAAGCCATAGTAGACGAATCGGTAAAATTTGCTGAAGAGTCGCCGTTCCCCGAACCGCATGAATTGTACGAAGATGTGTATGTTCAGCAGGATTATCCTTATATACCAAACGAGTAAAACAATTTAAGATTAAAGTTCTTTTGTTTATTCGTTCATACGTTCCAACAACACCTGAACGAATAAACGAAAGAACGATTAAACTAACCTAAATTCTAAACCCACAATTGATATGGCCGAAATAGTTCGCATGCCCAAACTTAGCGACACCATGAGTGAAGGTGTTGTAGCCAAATGGCATAAAAAAGTAGGGGACAAAATTAAATCGGGCGATTTACTTGCCGATATTGAAACCGATAAAGCCACCATGGAATTTGAGTCCTTTCAGGACGGGGTGTTGCTGCACATTGGTGTTGAAACCGGAAAGGCCGCACCAGTTGATGGCATACTGGCCATTCTGGGAAAAGAAGGCGAAGACATTTCTTCCTTGTTAGCCGGTGGCAGCGTCTCTTCTAATGCTAAAGAAGAAGTGGTTCAGCAGGCCGCAGCTAAAAACAGCGGTACAAACAATGTTGTTGCTGCACCAACTATTCCTTCAACCATACAAATTGTACGCATGCCCAAACTCAGCGATACAATGACGGAAGGAATTGTAGCCAAGTGGCATAAAAAAGTAGGCGATAAAGTGAAGTCCGGTGATTTACTCGCCGATATTGAAACCGATAAGGCCACTATGGAATTTGAGTCCTTTCAGGATGGAGTGTTATTATACATTGGTGTTGATGCAGGAAAAGGCGCAGCTGTTGATGGTATACTTGCTATTTTAGGCAAGGGCGATGAAGATGTGAAAGCCATAGTTGAATACGAAAAAAACAAAGGGGCTAATGGAGCTGCAAATACCACTCCTGCCAAAACCGAAAACAAAGCCGCTGTTCAACCAACAGTTGTAACGGAACAAAAAGCGGTTTCAGTACCTGTACAAAACACCAATGCAGGTGGAAGGCTGAAAGCTTCTCCCCTGGCTAAAATGCTGGCCAAAGAAAAAGGGATCAACCTGGCCCAGGTTCCGGGTTCCGGCGACAATGGCCGCATTGTAAAAAAAGATGTTGAGTTCTATACTCCTGCTGCTAATCAAACAGCTAAAGCCGGAGCATCAGCAGTTGGTGTTGAAAGTTACACCGATGAACCAATTTCGCAAATGCGTAAAACCATTGCCCGCCGCTTAAGCGAAAGCAAAAACGGAGCACCGCATTTTTACCTTACCATTGAACTGGACATGGACAAAGCCATGGAAGCCCGTACTGCGGTAAACAACCTGAGCGAAGTAAAAGTTTCGTTCAACGATTTTGTAATTAAAGCAGTGGCCGCTGCCCTGCGCAAACACCCCAAAGTAAACAGCAGCTGGCAGGGCGATAAAATACGTTTTAACCACCACATACACATTGGGGTGGCCATGGCTGTTGAAGATGGTTTGTTGGTGCCTGTTGTGCGTTTCGCCGATAACAAATCCTTGTCGCAAATTGCTACGGAGGTAAAAGAATATGGTAAACGCGCCAAAGAAAAAAAATTACAACCAGCCGACTGGGAAGGCAATACCTTTACGGTTTCTAACCTGGGGATGTTTGGCATCGAAGAGTTTACTTCCATCATCAATACACCCGAAGCCTGTATATTAGCAGTAGGCGCCATCAGGCAAGTGCCTGTGGTTAAAAACGGACAGGTCGTTCCGGGCAATGTAATGAAAGTAACACTAAGCTGCGATCACCGTGCCGTAGACGGTGCAACCGGCGCAGCCTATTTGCAAACATTAAAACAAATGATTGAAAACCCCGTAACTATATTAGTGTAAATAAAATTGATTCGTAAAAAGAAAAGGCTGTATCAAAACGATGCAGCCTTTTTTTTATTCTTTTTTCAAAATCATCACTTCACAAGCACCATTCGTTTGCTAAGTACAAACTTGTTGTTCACTTTTAGCACCAGGTTGTAAACCCCGTTTTCAAGATCCTGTGCATTCATGCTTAACGTATGTTCTCCCGCCGAAAGCCTTTTGTTTAATACGGTAGTAATGAGTTGCCCAACCGAATTATAGATTTCAATCTCTACATCTGCTTCTTTTTTAAGCGATATATTTATTGTGCTTGTATTGCTAAAAGGGTTGGGGAAATTTTGCGCAACACTTATTTCATCGTTCTTAAAAACAGCATTCAATCCACTTGTGTTTAAACCAGCCGGTTGCTGCTGCGTAACACAATGCACCATGCCCCCGTTTTCATATAAATTCCTTACATCAATTCCAACAACTGTTCTTCCGGGGTACTGGGCCTGAATAATTGCATTGGCAATGGCGTCACTGGGGTCGTTGTAATTGGGGACCAGTACCACTGTATTTCCAACATAATAGTTTGCATAAGAGCCTTTATAACCAAGGTTATTTCCGTAGGCCGTAGTCACATCGTTTTGAGTTAAGGGTACATACACTTTGGTATACACTGTATTGGAAATATTGCTTGCATTGTTCAGGGTAGTGATATCACCTGCTGTTAGTCCCCAATACGTTAAGTCTGCATTGCTCATGGTTAAAAGTGTATAGTCGTTAATAAATTTGGCAAAACCATCAATGTGAAAATCCGTGATGTCATCCGTGCTAAAGGCCCCGTCCAACCATATAAATTTTGTGACTCCCAGGTATTGTGTAAAAATGGCTTCCGCCTGGGTCTGGGTCATACCAGGGTTTCTGATCGATTTAATCTGCGCGCTTGAATTGGACTGACTAAGTATAGAGCTTTTGGTGGCCAGCAAAACACCCTTGCCATCTAATTCGCAGGCACCTCCTTCGACAATCATAACATTGTTCAGGTTTACAACAGGAGTGCCGCTTGCTGTTGCAATATCCGCAGGCACCGGATCGCATTTTGCAAAATTATAATCCCCTCCCCATCCGTTGAAACCCCAGTCTTCAATCAGCAAATCACCATTGGCATTGCGAACATAAATGGGGCCGTTGTCGCGTACCCACACATCATTGGTTTGGTGTATAAAAAAATCGACATTGGTCTGCGGAACATTCGCTGCATTCAGCAGGTTGATTATTCTTGTCTTTTCAGTTGAGTTGTACGCTACAATGTGTACTTTTTCGCTGTTCACCAATGCCTGGCACATAGCTACCCAGGTGGCGTCTAATCTGTTCCGGTAAGTGGTTCCATATTCATACTGATGCGGCCATTGCAGCCAGGTTCCTTCGTGTGCTTCGTCTTCAGCCGGCATGGTATAGGTTTGAGAAAATAAATCCGGATGTCTTCCGAACAAAACAAGTATTAAAATTAATTGCAGTGTTTTCATGTTGCTGTAGTTTTGATGTATGAGATAAAATTATTTCATACATCAGCGGTACTAAAATTTATTCTCTCAAATCACCTGTTTCGGGTACAGAAAAATTGTTTAGCCTATTTGCCTGCCTAATTTTGATATGAGTTCCTGTTTATTTGATTTACTGACAGGAACCCTGTGAGTACCCATCACCAGCTGATGGCCCTCAATCAATTCAACTTTTGAAAGGTTGATGATAAACGAGCGGTGGCAACGGTAGAATTGTTGTGAGGGGAGTTCCTTTTCCATAGCAGAAATGGCGAACAGAGTGGTGTAGTTTTTTTGTTTGCTTACAATTTTGATGTACTTGTGGAGCCCTTCGATATAGAGTATATCAGCCAGCTCAATACGAATGAGCTGATGGCTTGATTTAATCAGAATTGATTTTTCTTCTAATTGGGCCGATGAAGATTCTTTGATTTCCTTTTCAATGTCAAGAATTTCGATGGCCTTGTGTACTGCTTTGTAAAAGCGCTCAAAGGTGATGGGTTTCAATAAATAATCCAGCACATTCAATTCATAACCTTCTAATGCGAATTCGGAATAGGCGGTGGTGAAAATTACCTTGGGCGGATGCTCCAGCGATTTTAAAAAATCAATTCCCGAAAGTTGCGGCAGGTGAATGTCTAAAAACAAGAGGTCCACCTTGTTTAATTTAAGATATTCCCCGGCTTCTGCAGCCGACAAACAACTGTAAACAATTTCAAGCCCTGGTACACCGGCTATATGTGTTTCTATCAGCTGACGGGCAAGGGCCTCATCATCTACCACCATGCACTTGTAACTTGTTTTAGCTTCCATAAATGATTAAGTCTGCTTTAAAAATTGTTTTGTCTCCGCTGATATTCAGCTGGTAATTGTCCCCTAATACTATATCCAATTGCGACTTCATGTTTTTTAAGCCTATTCCGGTAGTTGTTTCCTTCGGCACAAAAGAATTGTGCACTGAAAAGCTGATTTTTTTTGCATCAATACTAAAGCCAATGTTTACAAAACCATTCTTCGTTTCAACAACATCACCGTGCTTAAATGCATTTTCAATCAGGGTCATAAATATGAGCGGGGGGACTTTTAACAGGGAGGCATCTCCCTTTACGGATAGCTGAATGTTGTTCATTCCGGGTATCTGCCGGTAGTGCTGAATCTGAATGTACTTCTCAATTATTTCTATTTCAGCTTCCAGAAAAACAGTTTTCTTATCCCCTTCATACAAAAAGTAACGCAGTATGTCGGAAAGTGTTGAAAGCATTTTTGGTGCATTCTCACTTTTAATCAAGGTTAGTGCATAAATATTATTTAAAGCATTAAACAAAAAGTGAGGGCTGATCTGTGATTTCAGCAGCCTCAGTTCCGATTGCAGTTTTTCATTTTCCAATTGCAGCCTTTTTTGTTTTTCTGTTTGAAAACGGTTAAAATACCAGGCCAAGTAAGAGATCAAAATAAAAAGGGAATGGTTCAGTAAAAAAGAAGTAATGGCCCTGCTATAGCTTAGTGCAAGTAGTTCCTGATTCAATCCGGCAATGAAATAGGCCGAACAGGAAAGGCTCAGCAACAGCAACACAAAAAAGGAATACAGCCACTTCCCTCTTTTCTCCAGGATCAATGGCAACAAAAACAAAAGGTTGACATAAAACTCCGCAACGAAAATACTTACTTCAAATAAGGAATAAACAATGCTGCACCTTAAACCATAGAGGTCAATAAAATAATCGAACACATAAAGTGTAATGAATATCCAAAACAATATATGCATCCCGATCCTGTTCACTCTTTACAAGTTGAACAAATTAATCAGTTTGTGCAAAAATTATCTCTGAAACAGCAGGTTTTGGGTACGAATGGCGGAAATTGACAAAAATAAAAAAGCACAGCTTTTTAGATGTGCTTTCTCAATTCTCTTCTTATCCGGGAAACCCTGGATTATTTTACTATTAATTTACGAACTTCTTTATTCTTCCCATCACTTAATTCAACAAAGTATGCTCCGGCTGTTAAAGTAGCGACAGAGATTTCAACAGAGCTTATACCATTTACAATACCTAATTTTTTACTAAATACCTTCTCCCCTAAAAGGCTATAAAGATTTACAGACAAATCGACAGCCTTAGTAGAAGTGATGTTAAGCTTCACCTCTCCGGCAGGACTTGGGTTGGGATAGACCTGAAAGTCAGCAGCAGCATCGCTCAACTTCTCAATAGAATTTGCGGTAGAGACAGGCCATCCGTAACGAGCAGTGCGATTAACACCATAGCATACAGGAAAGCTTCCACCACCACAGCTTGAAGGAATAAGTGTCTGGTAAGAGTTAAACAGGTTCATATTAAATATCAGGCTTTCTATCGACAATTGAGCATCAAACAAAGCCTCATAACAAACCAATACATCTCCAAAATTATTGATATCACTGGCATCAAAGATACCCGCACTGTTTAGGGAATCGCAGAACCCTCCTGCATTAGTCAAAGTAAAGATGTTGCAACAAGGATTACCAGGGGAAATATCATTATTCAGAAGAGCACCAAATAGAGTTTTTGCCTGAGCGAGATTGTATCCTATAGCACTTACATCAATAGTGTCACCAACAGAAATAGTGGTTCCATAACGCCCTGCTGAGGGGGCGAAGAATGCTCCATCGTTATCAGTTCCTATTATTACATCACCACCACCACCAGTAGTATCAGGTGTACTTTGGCTGTTTAAAGCGGGAGTCCCACGTAATGTTAATATGTACTCTACATTTGGTAATTGAGAACTGGCGTTGGTTGTTAGCGTAGCAGCTGTAGATTGTACACTACTGTTAATGCCATAAGGCCCCACACCAATAGTATTTACAGGAGCGGTAGCTCCACAACTTACCTGGGCATTTATCGCAGAAAAAGCAAAAAGTGCAAAAAAAGAACTCATTAAGCAGATTGGTAATTGTTTCATATGTTGATTATGTTTTTTTCATTTTTGCTATATGGTTTACTGCTTGCACACGGGCTGGCTCAAATGTGTACCACACATTTGCCCTCATCATTTGTGTTTGTTCTTTTTGGATGATGATTATTTCATAAAGAAATGCGTTTGTTTAAAGAAAATTACATATTTATAAAAATGGTTGTTTTGGTATGATCTCCGTAATATTGATCAACCCTTGTGGAATAAAGGATATAAACTCAAACTTCCTAAATAATAAATCCCGCCTTAGGCGGGATTTATGTGGAGAATACCGGAGTCGAACCGGTGACCTCTTGCATGCCATGCAAGCGCTCTAGCCAGCTGAGCTAATCCCCCATTTTTTCCACTCTGGCTTTTTTTACTGAGTGGAGTTTATAAAAAGAACTTTAGAGCGGCAAATTTAAGAGTTAATTTAGATTTCTGAAAATTAAAATTCAAAAATTATAATTTAGCTTTAATTTCAACCATGTCGTAACCTTCAATAATATCACCCACTTGTATATCGTTGAAGTTATCGATGTTTAATCCACACTCGTAACCTGTCGAAACTTCTTTTACATCGTCTTTAAAGCGTTTTAAAGAACCCAGGCTGCCTGAATGAATCACAATACCATCGCGGATGATCCTTACTTTGGTGTGGCGGTTTACTTTACCATCCAATACATAACAGCCGGCAATGGTTCCCACCTTGGTAATTTTAAACACCTCACGTATTTCAATGTTACAGGTAATTTTTTCTTCAAACTCAGGAGCCAGCATACCTTCCATTGCGGCTTTCACTTCGTTGATGGCATCGTAAATAATGGAATACAAACGAATGTCGATCTGCTCTGTTTCGGCTAATTTACGGGCATTGGTGGTTGGCCTTACCTGGAAGCCCACTATAATTGCATTGGATGCAGAAGCAAGCATAACATCGCTTTCGCTGATGGCCCCTACTGATTTATGGATAATGTTTACGGCAACTTTTTCGGTAGACAATTTTAACAGGGAATCGGCCAATGCTTCAATGGAACCATCCACGTCACCTTTAACAATGATGTTGAGTTCTTTGAAATCACCTATGGCCAGACGCCTTCCGATTTCGTCGAGGGTAATGTGTTTTTGTGTACGGATGCCTTGTTCGCGTTGCAGTTGTAAACGTTTATTGGCAATTTCTTTAGCCTCCCGTTCATCGCTCATCACGTTAAATTTATCACCGGCCTGTGGGGCACCGTTTAATCCCAGTATGGTTACCGGTATTGCAGGCCCTGCTTCGGTTACCATTTGTCCGCGTTCGTTGTGCATGGCTTTTACCCTGCCGCTGTAACATCCGGCCAATAACATATCTCCCAGCTTCAGTGTTCCGTTTTCAACCAATATGGTTGATACATAACCACGGCCTTTATCTAAAGAGGATTCAATAACTGTTCCGCTTGCATTTTTTTTCGGGTTGGCTTTCAGCTCTAATAATTCTGCTTCAAGCAAGACTTTTTCCAATAACAAGTCTACGTTCTTTCCAAATTTCGCAGCTACCTCCTGGCACTGGAATTTTCCACCCCACTCTTCAACCAGTATATTCATATTGGCTAAGGCCTCACGTATTTTTTCGGGATTGGCACCGGGCTTGTCAATTTTATTGATGGCAAAAATCATGGGCACGTTTGCTGCCTGGGCATGGTTAATGGCTTCAGTTGTCTGAGGCATAACACTGTCGTCGGCCGCTACCACAATGATGGCTACGTCGGTAACTTTTGCACCACGGGCACGCATCGCAGTAAAGGCTTCGTGACCTGGTGTATCGAGGAAAGTAATTGATTTTCCGTTTTCGAGCTTCACATTGTAAGCTCCTATATGCTGCGTAATACCTCCGGCTTCACCGGCAATTACGTTTGTTTTACGAACAAAGTCGAGCAAGGATGTTTTACCGTGGTCAACGTGGCCCATTACGGTTACTATTGGCGGACGGTCAACCAGGTCTTCTAATTTGTCTGCTTCTTCTTCAATGGCCACCTGCGCTTCAACGGTAACAAATTCAACTTTGTATCCGAATTCTTCAGCAACAATGGATATTGTTTCAGCATCCAAACGCTGGTTAATTGAAACAAACAAGCCCAGAGACATACAGGTAGAAATAACTCCGTTTACAGGCACATTCATCATTTGCGCCAGTTGGCTGGCAGAAACGAATTCGGTAACTTTCACCATTTTCTTTTCTGCTTCAA
>JAHEYF010000179.1 GCA_023251755.1 Bacteroidota bacterium
GAAAAGACATCAATTGTATATATACCCGCGCCCGGGCTGTAACGAGGGGCTATATGCCGGAAATCCACAGGTTGTGATGACGAAGGCACCTTTAATAGAAATTTCGTCTACGTTTATCAGACAAGCTATAAAGGATAAAAAAAATGTCAGTAGTTTTGTTCCGCAGACTGTTTGGAGCTATATAAAAGAGATGCATTTTTACGAAAGGTAGAATTCTTTCGACGACTGGTAGCTGACTTCCATTGTTCTGCTATAAAAATTATTTATTTTTACAAAAAAATTAACACTTCCCTAATCATGGAAAAAAAGATTCAAGACATCAAAAAACAATTACAGGAACAGATTAAACAATCTGAAAAATTATTGAAAAAAATAGATGGCCTTAAAAAGGCTGCTAAAACAGCAGTTGGTGGAAAAAGAAAAGTCCGCAGAGGGCCCAGACTTGAAACGCCAAGTGGAATGTGGAACGATTTCATTTTCGAAACATTCGGTAAAACAGGTAAATTGTATACCGCTTCACAAATGACCAACCTGGCAAAAACCAAACTGGCCGTGAAAGACTTAAACAAAGACCAATTGCGTTTGGGTATTGCCCGCGTATTGTCGCGTCACGAAAGCCGCTCAGGAAAACTTAAATTATATACACCGCATGGCAAACGTCCATCGTATTACGGTTTAACCACCTGGTTTGATGTGAACGGAAAAATTAAACCGGCCTATTCTAAAAAATTAGCCAGCTAATAACAAAATAAATTCACCACTATAAATAAAGACCGGAGCTTAGGCCCCGGTTTTTTTTGTGGCCTATACTGTCGGATAACTTTTATTCTGTGCATACACTATATGAACGAGAGAAAGGATAAACAACGAAACTTATGTTTTGTAGGAAAAAAACTAATATTCATCGAAAACAATAATGTCTTAGTCGTTGAAAATGAATTTTTAGTATTAATTTCAATAGTAAATTTTAAAACCCATTTTATGAAAAAACTAATCCTCTTATTTATTCTTTTACAAACACAGGTCTTTTCGCAAACCACTATTGTAAATGGTGCTTTCGAAAACTGGACAAGCCTTTCTTACGACCAGCCTTCTACCGGTTGGTATACCTCCAATGAAGAATCAATCCGCAAGGCAGGCATCACAACCTTTACCAAAGTTGCAGGGCAAAGCGGTTTTGCCTGTCGCATGGAAACAAAGGTGGGCGGTACAGACACCTTGTTTGGCTACATTACAAATACACAAGGCGACCCTACCAACGGGGAAGGTGGAATGCCCTACTCACAAAAGCCCACCGCTATTACCGGTTATTACCGCTACAACATTCCCAATCAGGACACGGCTTTGATTTTAGTGTTTTTTAAACTCGGCGGGGTGCAGATAAGCATGGATGTAATTAAAGTGAAAGGCACAGGGTCACAAAGCACTTTTGCCCCCTTTAGTTTTCCGCTGACAGTGGGCCTGACCCCCGATACAGTTATTATTGCAGCCGTGTGCAGCAACGCTTTTTCTAACCATGGTATTGAAGTGGGAAGTTTCCTTGAACTCGACCAGCTTGCTTTTTCGGGTCCGGGGGTTACACAGCCCATCCCCGGTGGTGATTTTGACACCTGGACGGTTGGCACCAGCGATAAACTGAACAACTGGAATGTTTATGGCCGCTTTTCGAAATCGGGTAGCAGTTATAGCGGAGCTTACGCAGTAAAAATAGAGACTTACAATGATGGCGGCAATATACAGATGTCGCAACTTACCAATGGTCATTCCTCCAATGGCCCGTTACAGGGCGGACAGCCATTTACCAACCAGGTAGACACCCTGATGGGTTATTATAAATTTACCACCAGCGGGCCCGATACGGCCAGTGTTTATGTTTCGGTATTAAAAAACGGAACTCCGATTGGCGGTAACTGGAAGTCCTTACTACCTGCCTCGTCCTATACTTATTTTGAGGTGCCTATCAATTCAGGCGGAACGGCCCCTGACACCATTCAATTGCAATTTTCTTCCTGCAGCAAATGGCCCGTGCCTCCGGGTTCTGTGGGCAGCGCTTTGTATATCGACCAGCTTTCATTCAAGTCACAGCCCTTTGGAATTATACAATTGGGCAATCACAATGTATCGGCTAAAACCTACCCCAACCCGGTACAGGACATTGCGGGCATTACTTTAAATAAAGAGCTGACCGAAAAAACAGTTCTTCGTTTATTTGATGTGTCGGGAAGACTTGTATTGATACAAAACATTGCCCCGCAGGCCGCCGGTGCTACCATTCAACTGAACACAGGTGGATTAAGCGTTGGATCGTATTATTATGAAATAAGCGGTTTAAACACACTTATACACAACAAGTTTATTAAAGACTAATTTTTGTATTATCCTGACCAACCAGAAGGGGGCGCATTTTTGTTGCCCCCTTTTTCGTATTTTAGTTTGCCCGTTCCGCTAACGAATGAACGATTAAACAAATGAACGAATAAACTTATATACAACGATGGTCTACGTCTTTATTATTTTCCTTTTGTCTGTTTTGCTCGGATTGGCTGCCCTTGTGTTTGTTCAGCAAAAACGAAAACTACTGCAACTCCAGGCCGAGAACAACAAACTCAGTTCGCAAAGCAACGATTTAACCAATAAAATAAATTCACTCGAATTTGAAAATACTCAGTTTAAACTCAACCCGCATTTATTTAAAAACACCCTGAACTCTATTCAGTCTTATGCTTTCAGGACTTACCAGTCGCTGGAGAAATTAAGCTGGGTACTGGATTATATTTTATACGACAGCAATGTTCAGCTCATCTCCCTGAAACAGGAGCTGGAGTTTGCCCGCAATTTTATTGAACTGAATAAAATAAAACTACACCCTTTGTTTGATTTAAGAGTCAGCGTTAAAGTAGACGAAGAAGACACCTGGTCGGCACAAAACCTTGTTTCGCCTTTGGTAACTGCTTTTTTTATTGAGAATGCCTTTAAACACGCCGATTTACAGAGTGCCAACGCTTTTATTGCTGTAAGCATTGAACTGAAAGAAAATGTATTCAATTATTCCGTCTCCAATAAAATAAATGCAAAGCCGGTGTTTCAGGGCAAGGGCGGGGTGGGGAAGGAGACCCTGAAAAAACGACTCGACTCTGTATACGGCACTAATTATCGCCTCGATTACACCGTGCAGGGCGATACCTATTGTTCAACTTTAAAAATAGACTTGCTTGAATTCAAAGCTAAAATGCTTGATAATAGATGATGAACTTCCGGGCTTAAGTTACACCAAACTGCTCTGCGAACAAATACCCTTTGTTGACATTGTTGGTTGTTACGACGACCCCGAGAAGTTTGAGGCAGACTCCAAAGTATTGGACTTTGATGCCTGCATCATGGACATACACATGCCCGGCTTAAACGGTATACAACTGGCGCAGACACTCGTCAACAAACAGGTTATTTTTGTTTCGGCCCATTCGGAATATGCGGCAGATGCCTTTGAGGTAGAAGCCCTTGACTTCATCCGCAAACCAGCCAACAAGGAACGCTTAGAAAAAGCCTTGGCCAAAGCACTCAACCAAAGTATACAGACCAAACCAAAAAAAAACAGTTTTTCCTGGAATACCCAGCAGGGCAAAACCATTATTGCTTTTGAAGACATTGTCTACATTTCCACTTCGGCCATTGATAAACGCGACAAAGTCACCCACCTCAAAACGGGTGTACAATTGGTATTGAAAAACATCACCTTTAATAAACTTCAAAAGTTATTACCTGCTGCTGATTTTTGCAAAGTAAATAAACGCGAAATGATTTGCCGTTCCATTGTAAAAAACCTAAGCGCCGAACAAATCGGTTTAAAAAATACTGAACACAGCAGTCTGCCTCCACAAATCAGCATGGGTGAAATATACCGCTCTGCTTTTATTAAGTGGATGGATATATAGTTCTTAGTTAAAAGTTCTTAGTGGATTGCGGATATCAAATTTGCAGGGTTCTCAATACTAATATCTCAATACTAAAATCTAATATCTCAAATCTTATTGAACCGTAAGGGTGATCGTTTTCTGTGTAATGTTTCCATCACGGTCTACAATGGCAAAAGTCCATTTTTCGATACCGGCCTTGTTACGTGTAACAATGGTTGTTTCTTTCGAATAGCCGTTGTACTGGGCTGAGCTAAGGACTTCGTTGTAAAACGTGGTGGTGGTACTGGCTCCGTCAAAAGCAGAGGAGACGTTGTAACTTTTCAGGTCGTCCTCGGTTTTTGTTACCGTAACGCCCACCTTAATTGTATCGCCGTGCAGCAGTGTTGCATCTCCCGATGTATAGCCCGCAGCAGTGTTCAGTTCCATTTTGGGTGGTACATGCGGATCGGTTTTTTTGTTACAGGAAGTTATACTAAACGACAATAGCACAAATGCTGTAAGTATTGAACTGATGTTTTTAATTTGTTTCATGTGTTTGATTGTTTAATTAAATTTTAGTTTAAGGTTGAGCGAAATATTGCGCCCCGTGTTGTAAATACCAAAGTATTTAAAGCGCGATAAATGATCGGAATAGGCCAGGTTCAATAAATTATTTCCGGCCAGACTAATAATAAGTTCTTTGGTCCCCATACGTTTTTGCCAGCCGGCGCCTGCATTCAGCAACCAGTAAGCGGGAGTGGCGGTTTCAAATTCACTTACATGGTGCTGGGCTTTTACAAAGTCTGCGCCCAGCCGGATGAAGGGGGCCTTTTGTTTTTGTGAGGAGAAAAGAAACCAGCTTAGTTCAGGAGAAATTTTTTGAGCAGGAATAAAAGGAAGAAAGGCACCTTCGCTTGTTTGGCCAGTTAAAGCAGAGAAACTACTGCGGAAATAAATCTGCTTCAGTTGTCCGGGATGAATTTCTATTTGCCCTTCCACTCCTTTTAGCAGGGCGTCTTTTTGAACAAAACGGTAAATCTGCTGGCCGATGTATTCGGTGTTGGTGGGTGCAAGGTAGATGTAATTAAAAAACTTATTCGCGTAAACCGCGCCCTGCACCGTAAGCCAGGTGTTGGTATACGAAGCCCACACTTCGGCACAAACATTCTGTTCAATTTTTAAATCAATATTTCCTATTTCCCAGCGGCTGGTGCCTTCGTGCAAACCATTGGAAGAAAGTTCGGCCAGGTTGCCCGGCCTGTAACCTGTAGAAAGGCTTGTTTTAAAGTTCCAGTGTTTGTTGTCAAATACACTAATGCCCGCCGATCCATTCAATGCATTGTACATGCGTTTAAAAGGTACAATGTTAAAGCCGGGGCCTGCTGCGTCTGAATTGATCAGGCCTGTTGTAAAGGTGTTGATGTTCTTCAGGTCGTAACGAATACCCGATTCAAAAGCAAAATACTTCTTCACCGTTTTAATATAAGCGAATGCAGAAACTTCCATAAAATCCGCATCCGGAATAATAGTCCTGGAGCCTACATTTCTGTTGGTCTGGTAAAAGCCGGCGCTACCCAGACTAAACTCAGAATTTTTTCTGATATTTTTCATCCAGGTTAAATTCAATGAGCCTGTTGTCAGCCACATATTCAGGCTGATCTGGTTGCCGCCTTCCTGCTCCTGCCTGTTGTTGGACTGAAAGCCGGCGTTGAATTTTAGTTTGGAAGCCCTCAGAAAAAAAGTGTTTTGCGAAGAGAGTACATTCAGCAGCACGGCGTGGTGTGGCCCTTCAAAACTACGACTGAGGCGGCTGTCGTCTACTAAGTGCGAACCAAAAGCATCCATCAGGAAACCGAAATTACTCAGCGAAAAATAATAGTCGTTGCGGCTGATCCATTTTTTACGGTTGAAGCCAATGCTGGCTTTGGTAAAATAATTGCCGAACCTCGAATTGAGTATACGTTTGTTGTTTCCGTCCGAATAGTCTGCGTGTGATTCGGTGCCGGCCCTCAGGCGCCAGTTCATTTTTTCGCTGCTGCCTTTTACCCCCGCATCCAGTCCATATCCAAACGTATTGCTAAACATACGGGTTGAAACATCGCTTTGAATGCTGCCCGTGCTGGCGGGTTTTTCTTCGATAATATTCATTACACCGCCCATGGCTTCGCTTCCATACAGAAGGGAAGAAGGGCCTTTAATTATTTCAACCCGGTCAATTCCCCCGTCCGATAAGCCCAATCCGTGCTCATCCTGCCATTGCTGGTTATCGAAGCGCAAACCCATCAGCACCGTTTGTATACGGTTGCCATACAAACCACGGATCACAGGTTTTGAAATACCTGCCCCTGTAGACAGCTGAGAGATGCCGGGG
>JAHEYF010000073.1 GCA_023251755.1 Bacteroidota bacterium
ACAAACGTCACATCCTTACTAAAAAGACTACTAAACAAAAACGTGGTCTTACAAATGCAGGATTAGTGCACGACAGCGACTCAGGGAACGTAAAGTTCATGTTAGCTGTAGGTAAGTAGCCTTTGATTGTTACAAGGTAAAATTAATGTTTAACCAGGAGTTTCAGTACACAAGTTTCCGAAAGAGGTAGGAACGCTGAAGATCCAAAAACAAAAAACAAATGCCACGTTCAGTAAATCACGTAGCCAGCAGGGCTCGCAGAAAAAAAGTCCTTAAATTAACCAGAGGTTATTGGGGCGCCCGTAAAAACGTTTGGACTATTGCCAAAAACGTTTGGGAAAAAGGTTTAACCTACGCATACCGCGACCGTAAGAACAAAAAACGTTCTTTCCGCGCATTGTGGATTCAACGTATCAATGCAGGTGTTCGCCAGCATGGATTAAGTTACTCGGAATTTATGGGTAAACTACACGCAAAAAACATCGAACTAAACCGCAAGGCTTTAGCCGATTTAGCACTCAATCACCCGGAAGCTTTTAAAGCTGTAGTTGATTCGGTGAGATAGGATCTTAGTATCATTACAATAAAAAGGCCTCGTTCATTACGGGGCCTTTTTATTGTAATGATACCGTTCGTTCGTTTTATCGTTCATTCGTTTAATAGTTGTGGTGAACGAAAAAACGAATGAACTATTGAACGAAAAAACTATTGAACTTATTAATGTCCTCCACGCATTTTCTTTAAATCTTCGGGTTTCATTTCTGTAAAACCTTCTGTTGAAATCACAAATTTAGAATCGGGAACGGCTGTCATTGAAACCTCTGTAGCCGAAATTTTAATTTTCATAGGGCCCTGGTTCATTTCAAATTCAAGCGGGGCACCTTTTAATCCTTTAAATTGCGCTTTGCCACCACCACTCGAAGATATGTAAGGTATTTTTTCTGAATACCATACATCTGTATTGTTCACAGTACCACTTTCATCTTTCAGTTCAACAACTGCTTTTTTACATTCGTAACCGGCAATTGTTTTTTTATCATTGGTATAAGTTATTTTAGGGTCTGCATTTTTTGATTCCTCTTTTTTTGCATCATCGGCATTTTGTTTAACAAAAAACTTCTGCCCGGCCATATCTGTCAGGGTTGTTGAGTTTCCCTTTTCATCTGTAAAAACGGTGGTTGTTCCAAAAGCCATGCTTGTTTCTGCCCTTGATTTACCGTTTTTATAATACACTTTTGTTTCCATTCCCTTCATCATTGCAGCCTGCTCCTCAGGTAAGCCTTCAATCGTCATAGCGTAGGTAATCGAACCTTCTTTGGCCTGTGCATTAGCAGTCACAATTGATGTAAGAACCAAAGCAGCACTTAATAAAATCTTTTTCATATTTTGTTGTTAATTTTACACAAGTTTACAAATCTTCCGACAAATAGCCGAAAAAATTACACCAATGCGATTTTGAATAGGCTGAACGGATTATTCGAAGGATTTGAAAAAGGTGTCCATTTCCTCTTTGGTAACTATTTTGTAATAGGGGGGCAATTCAAATTCAGCATCGGGAACATCTTCCTTTTTAACGGACTTAGCTTTAAAGCTCATTTCAAGCCCGAATTTTTTGAGGCGGTATTCCATCAACATGCCTTTCAGGCTTGCATATGGATTGGCAAAATTGGCATTTTCAACATTTAATCCTTCTGTATAATACACTTCAAATTTATCGGCAGGGTCGCTCACCTTAGAAGCAATAACTTTTTTACATAAATAGCCTGCAATAACTTTTGTTTCCTTTGTGTGCGTAAAATTTAATTTATAATCAGCATTTTCAATCGCCAGCGCTTTTTCATCTTCAATGTAAGCGTTTTTAACATCCAGCACCTTCACCATTTCAATCAGGGTCTTTTTCTTAGGGTCGGCTAAAAAATGGGTGGTAAAAAAACCCATGGTGCTCATTTCGGCAATATAAGTGTTGTTTTTAAATTTCAGCAGCATACTCCCCGGTGCCAAAGTTGCCATTGGATGTGTTTCATCAATTACATCGGCATCGTATTCAATTACACCTTCGCTGATAAATGTAGGGGGCTCGCCAGTGCATGCCGTTAAAAACAAGGCTAATACAACTATAAGGGGAATGGTATACGGTTTGATACTTCTCAAAAATCAGGGTTTATAACGTATGCAAATTAGCATTATTATTTTAATTCGTGAAATATTTATTCATTCGGTACCTCGTTCATTTGTTTACTTGTTCTTTCGTTTATTCGTTTTATCATCCTATGACAAGAACTATTGAACGAATAAACTATTAAACGGATAAACGATTAATATCCTAAAACCTTCAACATACTCTTATAACTCTGTTCTTTGGCAAATAGTTTGGTTGTTATTTCCCCGTTTTCATCCTTGTCGATTAACACATGCTTGGGCGCAGGAATAAGGCAATGTTGTGTGCCGCCATACCCACTCAAAGCTTCCTGGTAAGCGCCGGTATGGAAAAAACCTACGTATAAAGGTTGCTTCGATTTTGGATTCAACTCCGGTAAAAACACCTGATTGGTGTGTGCTTCGGAGCTATAGTAATCCATGCTGTCGCAGGTTAAGCCTCCCAGGTTCACAGGTTGGTATTTTTCGTCCCAGTGATTGATGGCCAATAAAATAAAATGCTGGTTAATGCCCCAGGTATCGGGCAGGGTGGTAATAAAGGAACTGTCAATCATGTACCAGGTTTCCCGGTCGTTTTGCTGTTTCTGATCTACCACCGAATACAGGGTGGCTCCGCTTTCGCCAACAGTATACGAACCGAATTCAGTAAAAATATGAGGTTCTTCAATTTCGTGCTGCACACAAAAACTTTTAATCTGTTCCACAATCTCTTCAATCATGTATTCGTAATCGTACTCAAAACCAAGGGAGGTTCTGATGGGCATACCTCCTCCAATGTTTAGTGAGTCGAGTGTGGGGCATATTTTTTTAAGTTCGTAATAAATGTTCATACACTTCACCAGTTCGGTCCAGTAATAAATAGTGTCCTTTATGCCGGTATTGATAAAAAAGTGAAGGAGTTTTAATTCAAACTTAGGGTTGTCCATCAGCTTTTGCCTGTAATAATCCAGAATATCTGCACTCCGTATACCGAGGCGGGAAGAATAAAAAGCAAAACTTGGCTCTTCTTCGGTTGAAATACGTATGCCTAATTTTGTTTTGGGTACTTTCACGTGTTTACTATAATATTCCAGTTCATCCTTGTGATCGAGTACGGGTATCACATTAAAACCATCGTTCAGCATCTCGCTTACATATTGCTTGTAAAGCTGGCGTTTATAGCCGTTACAAATAATATATGTATCTTTGGTAAGTTTCTTTTTTTTGTATTGTTCTTTAAGAATCTGAATATCGTAGGCCGAGGAGGTTTCGATATGAACATCGTTTTTTAGTACTTCATCCAGTACAAACGAAAAGTGTGAGCTTTTGGTGCAATAGCAATAAACATACTTTCCTTTATAATCGGTTTTTGCCATCGCTACATGAAACAAGCGCTTGGCCTTTTGAATCTGGGAACTGATTTTAGGCAGATAGGTTATTTTTAAAGGGGTTCCGTACTGCTTAATGATGTCCATTAATGGGATGTCATTAAAATACAATTCGTTATCAATTACCTCAAACGATTCCTGGGGGAAGTTAAAGGTTTGTTGAATCAGGTTTAAGTAGGTGTTCTCCTTTACTTTTAACATGGCAATGTAAGTAACTTAGATTAATAATATTTTGTAAAAGTAAGCCATTTTGTTTCACTATAAAACAAAACCTAAACTTAATAGTAAAATAAAATTATGATCAAACCAATCAAACTAATTGAAGTTAAATCCGAAATTGGCGCCGGTACCCGTGGCGCCAGCATGGGGGTGGATGCTATTAAAATAGCGGCCCTCGACTTCGGTAGCCCTTTCTTTAAAAAATTTAAGAGTGTAGAGGTAAAAACCGAAAACCAGCTGTTGTTGGAGCCGGTGGTACACGATTACGCCAAAAGGGTGAAGGGGATTTTTGCCCTTAACGAGCGTTTAGCTCTTGAAATTCAGAAGACCCTCACCAAAGAACACGCTATACCTATTGTTTTGGCGGGCGATCACAGTTCGGCCCTGGGAACCATCAGCGGCATTAAAATGGCCTTCCCTGAAAAAAGAATCGGGGTGATTTGGATTGATGCTCATGCCGACATCCATTCGCCTTACACCACCCCGTCGGGCAATATGCACGGAATGCCTATAGCCTGCGTGTTGGGCGAGGACAACAAGGACAAACAACAAAACCGCTTAGATGATGAAACCATTGAATACTGGGATAAATTAAAGAACCTGGGGAATATTTGCCCCAAAATTGGTTACGGCGATTTGGTGTACATTGCCCTGCGCGACCTTGAAGCTCCTGAGGATTACCTGATTAAGAAAAACAAGGTGCGTATATTTAACCTGGCCGAGATCCGTAAAAAGGCAGTGGAGCGTGTAGCCATTGAATCGTTGAACTACCTCGACCATTGCGATTTGATATACGTAAGCTTCGATGTAGACAGCATGGATTCGCGTATTTCGTCGGGAACAGGAACCCCGGTTCCGAACGGGATCACCGAAAAAGAAGCCGGCAACCTTATTTATTACATTATGCGAAGCAAAAAGATTGTTTGTTTCGAAATGGTAGAAATCAACCCTACCCTTGACAAGGAAAACCTGATGGCTGAAAATGCTTTTGAAATTCTGCAAAAGGCTACGAATCAGCTGAGTCACGATTTTTAGAAAAGATGTGAGTATTGAGATGTGAGTATTGAGATGTGAGTATTGAGATGTGAGTATTGAGATTTCAGACTGGCGTTTCAAACTTTCGACTTAACATAGAAAAAGCCATAAGTAATAAAAAATAAGCCATAAGGGGTTTTACATAAGCGAAATCGTTTTTGGCTTTTAAATTTGACTTAAAAAATTTAAATAATCCACTCGTGAAGATTTCCATTATTACCATCACCTACAACAGCGCCGAAACGATTGAAGATACGCTGAAATCGGTTGCAGGGCAGGATTATGCGAATATTGAATTTATTATCATCGATGGTTTATCGAAGGACAATACCCTTGACATCGTAAAAAAATACCAGGACAAAATTGCCCAATTTGTTTCGGAAAAAGACGGGGGCCTGTACTTTGCCCTGAACAAGGGGATTGAAATGGCTACAGGCGATGTGATTGGCTTTATTCATTCCGATGATTTTTATTTGGACAAGCAGGTTATTTCTAAAGTAATGCATACGTTTAAGCAAAGCGGGGCCGATGCGGTGTACGGCGATTTGTATTATGTGGACAAAGGCAATACCAATAAAGTAGTTCGTAAGTGGAAATCGGGCAAGTATAAAGACGGGATGTTTTTAAACGGCTGGATGCCCCCCCATCCTGCTTTTTTTGCCAAACGCGAATGTTATACTAAGTTTGGTTCATTCAATACCCAATTGCGTTCGGCAGCCGATTATGAAATTATGCTGCGCTTTATTCATAAACATAAAATAAGTTTAGCTTATTTGCCCGAATACTTAGTAAAAATGCGCACCGGCGGGCAAAGCAATGCTTCGGTGAACAACCGCATTAAAGCCAATAACGAAGACCGGATGGCCTGGAAATTAAACGGACTCAAACCCCGTTTTTATACCCTTACGTTTAAACCCTTAAGGAAGATTTTACAATTTTTATAGCAATTCCTAAAATATAGATCCTGCTTCCCCAACAAAAAAACCACGCTAAACGGCGTGGTTTTTTAAATGTAATGAGGGTGATATTCTTATTGAATCACTATTTTTTTAGTAATTACTTTGCCATCAATGCAGATGTTGGCAAAATAAACACCAGGCTCGTAAGTGTGTTTGGTTCCAACGGTTAAAATTGTTTCTCCGGCCTGGTACGATTTGGAATCAATGATTTCAGCCGTACGCCCAAGCATATCTATCACACTAACCGTAATGTTGTGTTTTTCGGTAAGGTTAAAGGCCAGGTTTACTTTACCCGTGGCCGAAGGGTTTGGATATACATTTAAACCCACATTGTTTTCGACAGCTGAAATACCCACAGCTGAGTTAAAAATATTGATGTCGTCAATAAACAGGTTGTTTCCTACACCATTGGCATCGGCATTAAACACCCAGCGGAACATGACGCTTGGTTTGTAAGCAACAGTAATCAGGTTAACGGTAGCTGTTACATAATCGGTAGCGGCAGGTGTAAATGCAGTGGTGCCTGTAGTGGTAACACTGGCCAAAGCAGCTCCGGCTTTCGACCATTTTAAGGTCCAGTTTGCACCACAATTGATTGAAACGTACAATTGCAAACGGTCGTTATTGGTAGTGGCCTTGCGCTGGTACGCCAGTTTGAAGGTCATAGAAGGATTGCTCATAGCCGACATATCGTAAGCATTAAAATTGTCTAAAGTTGAAACAGCACCGGCCACGTTGCTCATGTTGTCGATCATACAGGATTTAACACCCGATGAAGCACTGTTGGAGGCTATTGCCCAGTCAACACCTGCGGTATGTGTGGATGCCCAGCTTGCGGAAGGAATGGCTACCGATTCAAAACCTTCAACAAGTGGTAGCGGAGCAGCCGCAGTGTTCACTGTAAATACGTTTACAGTTTGGTTGTTGCTGTTATCGGCATCTGTTGAACTGTTGGGATTGCTTGAATAACAGGTAATGGTGTGATAACCACCGGCTGTAGAAAAAGTCGGCAGGGTTACCAGATCAAATTGACCTGTAACCAGCGAACCTGTCCAGCTTTGAGTTTGCACAGGGTTGTTATCGATCTGGTAATTAATGGTGCAGGCCGTAAGTGTATTGGCACCAAAGTTTTGTAATTTAATGGTGGGGGTAAATGAGCTTCCGCTGCAATATGAACCCGAAGGAGCGCTGATCATTGAAACACCGGCATCTAAGGTATTGGCCGCTATGGGTACTATACCCATTAAAGCCTGGTGTCCGTCAGAAAAGTTGGAGCCTGTTGGAGCCATGTTGTTGATGGAAAAATAACCATTGCTTTGTCCACCCCAGCCCCAGTTCATATGTAAAAAATCATTCTGGTCGTATCCATCGCATACCCAGGTGTGGCCTCCACCATTAGGGTCCCAGCCTACATATTGAATAGGGCGTCCGATGTCCAAATCGCTTTTCATTAATGTGATCCAGGCATTGTCGGCATAACTGCTCCTGTATTTACCTTTAATGGTACTGGCGTTGTATTTAAAATACGCTGTAAACGAATGTTGCGCCGATACAGAGCCGCCAATTACATTGGCCCCGCTGCCGCTTGGGGAATAATCCATGTTAACACTCACACCGCAATGGTAATTAATAGTGGCTACGTCGTTATTGGCAGTCATGCAGGCCATAGGCATATTGGCCCAGTTGTAGGTTGCATTTGCATAATTGGCCGATTGTAAGCCATAAGTAGGATGGGTATAAGAACTTGAACCGGTACCGTGTAAAGGGTATTTCCAGTAGAGCATAATCTGTGCCATGGCTGTTGCCACACAACCGGTAACCGAACCACCCGGGCACAAAGCGTTGTAATTGGGCGACTGGTTCCAGGTGGATTGTATAATAGGTGCAACCCCTGCTGAGTTGGTTGAATTGGTTCCGTTCGATTTTTGAGTGCTTGTACCTTTCAGGTAACTGTCCCACAACTGAGTGTATTCTGCTTTTGCAGTAATGCTGTGCGAAATGATTTTACTTATTTCTTCGCCGCGTTTTTTTAGCCAGATAGCAGCGGGCGAAGTTGATTCGGGAGTAACAAAACCCGTTTCATACGAATAAGCAATAACAGGCTCTGCTTCATCGTCGGCTGTTACAATAACAAAACCCTGATTGTTGTCTACATTAAAAGCATAATACAAAGCAGTTCCGTTGGCCGAAAGCTGTGTATAGGCTAAATCAACAGACGTGAATCCTGTTTTGGAATTTGTTCTGAAAAAATTCTCCGCTACAATTTTAGCTTTGGATGAATGAACAGGTTTGGCCTGCATAAAGCTAATGTTCAGGACAAAAATCAGGAGGAAAAAGTAAGTGTTCTTTTTCATTAAAAGTAGGTTTTAAATGTTGGTTATTTATTTATCTAATTTTTCGATTTTAACGAACCGAATATTTTCCAATGATAAACTATTTTACTATAAAAGTCAAGTTTTTTTTAATGGGGGAAGCCTTTTCAGGTTTTATTATTTGTTTTCGAAAGAAGTCAAAATAGTGTCAGATCGGAAGTGAGGTTTTATTTTCCCTTATTTAACAGTAAACCCAGATGTCTAAATACTAAAAAAGCTGCCCCCCTTTGTGGAGGCAGCTCTTTTTGTGTTGTGTTTGCTCAACGCAAATTCAGCAATTCCCTGTACTTTGGTAAAGTCCATTGCACATCGTCTACAATCAGTTCTAATTTATCAACGTGGTAGCGTATGCTTTCAAAATAAGGTTTTACTTTGTCGCAATAAGCAAGGGCTTGTTTTTTAGCGCTGTCTAAGGTATTGGCTTGTTTGCGTTCTTCGGTCATTTTATCCACATCGCTTTTAATCACGTTTACCCTTTCCGAAATTTCTTTAATCAATTCGAGTTGTATTTGAGCTGCGCCTTTAAATTCATCTGCACTCAATATGCTTTTCATTCCATTTACATTGTCAATCAATGTTTTCTGGTATTTAATGGCCGAAGGAATAACCTGGTTCAGGGCTATATCCCCGATGATACGGGATTCGATCTGAATTTTTTTGGTATAGGTTTCCAAACAAATCTCGTAACGGGCTTCCTGTTCGCGGTGGCTCATGATGCTCAGGGATTCGAAGAGGTGCAGCGATTTATCGCTCACGTAAGCGTCTAATGCATTGGGCGTAGTGGTAATGTTGTTCAGTCCGCGTTTTTTGGCTTCCTTCACCCACTCGTCCCCGTAACCATTTCCTTCGAAACGGATTTTTTTGGATTCAACAATGTATTTTTTCAATACCTGGAAGATGGCTTCGTCTTTTTCTATTTTTTGGTCAACTAATGCATTTACTTCTTTAATAAAAGTATTTAATTGTTCGGCCACAATGGCGTTCAGCACCGTCATAGCGCCTGAGCAGTTGGCCGAGGAACCCACGGCACGGAACTCGAATTTATTCCCGGTAAAGGCAAAAGGCGAAGTACGGTTGCGGTCGGTGTTGTCTAATAAGATGTCCGGAATTTTACCGATACCCAGTTTAAGGGCGGTTTTTATTTCGGGGGTCATTTTTCCTGCAGGTACGCTTTTCTCTAAATCATCCAGTATATTGTTTAATTGCGAACCCAGGAAAACCGACATGATAGCCGGAGGAGCTTCGTTGGCGCCCAGGCGGTGGTCGTTGTTGGCTGTGGCAATGGATGCGCGCATTAAATCGGCGTGTTCGTGTACAGCTTTAATGGTGTTAATAAAGAAGGTTAAAAACTGTAAATTGGTTTTTGGTGTTTTACCGGGGCTCAACAGGTTTTTACCGGTGCTGGTGGCCAGGCTCCAGTTGTTGTGTTTACCGCTTCCGTTAACGCCGGCAAATGGTTTTTCGTGCAGCAGTACACGCAGGTTGTGGCGGGCCGCTACTTTTTCCATTACATCCATTAACAACTGGTTGTGGTCAACGGCTAAGTTTACTTCTTCAAACACGGGGGCACATTCAAACTGGGCGGGAGCCACCTCGTTGTGACGGGTTTTTACAGGTATACCCAACAAGTGGCATTCGTATTCAAAATCTTTCATATAGGCCAGGGCGCGCTCAGGAATGGAACCCCAGTAATGGTCTTCTAATTGCTGGCCTTTGGCTGCTGAGTGACCAAACAGGGTACGGCCTGTTTGTTGCAAATCGTAACGTACGTTATACAAGGCGGCGTCCACCAAAAAGTATTCCTGCTCCCATCCCAGGGTGGCAATTACTTTGCTTACATTTTTATCGAAGTACTGACACACCTCGGTAGCGGCTTTGTCGAGGGCGTGTAAGGATTTTAACAAAGGGGTTTTATAATCGAGGGCTTCGCCGGTATAAGAAACAAAGATGGTGGGGATGCAAAGTGTTTTGCCCCATATAAAGGCCGGTGATGTGGGGTCCCAGGCGGTATAACCGCGGGCTTCAAAAGTATTGCGGATACCACCGTTAGGGAAACTGGAGGCATCGGGTTCCTGCTGCACCAATTGGCTGCCACCAAAGCGTTCGATAACGCGGCCGCCGCCAATGGGATCAAAAAAACCATCGTGTTTTTCGGCGGTAGTGCCGGTCAGTGGCTGAAACCAGTGTGTGTAATGGGTTACGCCTTTGCTTTGCGCCCAGGCTTTCATACAGGCTGCTACCTGATCGGCTATTTTACGGTCGATGGGAGAACCTTTTTCCATCGCGTCTTTTACGCTGTTAAAGGCTTCTTCACTCAAAAATTCACGCATTGCATCAATACCGAACACATGTTTACCATAATATTCGGATACCTGACCGGGGTAGTTGATTTCAACCGCTTTACGGTTGATGACCTCGTTAAGAGCAGAAAAACGTCTGTTTGCCATTTTGCTTTTTTATTAATTTTTTACAAAAGTATAAAAAAACAGGGGGGCTTTCAAAATAAATTCACTTTTTTTTACAATTATGGTGATTTTTAGGGGGGTATTGGTAAAAAAGTATGAGTTTTTAGATGTGAGTAGCGAAATTTAAGATGTGAGACGTGAATACCACACATACAACGGGCGAAGTTGTAATAATTAGCTGGTAATTTCTTAAAATTACAACAACTTGCAATTTTATCAAGTTTTGATAATTTAATTTACACCTTTGTTTTATGGGTAATTATACCAATCGCAAAAGAATACATAGGTAAACTACCGGCTAAATGAAATGTATGAGAACAATAATTGTCTTTATTCTTCTATCAATTACAAAAGTAATTTGTGCGCAACAAGATTCGACACCAAAACTTAAGTGGTACGAAAAGGATCATCCTCTGTTCGGATGGCTAATCCCCGACTCAACTATTAACTCCAGCATCTGCGTTAAAACTGCTCCTTTGTCCAATTTGGGTATTTATACAGGGCCTTCCTTTAGAGCCGGAATAGAATATAAAATCAAAAATAAAATTTCATTTTATAATGAATTCGGTTGGTTTTACTTATATGGACAGGGAGGCCTGACTAAGTTCGAAATAAAGAAATATCTAAATCAGCATGATTTAAATGCCGGCAATTATTTAAGTGTTGAGCTTTTTTATAAATATCAACAATACAATACATCCGACACTATTGGTTTTATTAATTCTTCAAATACAGTCACAAAGTACAGCAAGGACTATTTTGTTTCAAAGCATGTAGAATGTTTAACTATTAAATATGGTTCAATGACGGTTTACAAATTTGGAATTGTTGTTGATTTATTTGTTGGCTTAGGCATTCGGATTAAACAGGCCAATAACTCATTGACGGCTAATGAAAACAATCACATCCAGCACTCCAGTGATTATGGCCCAAATGTATTTACTAACGAGGCTGGCTTTAAAGTATATCCTAACTTTGACGCAGGTATAAAAGTTGGTTATAACTTCAAATGACACTGAAGAATTTAAACTTAATATTCTGTGAGCGCCCTATATACTTAAAACAGCACCTACCGGTAATTGGCGCGGACGTTGGAATAAAAGCTTTTGTATCTTTAAAAAACCATTTGTGTTTATAGGCTTTATTGTTCCCAGCACAAAATATTAGACACCATTGTACCAAACCCTCCGACAACAACTAAAACTTCCCGGCATTTTACCCCTCTCAAAAAAATAATTGCAAATAAATTTGCGCAACTCAAAAGTTGCACATACATTTGCAACCTGAGAGTTGCGTAATTAAATACTGAAAATGAAACAAGATATATTCCAGGCCATAGCAGACCCAACACGCAGGGCTATTTTGGCTTTGATTGCTATTCAGGCATTAACACCAAATGCAATGGCTGAAAAATTTGATATGAGCAGGCAGGCGGTATCAAAACATATTAAAGTACTACAAGAATGCGAATTAATTAAACCGGAACAATCGGGCAGAGAAATTTATTATCACTTTAACCCAAAAAAAATACAAGAGATTGACAATTGGTTGTCCGAATTAAGGAAAATGTGGGCAACTCAGTTCAATCAACTCGACAAGGTATTATTAACACTAAAAAAACAGAAAAAATGAAAAACAATTTGCTATTTGATTTTACCGTTGACAAAGCAGCGAAAACGGTATTTGTAACAAAAGAATTTGCTGCCGGACTTTCACTGGTATGGGATGCCTTTACCAAAGCAGAAATTCTTGACCAATGGTGGGCACCTAAACCATATATGTCAAAAACAAAATCTATGGACTTCAAAGTAGGTGGACGAAGATTTTATGCAATGGTTAGTCCTGAAGGACAGGAGAATTGGCAGATCCAGAAATATACTTCCATTAGCCCGAAAACCAATTTTAAATACTTTAGCGCTTTTTCAGATAAAGATGAAAATCCATCCTTGCCGGGTTCTGATTGGGACCTGAACTTTAGTGAACAAAACGGACTAACAAAAGTGAGTATCACTATTAAAAATGATTCGCTGGAACGTATGGAGAAGATGATAGAAATGGGATTCAAAGAAGGATTTACTATGACCTTGAATTATCTTGGAGATTTTTTATTGAAACAACAATAAACATGATCGTAAAAGAAGGTATCAAAAAATATATTGCCGGTCAGCCTGAACCAAAACGAAGCGACATGCAAGAGTTGCACCAGCTCATAGTTCAACTATTGCCAAAATGTAAATTGTGGTTTCTGGATGGCAAAAACAGTGAAGGTAAAATTGTTTCTAATCCTAATATAGGATATGGATCTTACACCATAAAATATGCTGATGGAACAACGAGAGCGTTTTATCAAATTGGTTTAAGTGCAAACAAAACAGGAATCTCTGTCTACATCCTTGGCATCAGGGATAAGACCTACTTAGCCCAAACCTATGGAAAAAAAATAGGCAGGGCGAGTGTAAGCGGCTATTGCATAAAGTTTAAAACGCTGAAAGATATAAACATTGAAATACTTGCAGCGGCGATACAATACGGGCTTGAGGTGAGGCAATAGAGGACTGATACAGGCTTTGTTGTTCCATCCCGATAGTTACCAGAGTCAAAACTGTTAGCTGCCAGGCGCCAAAACATTAGTGCTTATTACATCAACCCTCAGTGCAAACATAAACAGGCAACAAATACAAAACAAAATAAATTATGACAGAACTACAAAAAACAGTACCCAAATGGATACTTATAGTATCAGGGCTTTTTGCATTGCTTGAACTGATGGTAAGTTTATCATTATGCCTTTCACCGCAATCGGTTTTAGAAACAGTTGACCTTCATGCAAAAGGCGTCGACTACTTAATTTATATGTGGGCTGCCCGGCAATTTGCCCTTGGTTTTATCTTTGCTTTCGCAACATTTAAAAAATCAGTTCCTATGCTTACAATTACATATATTTTCTTTTTGGTAATGTTTGTTGGCGATCTCTTTATTGGGATTTCACAAAAAGAAAATTCACTTATCATTAGCGCTTTGGTTATGTGTATTGTTTCTTCGGTAGTGATATTTGCTCTAAATAAGAGAAAATAATTTGAAGCGAATACTATTTGTTACAGAAATTAGATCTTTACTCAAACAATGAAAAAAGCAACTTTAATAATCCTCATAACCGCAACATCGTTTTGCTTTGGTTTTGGATTTAAGACCATACTAACATCTCAAAATAAAAACACAATAAAAATGAAAAAAGTAACAGGCATAGGCGGCATTTTTTTTAAATGCAAAGACCCAAAAGCAATTAACGAATGGTATAAAACACACCTCGGCTTTGACACAAGCCCCTATGGAACAAGTTTTGAATGGCGGCTAAGTGACGACAGCACCAAAAAGGGGCTTACCCAGTGGAATCCTTTTGCGGACAACACAAAATATTTTGAGCCTTCAACAAAAGACTTTATGATAAACTACAGGGTAGAGGATTTAGAAGCATTGGTTGAAGAATTAAGAAAGGAAAATGTAACTATCGTGGACAAAATTGAAACTTATGATTATGGTAAATTTGTTCATATTTTAGACCTTGAAGGAAATAAAATTCAATTGTGGGAACCTAAGGATTAGAATTGACGACATTTGAAAAATATTATTTATAACAACAAGCGGCATTGGATTTTAGAAATTCATTTTATTGACCGGGAAAACAAATCGGAGGTTTTTTTGAACAACTTTTAACATAGGACAACCTCATCCTTCCACTCCTCTTTCTCTTTTTCCCCTGCTGCCCGCAGGGGATTTTTTATTTCAATTTTGCTTCTATCTTTACGGATATTTAATTGAAATATGAACGACAAAACTGCACCGGGTATTTTTAAAGTAATTACAGCATCTTCGGTAGGTACCATGATTGAATGGTACGATTTTTATATTTTCGGCAGCCTCGCCGGGATTATTTCCACGCAATTTTTCCCCAAGGACAATCCAACCGCTGCTTTCCTGGCTACACTTGCTGCTTTTGGAGTGGGCTTTGTTATCCGGCCCTTTGGAGCCATTGTGTTTGGAAGACTGGGTGATGTTGTTGGCCGTAAATACACCTTCCTGATTACTTTATTAATCATGGGCGGCTCCACCTTTGCCATTGGTCTTATTCCGGGTTATGAACGCATTGGCATTTTTGCACCCATTATCGTTTTTGTATTGCGTGCCCTGCAGGGCTTAGCACTGGGCGGGGAATACGGAGGTGCAGCTACTTATGTGGCCGAACACGCGCCCGATAACAGAAGAGGATTCTATACCAGCTTTATTCAGATAACCGCTACCCTGGGTTTAATTGTTTCGCTGGGCGTTATACTCAGTTGTAAAATGAGCATGAGTGAAAACTCTTTTAATGAATGGGGCTGGCGATTGCCTTTTTTGTTTTCTGTATTCTTAGTGGGCATTTCTTTTTTTATCCGCAAAAAAATGGACGAGTCCCCTGCTTTTGCACAATTAAAATCGCAGGGCAAAGTTTCGAAAAACCCTTTGAAAGAAAGTTTTGGCAACTGGAACAACCTGAAATGGGTGTTGCTGGCTTTGTTTGGAGCTACAGCAGGACAAGGAGTAATTTGGTACACAGGGCAGTTTTACGCCATGAATTTTTGTACCAATACCCTGGGCATAGACGCATCGCAAATTCAACAACTATTGATCGTGGTATTGCTGATCGGCACTCCCTTATTTATTTTCTTTGCCTGGTTGTCGGATAGATGGGGACGTAAATGGATTATGCTTACAGGGATGTTATTGGGAGGCTTGCTGTACATTCCTATTTATAAACAAATGGCCAAACAAGCCGACTGGAAAAGCTGGCAGCAGCAGGAACAGGTGGTGCCTGTATGTGAAGCAAAAATAAATGCAGCAACGGGCGATTCAATTCTTATCAATAAATACACTTACTCCAACGAGGTGATCCGAACAGAAAAAATTGAAAAGAAAAAAGCGGATGCATATACTACAGTAAAAACCACCAACAAGCTCCAGCTTCCTTCCAATAATTTGCGGATGATAGGTTTGCTGATTTTTTTACAATTGGTTTTTGTGACGATGGCCTATGGGCCAATTGCTGCTTTTCTGGTGGAATTGTTCCCGGTGCAGATCCGCTATACTTCCATGTCGCTGCCCTACCACATTGGCAACGGTGTGTTTGGCGGACTTACTCCTTTAATTGCAGAATCCCTGGTATTAAAGACGGGCAATATGTTTGCCGGTTTGTATTACCCGGTTACAGTGGCTTTGATAACGGTGGTGGTGGGGGCTTTTCTGATCAGGAAGAAGACTTGAGAATTAGATGTGAGTATTGAGATGTGAGATATGAACTAAAGAACTATTGAACTAAAGAACTTATTGAGCTTTATAAGCAATAAACGCTTTACTCACATGATTTGATTTAAACAGCAATTGGTTCATTTCGTTGCGGGAGAGTATACCGAGTTTTGTTTGTTCGTGTACAAAAACAGCTGCTATGCCTCCGGGGTGTATGAGGTTGGGAGTTATCAGTCCGTTTAAAATAGCCGGGGAAGGCAAAGGCCCTTTAAATTCAACAATAATTTTCCCTTCAAGAATAAGTACAGGCTCATCTCTTCTTAAATCGTGTCCAGCTATTTTTTGAAGACCTATTGTATTGTTCAGCACCATGCTTCCGGCCAGGTCAATCAACTCGTTGTTGGAAGCTTCTTTAAAAAAAGGAATTCTTTTAAGAGATTTTATATTTTTATAAAACAAAGCCCCGTCGTGTTCGGTGTTTTTTGTTTTACCCTGTTTATCCCTCTCGCTGAGGAAGGCTTTAAAGCTCAGTTCATTTTTTTTAGAGTAGGCTATGGCCAGCGACCGCAAAAGTGAATTGTGGTGAAAAAGACAAGCAAGCAAAGGCCTGTCGTAAGCCGGGTCAAATTCATTGGTCATTAAAGTCATGGCGCAGGCTTTGGTCCAGGTGCCCACCAGGCAATAATCGTGGTTCAGAAGTTCAACCAGGGCTTCTTTAAAAGTTATTCTGGGCAAATAAACCCATTTTGATAAAGCCGATACCCTGCTTTGATAAGTTGAACTGTTAAATACTTCGGCTATTTTTTGTTTTATGTAACTGTCTAAAAGATTGTCTATTAATTCAAGGGCAATGATGTTGTTCGCCGAATCGGTTTTTTTAGTAATCAAAACATCCCGCAAAACCTGAATGGATTTGCTGTCGTATTTCCACGACAAAACCGAGAGCAGCTGGTCCTTTAATAAAAGTTCCTCCTCCTTTACAGCCCGTATAAGGTCTGCATAATTTGCAGCATTGGGTATTACCGCCAATACCGAATACATAAAGCCTATAGCCGAAATTGTATTGTCAATTGCATTCTGAAAAAGCGCTTCTTCTTTATCGTTGTATTTGTATCCGCCTGCTTCTATTGCACTGTACACCTGTTTACGGATAAAATAATCGGGGAAATTCAGGTATTCAAACAAGATGGCAAAGGTGGTTTCATCACCGGCTTTTGACAAGATGTCGAGGGCCATTTTTTTTTCGTGAATAAATGCAGATAAATTAATGGTTTGCCCCAGTTTCTTTTTAACAGCCGCATCCGTTACTGCTTCCTGCATACCAATTTTCAATAAATCACTATCACTAAAAGTCTCGAACCTGGCAATACTCCCTTTAAATTTAGTTTCGTTGCACTGCGGAATAATAAGTAAAGGACTGTCTATTAAAAATTCAATGCGCGAATAACCCTCGTCGTGTTTCAGGTAATTCAGCTTTTGATGCGGCACAAATAAATTTAATCCTTCGCCAGACTTTGTAGCTTTTAAATCCGGGCTGTCCTGCGCATAAGTTTTATCGCTGCTGTTGTCGGGCATAAAAAAATAATCCAGCACATCTGTCCCTTTTGTTTGTTTAAATGAAGGTGATATGACTGCATACATATCTTTTTCCACAGCCGCCGCCGATGTGTTTTGTGAGTTCAATATTTCCCTGAGTTTTTCTTTAAATGCTTTTATAAGGTTCAGCGAAGAAAGGAACCAAAGGGTATAAATTGGTACAACGAGGAACAATAAATCTGTATTGATGTTGTTCATGAATGCATTGGAAACAATAAGGAGCAGACTGGCTACAATAATAAATAGTTGCCTGGTTCCTCCGTCTATTTTCACCTGTATACTGAGCCGGTCTTTGGCCGGTAAAGGCTGATAAAGGGCTTTAAAGGTAGGTTCTTCAATGGCTTTGCGAAACACCCGCTCGAGGTATTTTAACATCAGTATAAAAAATAAAAAAACGGGTGCAGCACTGGTGGAAATAAAATGAACACTTAATAAAACAAGGCTTAAAACAAGACAGGTGACCGGTAAAATAACAATGCCGGCTTTTAAACCCAGCAGCCTGAATATACGCCCTGAGAATAAAGAGATGAGCAGTTCCCCGGTTTTAATCAGCCCAAAAAAACCACCTATAAATGCTGATAAATCTTTGGGGCTATTGGCGTATTTGGCCTGCAGGTTGAGCATAAAACCAAAGTCGACAAAGTAGAAGGCAATCATGGATATACCTCCGCATATAGCAATCAGGCGAATGTACTTTTGTTTTAACAGGTCTTTTAAACCCATCCTTCCCGGCGCTGCTGTCGCATTAATTTTGATGCTTTCCCCTTCTACCCTCTTGTTGATTTTTATTAAGCAATAAGCAGCCAGCAACAAACCTGCCAATGCAATATACAAAAGACTGTATGCAGAATTGATATAGGGGATGAACAGGGGTATGGAAAAACATCCGAGTATAGCAGCCAAAGTACTACCGGAGCCAATAATACCGGTGTATTTTTTACTTTCCTGAATATTAAATGTACTTAACAAAATACCTGTTTGCACCAGCCCCAGTATTGAAATAAAGGGCATGGCAAATAAAAAAACAACAAAGCACAAAATGTTCAACGCTGTTCCGTGAAAAAAAGCAAGGAAAAGTAACAGAAGTATGGTAACAAAGATTACAAAGGAAATCCCGCCCATAAAAGAAATATAAGCCGGGGCCTTTTTTATTATACGGGTATAACCCAGCACAGCCGTATAGCCTATAATACCCGACAATAAATAACCTACAGGAAGTATGTCTTTTCCGTAAACCGATACAAATTCAGAATTGGAAACCGAAAAGTAAATGGACGTAAAAAAACCAGAAAAAAAAGAAAAGAAGAACAAGGGCGCCAGCTTATTCACTTCTTTTTTTTCGATGTTGAGGAGTTTGTACATTAACTTAATTCTTTTCGTTCAATCGTTTATTCGTTCAATCGTTTATTTGTTAAGCCCACGGTTAAACTAAAGAACGAATAAACAAGTAAACTTTCTTACTTAATAGCCTTAAATATAGCCCTGTTAAACCTGAGGTGTATATTTGTTTTGTCTATTGCAACAAGTATTTTTTTTCTTATGTCTTCATTCAGCGATGCTGTGAGTTTTAAAATGCAGTCGTTCCATTGCGATAACTTGTTTTCATCGCCTCCAAATTCTTCCTGCAGGCGGTTGATGGTGTGCAGGTCGTAAAAAAAACTGTGTTTCTTTTCAGGCTGTGTAAAACCAGCCTGCTTCAAATAACCAAACAGTTCTTCGTTTAAAGAAAAATGCCTGTTGATTAAAAAAGAAGTGTAACCGGCCAGTTTATCTTTTTCGAAAATTACTTTGCTGTAAAAATCTTTATCTGCCACAGACAAATCAGGTGCCCAGATCACAAAGCTGCCACCGGGTTTAATGACCGAATAAATACTGTTGAACAAAGCCTGTTTTTTTGCTTCAGGAATTTCATGTATAAACATTTTGCACAGCACTACATCGTAATAATTCTGCGGTAAATCAAGCTCCAGGGCGTTTTGATGCAGGTAACGTATTTCGGGGCCGGGCCGGTTGTTGTTCAGTATTGCAAGGTGACTTGTTTTACCTTTGTTCAACTGGTGTTGAGCTCCATCTACTAAATCATAATGAAAGGGAACAGCTCCTTTTAGTTCTATAATTTTTTCCAGCACAAAACCGTAGCCCCCGCCCAGGTCCAGCATTTTGAGGCCGGGTTCAATGTTTAAGTTATTCAACAGAGCCATGTATTGCTCATTGGTTTCCCCAATCATCACACTAAAATTAACATTCCGTGTTTCGTAATCGTTTTTTACAGCAGCCTTCATTTACAGGTTAAAGTTGAGGGTAATAAAATAACTTCTGGTGTGTTGGGGAACCCAGGGCACATAACTACTGTAATTATCTGTTTGATTGCCATCGGCTGTACGCGGCCCCGGCGAATAATAATCTGTGTGCCCGGAGTCGAGTATGTTTCTTCCCAGGATATTGGATACGGTAAACTGTATAGAGATTTTATCCCAGGCTTTGTTTTTATACAAAATGGTTCCCGCAAAAATCAAATAGGCAGGTATCTTATTTGTATTGTCGATTCCCGTATTTTTTTCCACTGTTGTTTTGGAACCCACCTGTTTGGTACTTACAAAATTAGTTCTGAGGTTAAAATTAAAATCATGTTTAAGCGCTAAGAGGTGGTAGTTGACAACCAGGTTGGATTTGAAGGAAGCAATATCGGCAATGGTTTTGGTTTCAAAACCACTTACGGTGCTGTTGTCCGTTTGGCTGGCTTTTGTATAAGAGTAATTGGAATAAATACTGAATGCCTGGTTCAGCGGAACGTAATTTACATTGGCCTGTACACCAAATATAGTATACTTCCCACTGTTCAGGTTTTTCTTTTTATTATCGGCAGGGTCTATACCGCTTGCAATGGCATCCTGTATAATGGAATAAAAACCTGCCGCGTCCCAGGCAAATTCACATAAACCATGTCTGTTTTGCAAAACGAATTCTATGTTCTGTATTTTTTCAGGTTTTAAAGTACCGTTGGCTGTCCGGCCACCACCAGTAGAATATTTTGTCCATTGCGAAGGGCCTTGTATACCGCGTGAATAAATTAATTTAGCAATGATGTATTTTTTTGAAAAAATGACCGCAAATTTAGGATCAAAGATCCCTTTAAATCCGTCGTTGCTGCGGATGCGGTTGTAGTCGTACCTGCCGCCTGCCGTAAAAAACAAGGTGGAATCAATGGCCTTCCAGGTCAACTGAGAATACAAGCCGAGGTCTAAAGCCGAGTATTGATTCGAACCTTTGTCCTGGTTGCTGACTGTTCCCAGCGTTGATGCAAAAGCCCCCTTGCTCTGATCACCCTGTTCGGTACCTGCAAAACTGTTGTACAGTAAATAATCGCCCTGCAACTGGCTGCTTCTGCACTCTATACCGGCCAATACATTCAGGTTGTTTTTAGAGTAATTGGCCCGCAGGTCGTTTCTGAATTGTTTGGCTGTATAATAATAATACGTGTTTTGCCAGCCCTGTTTTTTTCCATCAATTAAGGAATCCGGAAAAAGAATATTGAACATACTTAAAGAACTATAAGGGTTGGGGTTTAACAAACCAAAAAAAGAATTGTAAGTAACCCTGTCTGTATTTTTATCCAAAGAATTTATAACATAAGTAGACGTGTTGGTGATGTTCAGGTTGTCAAGGCGTTTGTCGTAAATGGTATAAAATGTAGTGTTTAAAGGTATCCACTTGCTTCCGTTTTTAGTTCCTGCGGCATAGAGATCCTGGTAGAGAATAAAACCTTCCTGATTTTTCCAGGTCCTTACCCCCGCTTCAAAGTTTTCGGTTTTTATTTTTGCCCCCACGTAATAATAAAATGAACTGTTGGAAAACCCCACCTTGTTACCATTCACCACTGAGTTGTACCTGCTTTTGTCTACCTGCCTGGCTTTTGTTATCATGGCATTCACCGAGTCGGGGTTAATCTTTAAGGTATCTGTTCCGTAGCCGCTAAAATAATTGTAGTAAGGGCTTCCTGGTACAAGGTTTAATTTAGTTATCACCTGGCTCAGTTCATTCGTAGCCGTTGAAGGGTTGTTCACGTACATCAGAGCTTTTGTTTTTGCGGTATCGTAAGTTAAACGATCTATATCGTCTGCATTGTAATCGTAAAAAGAAACCCCGCTCAGGTCGCGCTCATCGGTTGAAAAAACTTTTGCAGTGACTAAGAAAGAAGTTTTTTTCTTTTTGCCTCCCACACTTACATCTATGCCTTTGGTGGCGTAAGTTCCTCCCAGGGCCTTTGCATTTACACGTATATCAAATTCCTCGTTCTTCGCTTTCCTGGATGATTTCCCGACCAAATCCTTGTATGATTTTGTAATGATGTTAACGGCCCCTACAAATGCCCGCGGACCATATACGGTGGAAGCAGGCCCGTAAATTATTTCGACCGAGCTGATGTTGGACAAAGGGTATTGCCTGGATATATAAGCGATGTTGGACCATATATCGTTTTCTTCTATTCCGTCTATCATTAACAAAGTACGTTCTGTGTTTTCCTGCCTGAAACCGCGTTGAAACACATTGGCGTAAGTAACCGAATAAATCCTTGAAATATCAAAGCCGGGTTGATCGGACAAGAGGTCCACCAGATCGACATAACCTCTTTTGGATATTTCTTCGTCTTTTAATACAATAACCGAGGCCGGTGTTAAATCAATGTCCTCGGCGCGTTTTGATACAGAAGTGATGGTGTGTTCGGATAAACTGTCTTCAATCTCCCTGAATAAATCTTTGAACAACTGGGGATCGTCGTCTGCAATATAATTCCCTGATTTTGAATGGATGTAATTAACGATGTAGCCTTTAGCCAGGTCACTTGAATCCTGTGCAATCTGAAGTTTGGCTTTTAATTTATAATATTCGCTGTTGGCTAATTTAAGGCTGTCTTTGTATTCTTCTAATGATTTTAATGATTCAGAAAAATTTCCGTTCGCATAATAATCTTTAGCGAGGATTAATTTTTCTTCGAATTTTTTTTGAGAAAAAACTTTCGTTGAAAAAATTAAAAAGACCAAAAGAAAGAGAAGACTATTTTTCATTCGTTGATATTTAATTTTAAGACAACTTATAGCTCATAAATTATGGCTCCCCGCTTTTAACTTTTGACTTCTAACTTTTAACTTTATTTCAAATATTTGTCCTGCAAGGCACTCCAGTAATCTCCAAAATTTGTTTTTTTCTGAAACTTATAAATATCGTTGAACAATTGTTCACCTATTTCTTCTTTTATTTTTGCTTCATTGGGATTACCCATCAGGAGCTTGTGGTAATTTTTAATTTTATTGACCCGTTTTAATACAACATCCAGGTTAGAGGGCCAAACCTGTATTAAACCCAATTGCCCCACAGAAACAACGTATTCATTATTGGGCGAAGCAGCCACATCCCTGATCCAGGTATCTTTTTCCTTCAACACCAGGTTGTCCTCGTCTTTTTTTTCGGTGTTGTTTACATAAATAGTATGGTCCATTGACCCTGAAATAAGAATGGAATCGCTGGCTGAATACAACAAGCGGGTAATACTGGAAAGATGCCCCCGGACATGTTTGTGTTCTACGTACCCATTTGTGGAACGTTTGTACACCACAATATTTCCTGTACTACCTCCAATGGCTAAAAAAGCACCGTTGCTGTTTACTGCTATGGCCGAAATATTTTCATCGAAGCGGATGGAATCACTGTTTTGAATAAACACAGCGTTGTTATCGCCGGAAAGGTGATACACTGTTTTGCCATTGGAAACAAACAAATTTGTTTTGTTGTTGAGGCTGTAACAGGCACTTGCCGATAAATTAGTTGATGCGGCATTTGACACCGTTATTTTTTGAGGCACTGATGCTTTCAGTGTTGTTTTATCGATTGAGACAGCATATACAGCCGCAGAAAAAGTCAATATCAACTCGTAGGTATTGCCGGCAGCGGGGACAAAATGAATTGAATTATTTTTTCCATTGCCTTTGCACAGCTGAACAGGGAATGAATTGCTGAAAGGGTCCCAGCTATATATTGTTCCGTTTGTAGTACCTGCTATCACAATTTTTTTATCGGGGCTTATAGCAAGGGAAGAAAATTTATTGACTTGTCCGGCCTGGCTGGCACTTTTATTAAGGGTGTTAATTTTTAAAGGGTTGCCCGAAATACTCCATCTTTTAAGTACCCCTTCATCGCCACCTGTTACAAATTCATTGGTGTTAATAAAAACGAGGGAACGTATATCGTAGCCGCCGGTTTCAAAATTCATGTCCAATCTTGCCCGCGAACTATCCATATAAGCTCTGTTTAACTGGCTTTTCAGTGCGTCGTAAATGGTTCTGTTTTGGTCCGGGCCGTTTAAGTCGGTGTTCATACCGTAAGCTAAAAATGCGAGTTGCAGACTTAAATCAGGGTCGTTAATCAGTTGTACAGACTTTATAGCAATGTTTTTTGCTTCGGCCAGCAACCGCAAATTTTCTACTTCTTTCTTCGACAACACAACTTCATCATTTGTTTTTTGCAAAGCTTCTTTGAGTCTTTTTTGTTCTTTTGCAGCTTCCTGTTCACTTTCATACAGGTCTTTGATTTTTGCAGCCTGTATATCCGCCATTTTTTTATCTTCAATGGCCGCCAGCATTAATTTCCGTGCGCTGTCGCTGGCTGTTGATGCTTTTACAGCAAGGGTATCTGATTTTTTTCTTTCCCGTTCTGCGTCAATCCTTAAATTATTGGCCAGTATAGTTTTAACACTGTCGGAGGCAGCAGATAGTTCTGCCTGCACCCTGAGTGAGTCGGATACGATTTTGGCTTTGTCCGCATTTTCTTTGGCCCTGTTGGCATTGTAGGCATAATACACCACACAACACAAAGCAATGATGATAACCGAAATAAAAACACGCAGGGTGGCAATGCCTGCTTTGCGTTTTTTTTCAGCGGCATTCAGCTCTTTTTGTTTTTCGGCTTCGGAGTAATCTAAAAAGTTGATGGCCCTGTCGAAAGAAGGATCGTACCGTTTGGCCCATACCCTGTTTGGCCGCTGGCTCATTTTCCAATTCATGGCCATCTGCAATTCGGGATCGCGCCACAAACCTGTTTTACCTTCCTGGTGAAGGGCGGCAGATTGTGCAATACGGGAATACAATTCGGCAGACTCTATTTCTTCCTGCACCCATATTATTAAACGCTCCCATACACGCATTAAACTTTCATGCGAAATGTCTATTACTGTATCCTCCTTCAAGT
>JAHEYF010000007.1 GCA_023251755.1 Bacteroidota bacterium
TCCACCGTTCAAAATACAACGCATCTTTTAAGGAATCAAGAACAACGATGGGCGCATTCGGATCGCTCACTGCGGCATAAGTACTATCTACACAGCCATGAGCATCGGTTGCTGTTAATTTATAATAACCGGCCCCAACGTTACTTGCTGTAGCGGTAGTCTGGCCTGCAGCATTTGCACTCCATAAAAAAGTATAAGGAGCGGTACCGCCTGTTGTAGTGGCTGTAACCGTACCGTTGTTTCCTCCGCAGACAGAAGGGGAAGTATAGCTTGTAGTAAAAGAAATACTATCCGGTTGTGTTACATTTGCATGCATAGTCGCAAGACAACCATTCGCATCGGTTACTTTAACTTCGTAAGGGGCAGCCGCCAGGGCGCTTACATCTTCTGTAACGGCACCATGCGACCATTCAATACTATAAGGGGTTAAACCACCTGCTACCGAAATATCAACAGCTCCGTTTGTTAATCCGTTACACGAAACATGGGTGATACTGTTTATTGTTACAGTCGGGCCATTGGCATCAGCCACAATTGCAACAGCTGTTTTGTAACAAGCCGAAGCATCTTTTACCTGTAACATGTATTGCCCTGATAAAACACCGCTAATAGAAGCAGTTGTTCCTCCATTGGTCCAGTAATATGTATAAGGCGCTACACCACCTGTTACTGTAGAGTTTACAGCTCCTGTATTGGAACCACAGGAAGAAGGGCTTGGTGTTAAAGTGATTGTAATATCTGTTGGAGAAGTAATGGTTGTTCCCGAAGAAGCGGTACAACCATTTTGGTCGCTAACCGAAGCGGTGTAGTTACCGGCCTGTAATCCATTAATCACTCCGGTAGTTGCTCCGCATGACCAGTTGTACATATAAGGTGCGGTACCTCCTGTTGCCGTTGCCGAAGCACTACCGTCAACATTACCAAAGCAACTGATATTGGTTCCGCTAACAGAAACAGTAAGTGCTGCTGGTTGAGTAATCGTTTGAATGGTAGTAGCTGTACAGCCGTTCGCATCTGTAACTGTAAGGGTATAAGCTCCTGCACATAAACCAGTGGCATTTGCTGTAGCAATAGCACCCGGCATATAATTATACGTATAAGGGTTTACACCACCTGTTGCTGTTCCTGCGATTGAACCGTTGCATAGTCCAAAACAGGTAGCGTTTGTTGTAGTGGCACTGGCTCCAAGCACAGGTGGCTGTGTTATATTAACCGACTGGCTTGCAGAACAACCATTGGCATCTGTTACCGTGCAATTGTGTGTACCCGGGGCTAAACTGGCTACTGAGTTTGTTGTAGCACCCGAAGGCATCCAGCTGTAAGTATAAGGTGCTGTGCCGCCGGTAACATTTATACTTGCAGTACCATTCACCATTCCATTACAGGTAATGTTGGTGGATGATGGAGTAAGAACAGGGCCTGAAGAAACTGTTATTGCTACTACAGATGATGTATCGGTACAACCATTCGTGTTTGTAACAATTAGGGCATAATTACCGGCTGTTGCTGCAGTATAAGTTGTACTTGTAGCGCCGTTGACAGCACTTCCGTTCAACATCCACTGATAAGAAACAATGGTACCCGATCCGCTTGTTGAGGTATTGGTTAATACAGTAGTGCTACCCGCGCAAAAACTTGTATTGCCTGTAAACGAAGCTGTAGGCGGTGTATACGAAGCCACTGCAAGAGTCGAAGAGGTGGTACTGCATCCATTGGAATTGGTAATCGTTACCTGGTAATTACCGGCTGTATTAACAACATATATTGCAGCTGCAGGCCCTACATTGGCTCCGCTCAACAACCACTGGTAATTGGTAATAGTACCTGAACCAGCAGTTGAAGTACTGGCTGATAAGGTTGTAGTACTGCCGGAACAGAAATTTGCATTACCTGTAATTGTAGCAGTAGGAGAGGCATTAAATACAATTGTAGTGGTAGCTGTATTGGAACAGCCTGTTGTGCCATTGGTTGCAGTTAGGGTATACGTTCCGGCCATAGCAGATGTAGCATTGCTGATAACAGGATTTTGAGTGCTTGAAGAAAATGAATTAGGGCCTGTCCAGGAGAAGGTAGTACCGCCTGAAGCAGAAGCACTTAAATTGATTGTTGAACCTGCACAAAACGGGCCTGAATTATTTGCTGAAACCGTAGGCAAAGGATTAACGGTAATCAGCACTCCATCATTTGCAGTACATCCGTTTGCGTCTGTAACAGCCAAAGTATAAGTTGTTGTAGTTGTTGGAGAAGCAGTTGGGTTGGCAACAGTTCCAGATGAAAGGCTTCCAACCGGTGTCCAGTTGTAAGTTATTCCGCCGGTACCGCCTGTAACATTCGATGTTAATGAAACAGAGCCTCCTATACAAACAGACGCATCCGCACCTGCATTTGCACTGAGGGCAGAAGGCTGGGAAATAGTTCCGGTATTATTGGTTGTACAGCCATTGGCATCGGTAACAGTACAGGTGTATACACCTGCAGCTAAACCTGTAGCTGAGGTTGTTGTTCCGCCATTTGGGGCCCAGCTGTATGTATACCCAGGTGTTCCGCCCGATGCTGAAACGGTAGCAGTACCGTTTGAGCCGCCAAAACAACTTGCATTGGTTGGTGTAACTGAAGCGGATAGCAGTGAAGGTTGTGCAACCGTAACAATTTTCATGATAGAACAACTGTTCACATCATTAACTGTACAGGTGTATGAACCGGCTGGTAAGTTTGTTGCGGTTACAGTTGTCCCGCCCGAAGGAGCCCAGCTGTATGAATAAGGGGCTGTTCCACCCGATACTGAAACGGTGGCTGTACCATTGGCCGAACCAAAACAGCTTGCATTTGTTGGTGTACCATTAATGGTTAAAGCAGTTGGTTGTGAAATAACAGCCGTTTGGGTTGTAGTACATCCGTTTGCATCGGTAATTGTACAGGTATAGGTAGCAGCCACTAAACCCGTTGCCGGGGCAGCTGTTCCTCCCGATGGAGCCCAGCTGTATGAATAAGGTGTTGTACCGCCTGAAGCTGCAACCGTTGCCGATCCGTTGGAAGCTCCGTTACACCCCACATTGGTTTGTGAAGGCAAGGTTGAAGCAAGTGTTGTTGGTTGTGTGATGGTAATTGTTTTTGGCGAAGTACAGCTGTTTACATCCGTAACTGTACAGGTGTATACGCCTACCGCTAAACCTGTAGCTGTTGCTCCGGTTCCGCCAGAGGGCGCCCAGCTGTAGTTATACGGACTTGTACCGCCCGAAGGTGTTACCGTTGCAGAACCATTGCTTCCACCGTTACAGGCAACATTGTTGGACGAAGAACCCACTGTTAAAACAGCAGGCTGTGTTATTGTAATTGTTTTAAGCGAAGTACATCCGTTGTTATCGGTAACCGAGCAGGTATAAGTGCCGGCAGCTAAACCTGTCGCTGTTGCTGCGGTTCCACCCGATGGAGCCCAGCTGTATGAATAAGGTGAAGTACCACCACCAACAGTAACTGTTGCAGAACCATTTGCTCCACCATTACAGCTAACATTGTTAGAGGAGGAATTGACCGTTAATGCAGCCGGTTCTGTGACAGAACTTGTTTTTGTAATTGTACAACCTTTTGTATCGGTAATGGTGCAGGTGTAATTTCCTGGGGCAAGTCCACTCGCTGTTGCATTTGTTCCTCCACTTGGCGCCCAGTTGTATGTATAAGAAGGTGTACCACCGGAAGCTGTTACAGATGCCGAACCATTCGTTCCGCCGTTGCAGGTAACATTTGAAGAAGAATTAGAAGCTGATACAGGAGTTGAAGGTTGATTGACTGTTTTCATCTGAACGCTTGTACAACCATTAGCATCAGTAGCTGTACAGGTATAAGAGCCTGCGCTTAATCCTGAAGCAATTGCTCCTGTTCCGCCAGAAGGACTCCAGCTATAAGTATAAGGAGTTGTCCCGCCGGTTGGAACCATTGTTACCCCACCTGTACTGGCACCATAACAACCTACATCTGTTCCACTGCAACTGGATGCGAATATAGTTGGTTGGGTAATGGTAAAAGTCTGTTGTTTGTTACACCCTGCCCCATCAGTAATACTACAGGTATAAGTACCTGCCGCAAGGCCTGAAACATTATTAGTTGTATAACTACCAGGACTCCAGTAATAAGTATAAGATCCTATACCACCACTTACCGATAGAGATGCAGCTCCATTGCTGCCACCGTAACAATTTATATTTGTCTGGTTGGGTGTTACAGTTATATTAGATACCTGTAGTACAGCAACATTAGAGATAACAGTTCCACATGCATTGTTTACAACACACCTGTAATTGTTATTGTTCATGGCTCCTGTAACACCTGTAATATTTAAGCCGCTGGTGTTTACCCCCGAATAAGCGCCTGCATTTGTTAATGGATTGTACACTGTACCATTGTACAACTGCCATTGAAAATTAAATGGTGAGCTGCCTCCAATGTTGAATGAAATAACTGCATTTCCTGTAGCACAGGCATTTAAATTAGCAGGTTGTAAATCAAAATTGGGTGCATTACAAGGGCTGCCACTATACTCAAAAGCACCTATATCCGGGTTGTTGTACCTTGTATAACCCCTTCCATCCAATGCAGGTGCATAAGTTACATTGGCATTGTCTATCGCACTGGTACTTGAACTGGTTAAAGGAACAGTGTTCCATAAACCTCCGTTAGAAGACAGGCTATTGCCAGAAGGATAAGGATTTGCAGTTGAATACCAGGAAAGTGTGCCTAAATTGGAAGTCCCCGTTGCACCAATATTGTTTACATTAATAGGATTCGATCCGGTGGCACCAATTACATTCATATCGTAAGTTGCATTTCCGAAAATAATATTGTTTTGTATTTTCATGTTCGAGGGATTGGTCCCCGACCCCATGTGGTCTATTTTAAGGCCTACTCCCGTGTTTGCAGTAATTGAGTTGTTTTTAATTTCAGTATTAAAACCCGAACCAATTGCAATGGTAACAATACCATCAACATTTCCATGAAATGTACAGTTGACGATTTGAAGAGGCCCGGCTATATCTTTAAAAAAACCGGCTGTAGCTGAATTCGTATTCGAAGAAACGGTTGAATTCATAATAAAAGTCACGCCGGTATTCTTTGAATAAATTCCCTTTCCGCCACAGTTGTGAATAAAACAATCCTTCATTCTCAATGAATCCCCGCTTACATAAACTCCATCACTTATAGAGTTTTTTATTTCACATTCAGAAACATCAACACTACCCGCCGCTGTAATACCACGGGTTCCGTTTTGAATTCCAATTTTTGCAACAGTAAGAAGATAACCCGCCTGCACATTAAAAATATTCACTACACTGGTTCCGTAAAGCATCGTATTGGTGTGTCCGTTACCAATTATATACAATTTTTTATTGATCGTTATATCAGAGTTCAGATTTATATAGGTACCATTGGTAACCGCGCCAAAATTAATAGTATCACCTGAACCGGCGTTGGTTACAGCATCCCTCAATGAACCGGGACCGGTGTCGTTGTTGTTGTTAACCGTAATAATAGCGGCGTTTGTGAACAACACGCTTACAAAAAGTAAACTCGTAATAATTATACGTTTCATATTTATTGATTTAAAAATGACAAGCTAATTTCTTAAAAAAATCTGAATAAATAGTACTTTACTACCCATTAAAGCATATTTTTAATAGACCAATTCGATGAAAAACCAGTTCTACGGTACAGGTGGAATTTCGCAACGGTAGTAAGTAGCAGGTAGCTGGTATTTAGTATCACCTTATACTATTACTTACTACTTTTAAATAAAACCATCCCATGTATAAAATAGAGAATTTAATCGCAACCATGATCACACTCTTGGCTCTTGGCTTTTAACTTTTGACTTAAATCTTTTAACTTTGCAACATGTACTGGTACCATTCCCCTCTTCTTTCTGTTACACATGGTTTCTCTACCCGTTCGGGCGGTATTTCACCGGCACCTTTTCATTCATTAAATTTTGCCGGGCGTGATGACGAGGCCTCCAATATAAAAGAGAACAGAAGAAGGGCTTTGGCTGCTTTGAATTTAAGTGTTGAAAACACGGCTTATTTAAAACAGGTTCATAGCAATACCGTTTGTCTGGCTCATCCCGGGCCACAAACAGGCGATGCTTTGGTTACTAAAGAAAAGGGCCTTACACTTGCCGTTGCCGCAGCCGATTGTTACCCGCTCCTGTTTCACGATCCGGTCAACAACATAATTGGTGCAGCTCATGCCGGCTGGCGGGGAACCGTAGCCCGGGTAGCCCAAAACACCATTTACGAAATGGTACAACTTGGTGCAGATACATCTGCAATTAAAGTAGCTATTGGCCCTGGAATTAGTTGCGAAAAATTTGAAGTAGGCTCCGAAGTCATTGAACAATTTGCCCGGGCCGGGTTTCCGGACTACTGCTTCAAAAACAGTCACATTGATTTAGTAGCTGCCAATAAATTTGTGCTGAACGAAAGTGGAATTGCAGAAGAAAATACCTGGGCTATGAAGCGTTGCACATTTGAAGCAGACTTTTTTTCTTTTCGCCGCGATAAAGGGAAAACCGGCAGGATGTGGGCGGTCATTTCTTTGTAATCAGTTAAAAATATTTATATTATTCCTTCACAAACTTTTTAACTTCCACACCATTTTCAGTTTTTATATTTACAAAATAAACTCCGCCTGCAAAGTCTGAAACATTCATCTCTGTTTGTTGTTCTTGTACCTGTTGCTGCGCAATTAATTGCCCCTGCACGGTATATATTTCAAGTGTTTTAGACTGATTGTTATCCGAAGAAATAGTTCCAATCGTAATTTTATCGGTGGCAGGGTTGGGGTAGACACTAAAATCACCTCTTGATTTATTTTCTGAAATCCCTGTGGTACATCCGGTTAAATTATTAAATGCGTCCATGTCTCCGTTAAAAACATTCAGGTCTGTCTGTGCGTTAATTCCGGGAACAGTACCCGACCAGGAATATTGTTTGAAAGCCCAGGTGGTCCATACACCAATATTGGCGGGTGCTGTAGTTGAACTCCCATCGGGGTTCGCAATCCACAAGCCATAATTAGTTAAAGAGCTGTTCAAATAAGAAGCGATAGAACTGTTGGTGTACAATAGCGGAGCGATTCCTGTTGCATTTTGTACCGTAGACATCCATTGCTGCACCCATGCAGACAATGCCGCGCTGCTGAATGAACCCGTTAATGTCCCACCCGTGGACGGATTTTCCAGATCCAGCACAGGCGGCAGGTTACAGGTATGAATATAGACACCCGCCACATTCAAAAAGTAATTGGCTTCATCCACTGCGTTGTTACTGATAGGCCTTGCAAAATGATATTCACCCATCACTATTCCTGCATTGCTGCCATTCACCATGTTTGTTGTATAAGCAGGATCGGTATAACTGATACCTTCTGTGGCTTTTACAAATGCAAACACTTTAGAATCAGCTGCAACCTGTGGCCAGTTGATAGTGCCATTGAAATGAGAAACGTCAAGGCCAAGTATTGAATTACTTGCCGTTTCACTTGCGTCCGCCAAAACCGGGGCGTTGTACTGCGATTCGTTATCACCGGTAGAAAACCCCGTATTAATTAATTGTTGCGATTTTGAGCCTAAACTCAAAACACCAAGTCCCAAAATTAAGAGGCTTTGTTTTTTCATTGGCTAAAACGTTTATTCGTTCTTTAGTTCATTTGTTCTATAGTTTATTAGTTCATCCGTTTTGGTCAACGAATGAACTAATAAACGAACAAACACATGAACGAATAAACTAAAAAGAATTAATGGTTTTCGGCTTTCTTCTTCTCCTTGTATTCTTTGCGTTTTTGTTCTTCCGTTTTTACTATGGCTTTATCTGCTTTCGTTTTGGCCCTGTCTTCTTTTAACTGGGCTTTGTCCTGTTTAGCAGCTTCCTGATTCCCCGCAGCTTTGTCGGCGGCAATTTTTGCTTTGTCTTCAGCCACTTTGGCCTTGTCGGCTTTTACCTGGGCTTTGTCCGCTTTCAGTTGTGCTTTTTCCTGTTTTACTTCTTCCTTTTGGGGAGTTGTACTTGTTTGCGCATGCATGTTTGCTGCTGCAAAAAACGCAAGCAACAAGGCTGATTTTAAGATGTGTTTTTTCATGGATATATGGTTTTATTTAATTGCAAAATTTACAAGCCTATTTTTTCGTTCACTACTTTTAAGATGTCTGCTTCTAACTGAATGGTTTTGTTTTCTATGTCTTTTCCTTTTTGGATAATTTCATTGACGTAGTTTTTATCATCGTAACCGGCAGCATTGATGCGCACGTTCATAAATGCGCCCATTACCGCACTTCTGGCACACAAGGCCCCTACCCCGGCATCCGAAACTGAATTGGGATTTCCAATTTCAGCCATGGCTTTTATTACTTCCATACTATTATAAGTGGTTTGCATGACTTTAAAAGGAATTTCGATAGCAAATTTTGTAGCTTCCTGTATGGCTTTGGTACGTATTGCTTTTTCTTCATCAGTTGATTTTGATAAACCAAAAGCTGTCATAATTAAATTAAAGGCTTTGGTGTCTGCATCTACCAAACGAACCAATTCATTTTTACAGGCTTCGCCTTTTTCAGCCCAGGTGCTGAACTCTTCCCACCTGTCGTCCCAGCCTTTTTTATGCGAGGATAAATTCGCCACCATTGTTGCCAGCGCCGCACCCAAAGCCCCCATATAAGCCGAAATAGAGCCGCCACCGGGAGCAGGGCTTTCGCTGGCTGTTTCATCTGCAAACTCAACTAAGTTCATACTTACCAATTTGCTATCGGCTTTGTCTTTCAACAGGTATTCAATAATGCGTTCTTCCGGTTTAAAAGGCCCCAGCTCATCTAAGCCCATCGATTTGATAGCGATTTTGATCAGCTCCTTTTCACTTACACCAATGGAACGTTTTTGTTTAAGCAAAAAATATTTTCCTGCATCCAGCATAGCTTTCAGCGGAATTAAACCCACCAGTTCCGAACCCGTCACACGTATACCACGTTCAGTTGCTTTTTTACAGACTTCATCAAAAGCAATGTGTACAGGTGTTACATTAATATTGGTCAGGTTCATGGAAATTTGTGCCACGCCATATTCCTCAATATACCAGCCAATGGCTTTTACACTTTTTAAGGAGCCGGGTATAACAATAGGATTCCCTTTTTCATCGTTCACTATTTTACCGGTAACCGGATCACCTTCGCGTTTTACACGACCTGCTTCACGCACATCGAATGCAATAGAATTGGCACGGCGGGTGGATGTAGTATTGAGGTTAACATTGTATGCCACCAGGAAATCGCGGGCACCAATAACTGTTGCGCCACGTTTGGCGTCAAACTCAGCCGGTCCGAAATCCGGTTTCCATTCCGGTAATTTTATTTTCTTAAAAAAGCCTTCGTATTCCCCGGCACGTATAACAGAAAGATTGTTGCGGCTTTTATTGGCCTGTGCGGCTTCATATAAATAAATAGGCAATTGTAATTCTTTCCCCACACGCTCTCCTAATTTTTGTGCCCATTTAGCTGTTTCCTCCATACTAATATTGGCAATGGGTATAAGCGGACAAACATCAGTAGCACCCATACGCGGGTGCTCGCCTTTGTGTTTACTCATGTCAATTACTTCTCCGGCCTTTTTAATAGCCAGAAAAGCAGCCTCAATAACGGCTTCGGGGGTTCCTACAAAAGTAACTACAGTGCGGTTGGTAGCTTTGCCCGGGTCAACATTTAATAAACGAACTCCTTCAACGCTTTCTATTTCATTGGTAATTTGTTTAATGATGTTTAAGTCCTTGCCTTCGCTGAAATTAGGAACACATTCGATGAGTTGTTGCATAAGTTTATTTTATTTAAAAGTCAAAAAAAATATTCGTAAGAGCTACCCTTCATTTGTTCGGCTCCTCCGGAGCCGTTTTACTGCCCGTTATTTAGCGCTAAGAATGTTTGGCTCTTACAGAGCCATCCTTCCATAACTTTTGAAATACATCATCCTATGAGTACCTGATACCTGCTGCTTATTACCAGGTACCATCTCTACGCTTCCACCCTCTCCAATCTCAATACTCACATCTAATATCTCAAATCTATCAAGCTTCTACCTCCGTCACAATACTTGGGAACACACGCACATTTCCGGCCTCTTCCCTTCTGAACTGGTAGGTATAACGGTAATGACTTTCTAATCCGCTCTTGTTCGGTAAACCGTTAATCATCATAATGTTCCTGTTCTTCGCAAATTTCAACAGTTCACGTAAATAGTGTGCTGAAATTTGCCCTACCTCGTCGATGATGCAGTGTACCTTAAATTCCTTACTGCTGCGGTGACTGGATTCTTTAATGAACACGTGCAACAACGTAATGTAAATAATCGCTTTTACAAGAATGTCGGTACCGGTTGAACCAATGCTGTCGATCTTATGTGTCCAGCCTGTTTCGTTTACCCCTTCTTTAATATTGAATTTTAATTCGAATAAGTCCTGTAACCGAATTTCCTCCTGCTCCTGTTCTTTAATGGCGTGGCGCAAGCTTTCTAATAATTTAACCGCACGGTTATTGATCTCTTTGTTTTTACCACCGCTGGCGTAATCGGTATTGAACAAACCTTCGCCATAAAACATACCGTGCTCATCTTTAAACTCCTCAATCTTTTTCAGCAGCTTGTATACTTTATTGTCCGACTCTTCAATTTTTATTTTAATAAATTCAATCAGTTTGGATTCTTCGAACTCTGCTTTTTTAAAGTCTTCGGCAATCAGCGTAATGATGTGTTGAATCTTGTCCTGCTGGTTGCTCAGTTCTTTTACTTTGGTGGCAATACTGTCTGTAACCAAACCTATTTGAGTTGCCGTTTCGGCCACCGAAAGTTCAATTTTATTCTCGTGAATAAAGTTCATCAGGTTTTGCGCAAACCTTTCGTATTCGGCCTGACTGGCATCGTTGCGGATAATAAAATTAAAGTGGTTCTCTAAACGGAACTTGCCGGAGAATTCATTTACATAACGCTGGAAAGCACCGTACTCTTCATTAAAATGCGAATCGTTTTTTAACAACTGTGTACACAAATCCATTACCGTGTAATTGGTTTTGCGGGGTTCGGCTCGTTCAACTATATCCGCATATTTATTGTACACCGGTGTTTCGCGGAAATTTTTGGTAAAATAATTAATCCCATTATTGAATTCAATCAACTCCTCATCGTAAGCACGTTTTTCTTTGTTGATCTCCATGCGTTTGAGGTTGTACTTACGACTGGCTTCCTCTAAGTGATTGGCCATTTCATTCGATGTTTTAACATAGTCTTCCTTTTTCTGAATTAAATCAGGAAGCTTGTCAAACAATTCTCTTTTATCTTTCAGGTAATCGTTTACCAATTGCGAATATTGATCAATCTCTTTGGTCTCGTCCTGCAAGGCTTTTATGCGCTTGTCAATCTCTTTTATTTGTTTGCTGTCAACACCTTTTGATTTGAAGGAACTTTCTTTCTCCGTTGTAAACTCAGCTTCCTTGTCGTCAAAACTTTTTACCGTTTTGTCCTTTTCATCTTCTATCTCTTTTATTTCTTTTTCCTGACGGGATTTTAAATCAACAATTCTTTCTTCGTGGTGTTTTTTCAACTGATCAAACTGATCGTTAAAATCACTCAGCAAATTATTTTTCTTTTTATTTAAAATCGCCAGCTCCTCTTCAACGATGTTTTGTTTCTGACGATTTCCTTTTAAGGCTTCTTCAGTTTCAGCACTGGCTTTTTGTTTCCAGTCTTCAAACTCATTCATTAATTTTTTCTCACGTTTTTCAGCTAATTCCAGCGAGTAAGTCAATACTTTCACATCTTCCTTCAACTCCCCTATTTGTTTCCCGAAACGATCTGCAGCCAGTATTTTTTCTTCGTTATTGCTTGTTTGAAACTGGCTCAACGAATCTTCCAGTTCTTTAATTTCGGTAAGGCGTGAAGTTTTTTCAGCCTGGTATTCTTCAATGCTTTTTGAATACACACTTACCGTATCCAATTCAAGGCTTATTCCATATAAGGAATTGGCAAGTTCTTTTTTGTATGCAGGTTTTAAGTCGGTACGGAATAAAATCTCTTCGTTACAAACCTTGCCAATCGTAAGATGCCAGTCTTTTACGTTTTTTTCGAGGTAACCATAAAAGGCATCGGCCTGGGACGAAAGTTTGGATTCAATTTCTTTGATCTCCGTTTTCTTCTTAATTATTTCGTTGTTGATTTTACTCAACTGATTACTTAAAGACGATTTAAGTTTTCCTTCGGTATTTTCCCATTCCTTTTGCAGGGTCTGGATCATATTGCTCTTAATCGCTTTCTCTGAACGGTTTTTATAGGTTACCGCTCTTAATTCAGCCAATTCAGTTTCTAAGAGTTTAATTTCGTTTTCATAAAAACGGGTGTTGCGGATAACTTTTTCTTCTGATTTAAGTTCATTGAACTCAATTTGTTTACTGGTTACTTCGGCATTTAAGTCGCCTAAGGAACGTTCACGTTTTTCTTTTAATTCACCGTCTTTTTTATTGTGTTCGTTTTTGGCCAACAACTGGCGCTCGTTGTAATCGTTAAAAATAAGACTGGTTTTGGTATTGGTTGTATTGATGAAAGCCGCCTTGTCGTTGCGCAATTGTTCAATTAAGGAAGAGTACTTTAACTCAATACTTTTTACATTTGAAGTCAGGGTTTCATACTCCTTGCGGGCCATGTTCAGCTCCACCTGCAATTGTTCTTTTTGTTTGTTTTTCTCAACTGCTTCTTCGATGTTTTTTTCCTTGTAGTCTTTCAGTTTTTTATTGGCTTCACGAATGGTTCTGTCGTAATAACCGATTTCTTCACGAATGTCTTTTTGTTTTTCTTCGCTGTTTCCTTTTAAGGCATTAAAATCCGAGACCAATATTTCCAAAGCTTCTTCCTTGGCTTTGGAGGCTTCACGAATGGCTTCGTTTTGTACTTCGGCATATTTTAAACTGCTTCCTAATTTTTCGGCTAATTCAAACTGAGAGCCCTTCAGCATTTTTACCTGATCAAATTTTTTATCGATCAGTTCAATCAATTGCTGGGTTTCTTTTTTCAGGTAAGTTTCAATGTCCGTATACTTTTCATTGAACTGCCTTAACTGACGCTCCACCTGTTCCAGCTTAATACTGCTATTTTCATTGCTCAGCGAGTTGGCAATAAAATCTTTAATAAAACGGGAATCGATGGAAGCTTTAGAACTTAAGAAAACGTTGGTAATTGATTTGGGAATGTTTTGGTATTTTTCATTCCCTTTCAGCAAATGGAATTTCGTCAGGTTTTTATCTGTTTCAGTTCCGTAGATAATGTTTCTGTAACGCTCAAAGGTGTCTATCTGGTTGCTGTAATAGATACCGAATTTATCTAACTTTTTCAAAACATCACCAATCTTTAAAGCTTCATCGTTTTCATTAAAGAAAAAATCAGCGTTATAGGCTGCATCAACAAATCGGAAACACAATTTATTGTGACGGTAGGCCATTACAAAAAAGTTTTTGTCCTCTGTTGTGATCTCGTAAACAATAAATGAATTCTCGTACCTGAAATAATGCTCCTCAAATGGTTTTTGCGATTGCGAAATCCCCAGACCGCGGCTATTGGCACTGTAAAAAAACAGGATGGCCCTTTGTAAAGATGTTTTACCAAAGTTATTTGTCCCCACAAAACAAGTATTGCCGCTCAACTCAACATCTGCATATTTGTTGTTGGCAATGTTAATCATCACTATCCGGTTTAATATTCTAAAGTTTTCCATCTATTATCTCGTTTATCAGTTCTTTTGTTTTTTCGTTCATTCGTTACCATCACATCAGCTAATCATTACCTATCAGGTTTTCCTTTACCTACCTTCCCCATCAGCTAATTAGCTAATCATCACATTGGCTAATTATAAATAATCCCCCCCGCATTTTCACTACCCGGCGGTTCTTCGTAGATAGCAATTGAATTAATCATGTCCATCAGGTAAGAATAAGAATCAAGTACTTTGTAGTTTTCGCTTACTTCGTCTTCTTTTTCCAGGAAAGAATCACGCGTCATCAGGTCACATATCTCACGCACTTTATTGCTCAGTGTTTCTGAACGGTACAGGGGTATTTTTTGCAGCTTTTGTTTTAAGCGAACATTGGCGTTGCACTCTTCTGCTATTTCACTTGGCCTGAAACGGGAGCCGATGGTTATCTTATTGTCCATTGAAGCAAAGAGGTCGATGATATCAATGTACTTTTCAAAAGTCTCTAATTTTTTTTCAATGATGCTGTTGGTCTCTTCCAGTTTGGAAAAATAAAAAAAGTTGTTTCCTCTTTCTATTTTATAACGGATGATATTAAAATATTCCTGAAAATGATCGAAGTTCTCCGGATTGTTAATGATGTCGTACAGCTTTCCCATATTGTCTTTGGTGCCATTACTCGATATAAAATGACCCCGCGCCATGATAGAGAATATTTCGTGTGTTTGTTTCGGTAGTTTATAGTCCATTTTTAGTTCAAAAGTTTAAAAGTTTGAAAGTTCAAAAGTTATTGTTCATCGTCATATTAGCTCATCTTCATTCTTTTCAAAACCTCCCATCAGCTAATCATCAATACCTATCTCGTTTTTATTTACCTGTCTCCCCATCATCAAATTATCAAATCAGCTAATCATCACATTAGCTAATCAGCTAATCTTTTCTTCTTCCCTTCCTTCTTCAGTTCTTTCTTCGGTAAAATCAATGTATAACCCAATTTTTTCTTGCGTTTCTCCGCATCTTCATATTCGTAATACTGCAAGCGGTATTTAAAATCAAGGGCCTTGTCGTATTCCAGTACTATTTCTACAAACAGGGTAATCCTTTCTTCAAAAGTAATGTTGCCAATTGCTTTGGGGAATTTATAGTTCGCCAGAAATTCAAAGAGGTTGTGTTTGTTTTGCGATAAAAACTTATCTACCAAAGCCGATGTATCTAACCTTACCGAGTTCTCTACATGCTGTTCTTTAAAATCGCTGGGCAACTTATCGGCCATGCGCCTGGCCATGAGGCGGGTGATTTTATACTTCTCAGCAACACGCTGGCACAACATATATCCATCGTCAGTAAATAAAAAGTCGATGGGAATTTTTGTGCGGGGCGATTTATGCCCGTTGAACCCTATCGGGTTGATGTCTTTTACAACCTCCCTGAAATTGGTTTTGTAATGCAATTCCCCGTGGTCTTTAATCTCCTTGATGCGTTGCGCTTTTTTATAAACATCTAACTGGAATTGAATTTTATTGATGTAGTCGGTTATGTCTGTTTGAATTTCAATCAGGTAATCGAGGTTTTCGATCAGGCTCGATTTCAAAACACCAACAATTCCATATAGTTCAATATCGTTCGTCAGGGTAAACAGGTTCCGTGTTTCATCCACTACATCTTCTGTTTTGCGGATGAACTCAATAATGGTATCGCGTTTCTCCCGGTAATCCTCTAACTTTTGAAGTTTGATGCGGTAATTGCTTTCGTTTTTATAGGTATCGTCAACGTTCTTTTGCAATTTGATGATCTCCCTGCTGATAGCATTGTTAATACGTTTCAGGTATTTTTTAATGGAACGTAAAAAGCGGTTTTCCCTTCCCTCCTGGTAATAACGGATGTGGCGTTTTAATTCGTTGATGTAGTCGCTGATGAAGCCGGGGGTTACTTCCCCTATTTCCATAAAATCCTCAAACATCGCTATTACAGCATCGTTCACGCTCACTACACTCTGGTGCTCATACAGAATTTCATAATTGATGAGTTTTTGGTACTGCTCTGCGGTAATGTCGTCGCGGCCCAATAATTCGTTCACAGTAATACTGTCGCGGTTACCGAATAAAAATTCAATAACATTGCGGTTGTAGTACAACTGCGTAAGTAATTCCTTTACATTTACCTGCATACCCATGCTTACAAGCGTTTTATTAAACTCTTAAAAATACAACAACTGCGGGTGGTGTAAAACTTGCGTTATTAACAAATGAGGCCGTAATTAACCAAAAACCCGGATATCCTTGAGTAATCCCCTGAAAAACAAGCTATTTTATTGTTAATTAATAGTTGAAAACAGCAGCTTTAATGCTTGTTTGTGCCTGTTGAAAAACAATTTTCTCTACCCGACATATTCACTGTAGTTCCATGTATTTTTACTGTATTATGGCTACATTAACTTCGCATCCAACCGGCTTAAGGGAAAGTAACTTATTTGATGAGTTATTTCTTGATTATACAGATCAAAAAAATACTGTTGCTGATTTATATCAATATGCACCGAATGCAGAGGGGATAAAGGAATTTATTCAGCAAAATGTTGTAGTTACATACAACAGGCCCTTGCTGGTAAGTGAATTGCACAGGCAAAATTCCACTTTAAAACTTTCTGTGGTAAGTAAAAAAAACATAGATGCACTTAGTTCAAACAACACCTACACCATTACTACAGGCCATCAACTCTGCCTTTTTACCGGCCCCTTGTATTTTGTTTATAAAATCTTATCGACTATCGATTATTGCGAAGAGCTGAACAGGTTTATTCCAGATAAACATTTTGTGCCTGTTTACTGGATGGCTACTGAGGACCATGACATTGAAGAAATAAACCACGCTGTTGTTTTTGGAAAAAAGATGACCTGGAACACGGAAGAAAAAGGAAAAGCAGGGAGAATCTCTACCACAGGGATTGATGTGATAATTAACGAATTGGAAAATTTATTAGGAACAGGCGAGTCTGCACAATCGCTTATTGCTTTATTTAAAGCGGCTTACCTGAACCATAAAAACATGGCCGATGCCACCAGGTATCTGGTAAATGAGCTGTTTGGGGAATTTGGTTTGGTAATTATTGATGCGGACACCGTTGCTTTAAAAAAAGAATTTATTTCCGAAATAAAAGAAGACCTGTTTGAAAACAAAGCGGAAAAAGAAGTTCTAAACACGATACAATTACTTAGCGCAAAAGGTTATAAAACACAGGTGAGTCCACGCAAAATAAATTGTTTTTACGCTGTGAAAGGAATGCGTGAAAGGCTTGAAAAAGTTGATGCACACTACAAGGTATTGAATTCAGCTATTGCTTTTACCAAAGATGAATTAGAAAAAGAACTGCATGAACACCCTGAACGCTTTAGCCCCAATGTGGTTTTAAGGCCCTTGTACCAGCAAAAAATATTGCCCAATGTGGCTTATGTGGGTGGCCCCGGAGAATTGGCCTATTGGCTGGAATACAAAAATATGTTTGCTGCTTTTAACCTTCCCTTTCCGGTTTTGCTACCCCGTAACTTTGTATTGTATATAGATAAAAACAATGGCGGTAAAATAAAAAAATTAGGGATTGACTTTAACGATCTTTTTTTAGAAACAGATGCTTTAATAAAAAAACAGCTGCAAAATAAAAATGAAGGCCCTGATTTTAAAATCCCACGGGAAAAAATAACAGCAGTGTTTAACCAATTAAAAGCTGAAGTTGAACAAATCGACAAAACCCTTGTAGCTGCCGTTGATGCTGAGAAACAAAAAAACATCAATGGATTAAACCTTATTGAACAAAAATTGATTAAGGCACTGAAAAATAAAAATGAAGTTGAAATAAACCAAATCAAAAACCTGAAAGAAAAATTTTTTCCGAATAACAGTCCTCAGGAAAGGGTGGATAATTTTTCTTCGTATTATATGGCAAACACTAATTTTATCAGAGACATAAAAAACATCATCAGTCGTTCACCCTTTGTTTCCAGGCTTGATCTTGTGATTGAAGAAGTTATGTAAGCCTTTTAACTTAACATAGGAAAAGCCATAAGCAATAAAAAAATAAGCCATAAGGGGTTTTATATAAACGGGCTCGTTTGGGGATTTTGACTTTTGGCTTATAAATTTTAACTTAATCTTCCATTCTGTTGAAAAACTGAAGAACGCAAAGATTTAGTTTTAGAAGCGTCCGAAATACAGCCAGATTTAAAAAAAAATGTAATGCAATTGTTGTAAAACCGCATTACATTTGTAAAACACCAAATCGCTTTACCTTGGCTTTTGTTACCAACATACTTATTGTTGAAGATGAAAAATTACTGAGTAACTCCATTGCCCAGTACCTTCAAAAAAGTAATATTCACTGTACTCAGGTATATACTTATGATACCGCTGTAAATAGTGTCCATGATTTTAGCTACGATTGTATTGTTATTGATATTGGCCTGCCCGACGGCTCAGGCATCGATTTGATTAAATACATCAAAAGAAAAAAAATAAACTCCAGCCTGATTATTATATCCGCCCGCAATTCGTTGGAAGATAAATTAGAAGGTTTAAACACCGGGGCCGATGATTTTTTAACAAAGCCCTTTCATCTGTCGGAACTGAATGCAAGGATTAACGCAGTGGTCAGAAGAAAAAAATTTGACGGGAACGATACGATTGAATTCAATGAAATTACAATTAACCCGGAATCGAAAAGTGTACTGATCAATGAAAAAAAAGTAAGCCTGACCAAAAAGGAATTTGAATTGCTGGTGTATTTTGTTTCCAACGCCAATAAAATACTTACTAAAGATGCCATTGCTTATAACCTGTGGCAGGGCAATGCCGACCTCGCTATTTCAAGCGAGCTTATTTATACCCACATTAAAAATTTAAGAAAAAAATTAGTTGAATCTGGTGCTAAAGACTATATACAGGCCGTATACGGCATGGGTTATAAATTTGGTGAATAAATGAAATTACTACATAAAAACATTGCGGTAAATACCCTTGCTTCGATATTGATTATCGTTTCAAGTGGTTTTATCACCTATAGTTTTGTAAAAAATCACTTCGAAAAAGAAGCAAAGGAACATTTACTCAATGAGAAAGAAAGCATTGAGTTTGCTTTGGACGACGGGGTTTCTCCAAAATTATTAGAGAACAATATCGGGGATAAAATATGGATTGAAGAAATCCCGCGTTTAAGCGGTAAAAAACCTTACTTTAAAATCATTGCCCAAAGCGAAAATGAAGAAGAAGAGGAAGAACAGGAGGAGGAGGGTACCATGAATGCACCTGCTATAGTTTTTGAATACAGGCTTGCAGATAAATTCTATAAAATTACCCTGATTAAATTATTTGATGAGGATGAAAAATTAGTTAAAGACATTGTTTACGCCATCAGTATCTCTTCCCTGTTGATGGTATTGATTTTAGTTGTTGTCAATATATTTATATACAAAAAATTATGGGGCCCGTTTTATAAGGCTTTACAGGCACTTAAAGAATTTAACGTGTCCAAGCAACACCCTATTCATTTACCGGCCATTGATACAAAGGAATTTGATGATTTAAACCGGTCGCTTACCACTATGACAGAAAAAAGTGTACACGATTATATTGCCCTGAAAGAATTTACTGAAAATGCCTCCCACGAAATTCAAACCCCGCTGGCAATAATAAGTTCTAAAATTGAAATGTGTTTACAGGACAAGGGTTTAAACGCTGAACAGGCCAAACTTTTAATGGAAGCCAACCATGCTGTCAACACTTTGTTTACACTGAACAAGGCTTTGGTTTTACTCACCAAACTCGAAAACAACCAGTTTGAACAATCCTCGCAGGTAAATGTGGCGGATAAAATTATAAGCCGCATCAACCTGTTTGAAGATTTTATACAAGGGAAAGAAATAGATGTAAATTATAAAATAGATGAAAGTGTTCATTTAAGCATGGACCCCAATATTGCGAAAGTACTTTTTGACAACCTGATTAAAAATGCGGTTAAACACAATGTACAAAACGGGAAGATCAATATTGAGGTGACTAAAGAACGAATAAAAATAGCCAATACCGGTAAACCTCCAAAAGACAATAGTGATAAGCGCTTCGAACGTTTTTACAAAGCCGGAAGCGAAGACTCATTGGGCCTTGGACTCGCCATTGTAAAAAAGATCTGCGAAATAAACCGCTTAAAAATTGATTATAATTATAACGAAGGCTGGCACAGCTTTACTATAGTGTTTAGTTCTCAGTAGCTTATTCGTTCATCAGTTCATTCGTTCGTGAGGAAAGAACGGATAAACGAATAAACTTTTGAACGTTAATAAAACTAATAATAAACCGCTCTCCTCACTTCCGCTAACTGCTTAGCGAAACGTATAACCTGGCGGGTATACCCATATTCGTTATCATACCAAACGTACAATACGATATTCCTTTTATCGGGCGATACAATGGTGGCATTGCTATCGAATACCGATGGGCAGGGGTTACCAATTACATCGGTTGATACCAGCTCATTAGAAAAAGCATATTGAATCTGCTCCACCAGGTTACCCTGTAGGGCATATTTTTTCATAATTTCATTCACCTCTTCTTTGGTCACTTCTTTGTTAATAGAAATATTTAAAATCGCCAGCGATACATTGGGGGTTGGTACACGAACCGAATTGGCCGTAAACTTACCCGATAACTGCGGCAATACTTTCTTTAAAGCACTTTCGGCACCAGTTTCGGTAATTACCATGTTTAAGGCTGCCGAACGTCCACGACGGTATTTTTTATGGTAATTGTCCAGCAGGTTTTGATCGTTGGTATAGGAATGAACCGTTTCAATATGGCCGCGTTGCACGCCAAATTCTTTTTCTACCACATATAAAATCGGCATGATTGCGTTGGTGGTACAGGATGCGGCAGAAAATATAGTTTCATTTTTAAGATCAATGGTATCCTGGTTTACCCCGTACACTACATTGGGAACATCTTTAGCAGGCGCTGTTAACAATACTTTTGAAATGCCAGTTGATTTTAAGTGGCGGCTCAGTTCTGCTCTGTCGCGATAAACACCGGTGTTGTCAATCAACAAAGCATCGTTGATCCCGTATTTGGTGTAATCAATATCATCCGGATTCTTCGCGTCAATCATGTGTACGGTGTGCCCGTTAATGATCAGCGCTTTTTGAGCCAGGTCCTCAATTACAGTTCCGGGGAAAGGACCATGCACTGAATCTGTTCTCAACAGGTCGGCTCTTTTTACAATTTCTTCATCGCTGTTGCCACGGGTAACAATGGCTTTTAAACGCAGTTGTTCGCCTTTACCTGCCTGGGCAATAATTTCGCGGGCAGCCAAACGGCCTATACGTCCAAAACCGAACAACACCACATCTTTTGGGGCAATGCTGTGTTCTTTTCCTAAAAAATCCTTTAGTTTAATTTCGATAAAATCAGCAGCCGATTTAAAATTACTTTGTTCCTGGTGCCATTCGTAGGCTAATTTACCAATATCAATTTTCGAAGGGCAAATCGCAGCCTTGTATATTTCGTTGGCCAATAACACAGAGTTTTGAACGGTGATAGGTTTTTTAACAATGTCTTTGGCATACATGTGTAAATTCATAATCTCACTTGCGCTTCTGTCTACAAGCTGATTACGGAACAACACCAATTCTATTGATTTTTCAAACCATAATTTTCCAACAGCACTAATCAGGCCTATCGCAGCTTTTTCCTGCTCAATCCAATCGTTTAATTGTTCCTGATAACCTCCGTTCACTTTCTCTAATGTTTCTAAGCTCATGTTAAGTTTATGTTTTTTTATTGATAATTTTTCGGAATACAAAAATAAAAAAAACCGCCCTATTGTGCGGTTTTTTATTGATTAATTTACAAAATTAACCCAAGTATTGTTGCAATAGTTTACTGCGTGAACTATGGCGAAGGCGGCGAACCGCTTTTTCCTTGATCTGACGAACACGTTCGCGGGTTAAATCAAATTTTGCCCCGATCTCTTCCAGGGTCAAACCGTGATTGATACCGATACCAAAAAACAACTTCACCACATCGCGCTCGCGCTCAGTTAAGGTCGATAAAGCACGCTCTATTTCTTTTGATAAAGATTCGTTCATTAAAGAGCTGTCTGCACGTGGCGAATCGTGGTTCACCAAAACATCCATCAATGTACTTTCCTCTCCGTTGGCAAAGGGGGCGTCCATAGATACATGGCGGCCTGATACTTTCATAGTATCTGCAATTTTATCCTGCGGAAGATCCAATATAGCAGCCAATTCTTCGGCACTTGGCTCACGCTCAAATTCCTGTTCAAGTTTAGAATAAGCTTTGTTTATTTTATTTAAGGAGCCTACCTGGTTTAAAGGTAAACGCACAATACGCGATTGTTCGGCCAAAGCCTGGAGAATACTTTGACGAATCCACCACACAGCATAAGAAATGAATTTAAACCCGCGGGTTTCATCAAAACGTTTGGCCGCTTTAATTAATCCAAGGTTTCCTTCATTAATAAGATCCGGTAGGCTTAAACCCTGGTTTTGGTATTGTTTTGCAACCGAAACAACAAAACGAAGGTTGGAGCGGGTTAATTTTTCAAGCGCCCTTTGGTCCCCATCCCGGATTTTTTTAGCCAATTGTACCTCTTCATCAGCAGTAATCAGCTCTTCCCTCCCTATTTCCTGTAAATACTTGTCTAAAGATGCGCTTTCGCGGTTGGTAATTGACTTGGTTATTTTTAGTTGTCTCATGTTATAGTTTTCGTCCTCAAAATTGAGCGCAAATGTATTTTAAACAAATGTTAATTCAAAATAAAGTTATCATTAGTTCATTGGTTTACCCGTTTTTTTGTTCATTCGTTCGTTTAGTCCCCGAACGAATGAACTATTAAACGTTTGAACGAATAAACGATCAACTACATCCCAAATCCATAATAAGCCCTTATTCCATTCGGGTAAACCCCTTCAATCAATACGCCTCCGGTCTTTTCTTTTAAAATCGACTCAACATCTTCAATACCAGTTATTTTCTTCTTATCAATTGAAGTTATAATAAAGCCTGGTTTTATGCCTGCAGAGGCCAACTTACCATTCTCCAATTTACTAATTTTAAGCCCATTTTGAATACCTAACTTTCTCATGTCCTCTTTACTAAGCGATTCAAAACTGGCTCCTAAGGAAGTCATAGAAAGGGTTTCCTTTTGTTCTTTTTTTATTATTCCCAGGTTACCGTCTTTATTTTTTAAGATAACGGGAATAATCACCTCTTTTTCATTCCGTACAACACTTACATTCACTTTGTCCCCGGGGCGGTATTTCCCTATTTGTTCCTGCAACTCAGCAACGTTTCTTATTGCATTGCCTTCTATTTTAGTAAGCACATCACCTATTTTTACCCCGGCGTCTTCCCCGGCACCGCCATCAGTTAATCCATTGACGTAAACTCCATTCAGGTTTTTTATACTTTTTTCTTCTGCAAACTTCGCATCAATATCACGTATACTCACACCAATGAAGGCTCGCTGCACGGTTCCAAATTCCACTAAATCAGCCACCACTTTTTTAACGATATTCACCGGAATAGCAAAGGAATAACCACTATAGGAACCTGTTTGAGAAGCGATGGCTGCATTAATTCCAATCATTTCTCCATTAATATTCACCAATGCCCCCCCACTGTTTCCGGGATTTACAGCAGCATCGGTCTGAATAAACGATTCAATGGGAAACATGCCGTGATCGGGGTCGTTTTCAAGGATATTGATATTACGGCCTTTGGCGGAAATAATACCCGCTGTAACAGTAGAAGTCAGGTTAAAGGGATTTCCAACCGCCAGCGCCCACTCTCCTATTTTCACATTGTCGGAGTTGGCGTATACCATAAAGGGAAGGTCTTTTTCTTTGATCTTCACTAAAGCCAGGTCAGTCTGCGGATCGGCACCTACAACTTCGGCCTGGTAAGAACGTTTGTCGTTTAAAATTACCTCGATCTTATCTGCCCCGTGAATAACATGGTTGTTGGTAACAATATACCCGTCTTTTGAAATGATAACCCCCGAGCCACTGCCCTGTTGTACCCTGTTTTGATTGGGGGTTCCATAAAAAAACTGATGGAAAGGGTCGTAAGAAAGGTTGCTGTATTGATTTTCGATAGTTGTTTTGATGTGTACCACTGAATTAACCGATTGTTCGGCGGCCTGTGTAAAATCAACACCTGTTAAAGGGCCGGTGCTGGAGGTAAATTTTACGGGTATGTGTTGCGAGGCTGAAATCACTTCCTTAGGTGAATTAGTATAGATTTGTTTTTCAATAAACATTGCAGAAGCGCCTCCTATAGCTGCAATTAAAACGGTTGAAAGTATTTTTTTCATACGTAGTTAATTTTAGAATTACGATTTTAAAACGCAAAAATATTGCCCTTGTTTCATAGGCCCTTCTTTTTTAACATTGATTAACAGCAAATGCAAAAATACGTATCTTTGAGATGGAAAACCTGACAAAATTTCAATGTTTCGATTCGGACAAAAGTTACAAATTTTCATCTTTGGCCTCACTGTGGGTTTGCTTATCGGAGGCCTTATTTTTATTTTTAAATTAGACGATTATTTTGCCAAATTTAGTTTTAGCGATTCCAAAAACAAAGGCATTGTAGTTGAAGAAGTTGTTGGAGCTGAAACCCAACAGGCAAATTCAGAGGAAAACAACAAGCAGGTCAAAAAAGTTAACAAGGCAAAAGCAGCAACAACCACAGACTCAAGCAATGCAAGCCCTGCAACGAATGATATTCTTTCAGCTGCTCCGACTGATTCCGAAGAAAATATCAATGTCTTAAAAGAAGAACTGGTTGGTGTGAAAAACATTGTGGTGAAAGACCTTGACAATTCCCGGCCCTACAAAAACAGCAGCGATTCTTTGTTATCCGTCATGAGTGGCATCAACGAACCTAAAAAAAATGATTTTTTTATGATTGAGTTTTGGAAAACACCACTCAATTCAAAGGGATACAAGATGAGCCGCAACCGTGTACTGATTTATGGATTGCCTGAAAAGGCAGATGTTTCCATGGTTAAAATGGATGATAATTATTATTTAAAAAACAATTCTGCCATATACAAGTTAAACTATTCTACAGAGTTTAAGCCCATGGAGCGCATCACAGAAGGCCCTATCCTTGATAAATTCAATTAGGAACGATCTGAGAGATTTCATTTTTTGAATAATGCTTGTAAAATTAAAATAATATCAATGTTTGTTTCACTCAAATTCGGAACCAAAAAGGACTTATTCGTAAGCGGGATCAGCCTTTTGGCTTTTGGCTTTTTACTTTTGGCTTTTTACTAATGACTTATCACTTTTACAAATACCAGGGAACAGGTAACGATTTTATTTTATTGGATAACCGTAAAAATACCATTCACCTTAATCGGGAACAAGTTGCTTTGTTGTGCCACCGTCGTTTTGGCATTGGTGCAGATGGATTGATGCTGCTTGAATTGCAGGAAGGATTCGATTTTAAAATGGTGTATTTTAATTCGGATGGCAATGAAAGCAGCATGTGTGGCAATGGAGGAAGGTGCATTACCGCTTTTGCAAAAAAACTTGGGCTTATCAATAACAAAGCAAAATTTATTGCCACTGATGGGGAACATTTTGCTACTCTTGAAGATGAGCTCGTTCGCCTGAAAATGAATGATGTAAATACCATTGAAGAGAATACCGGTTTCTTTTTTTTAAACACCGGCTCTCCGCATTATGTAAAATTTGTGAAAGATATTGAATACTTCCCTGTTGTTGAAGAAGGAAAAAAAGTGCGTTACAGTGAACGCTTTAAAAAAGAAGGCACCAATGTGAATTTTATAGAAAATACAAGTGATGCTTTGTTTGTGAGGACTTATGAGCGTGGTGTGGAAGATGAAACCTATTCCTGCGGTACCGGAGTTACAGCTGCCGCATTGGTTGCGGCTATTAGCGGTAAATCCACCAGCAGCAATTCCTGCGCCATACAAACCCTTGGTGGAAGACTCAGGGTCAATTTTAATCGTATTTCGCCCCGTCATTTTACGGATATATGGCTCGAAGGTCCAGCTACATTCGTATTTGAAGGGGATACTTTACTAAACTGAACCGTAAAATATACTATTTTTTGTTTTTTATCGTTTGTTTTAATTTTATGAAACAATTACACTTATTATTTTTAGGGCTTATTTTAAGTATATGTGTTTACGCTCAGTCAGGGAACAAAGTAAAAATTATACCAACCCACATTTCTTCCAAAATAAAACTCCTTATACCTGAAGGCGACCACTATATTTATGAAAGTTATTTTTATTTAAAAGGGGGTTATGGTTTGGTCAACAGTGATACACTTCTTTTTAAAAAAGGGAATACATTAAAAGGCAGGAAATTGACCTTAGATTTAAATCAAACGTATTTTGAATATGAGCCCTGCGACACTTTTATTAATTATTTAAGAAATTCAAGCCTGTATGAAAGAACCATCAGTGCCTTTGAAGATACTGCCCGGTCTTTAATTGGTTATGACAACGAAGATTTTAATACTCAAAAATATATCAATGATAAAAATAAACCCTTATTTGAAGATGAAAAATTAAAATGTTTCCCTGAATACAAAAGGTTAAATGAGGTATGGTTTAATTATCAATTACACTATATTCACCATATTAAAGAGCTGAAAGAACAAAGATACCTGGAAATAATAAAAAGCGACACTGTTAGTAAAGGATATATTACCAACTTTCTGAATGATTTTGACAACTGTGATATTGATAAAAAAGCAATTATTGAATTAATCATTAAAAATACAAACGACTTCATTAAAATATGCCAAGAGCTATCGGGTAATGATTTTTTTGAGATGAATCTTAGGCTTTGTGATTTGCCAAATGATTCGGCTTTGCGAAAAGCAATTTTCTCATTAAAGAATTCGACATTAATAAGCCACACGAAGAAGAAACTTATTAAAACATTAAAAAAAAACCAATTTATTCAGATTCGCTTTCTTCCTTTTGACATAAAAATTCCACGTTCTGTTTAACTGAATTGCTCCTGATATTTTTGCAAGTCCTCATTAATCCATAGATTTGCATACTTAATGGAACAAATAACAACAAATACAAAATTTCACATTACAATAACACAGCAATTTAACGACAACAAATTGCTAAGAGGTATGTGGATTGTATTGATCAATGCCAAACGTATTCCACCTCACGTAGGGATGATTTTCAATGGAAAATACAACTCATTAAATATTACTGGCCAGGAAATAGACATCAACGTATTAGCCCTTTTAAAACGTATCGAAGTCCAGAAAATAAAAGCTGTATTTATTAAATTAAAACCCCACCCGGTTTTTAGTTTGGATTATTTGTGCGAGCATTTTAAAATTCAGGTTAAAAAATACCCCAGGGTTGATAATGGTTCTGCCACCTGCTTTACCCCGGTAAAAAATTTCTTTGTTGAAAATCATGCCCTTCTTGAATCCGATATAGAATATTTATACCACCTCTTCCCTCAATTGTATGCACAGGAGGTAATTACCGAAAGTTTTACTGTAAATTGCGATGAACAGGATATTGATGAAGAAAATAAATTTTACCTGCCGGTATACACCAAACAAAACATAGAAGATAAACTAAACCATATACACCGGGAATACCACATTTGATGCAGTTGCTAAAAGGAAATAAGGTAAGCCTGCGGGCACTTGAACAAAACGATATTGATGTTTTATTCACCTGGGAAAACAATCCGAAAATATGGAAAGTAAGCAACACCCTTAGCCCCTATTCCCGTTTTGTGCTGGAACAATACCTTTTGTCGGCCAACCAGGATATATACACCACGCGGCAATTAAGACTGATTATTGAAGATATAAATACGCAACACGTTCCTGTAGGATGTATTGATTTATTTGACTTTGATCCCCACCATTGCCGGGCCGGTATCGGGATAATGATTGATGAAAACCACCAGGGGAACGGATTTGCTTCGGAAGCACTGAGCCTGTTAATTAAATACGTCTTCACTACTTTGTTACTTAAACAGGTGTATTGCAATGTGGGTGCGCAAAACGAGAAAAGCATTTTATTGTTCGAAAAACACGGCTTCCAAAAAGTAGGCTTAAAAAAACACTGGAACAGGGTTGGTAACAATGTATATGAAGATGAGTGGCTGATGCAGTTGATTAGCTGATTGATTTGTGGATGTGTTGATTTGAAGATTTGATGATAGGAGACAGGTAAATGAAAACTAATAGGTATAGGTCATTATATGAGGAGCATCTAACTTTTCAACTTTCAAACTAAAATAAACCTTGAACTTCCGCTCCCGATATACCGCTCTCATTTTTATCGCTGCTTTATTCTTTGTTCTTTACAATTGCTCCAATCCTTCTTCTCCAAAGGCTTCCGTTTCAGACAAAAAAGAAGACAGCCTGCTTTACCTGAACCATTCTGATACTGCAAGGTATGTTGGCATAAACACCTGTAGGCTTTGCCACCAAAGTATTTACAATAGTTTTATTAAAACGGGCATGGGCAAATCTTTTGATGAGGCCACTCAACAAAAAACATCGGCCCAGTTCAGGCACAGTGTTCTGTACGACAAGCATTCCGATTTTTATTACAAGGCTTTCTGGGACAAGGATGCTTTAAAATTTATGGAATACAGGCTGGAAGGGAAAGATACCGTTTACAAACGAATTGAAAGGGTGGATTATATTGTTGGCTCCGGGCAACACACCAATTCGCATATACAAAATGTAAACGGGTACTTTAACCAGATGCCCATGACTTTTTATACCCAAAAAGGGGAATGGCACTTACCTCCCGGTTTTGAGGAGGGCCACAACACCCGCTTTAGCCGTAAAATAGGACTGGAATGTATGAGTTGCCATAATTCTTATCCTGATTTTGTAATGGGTTCAGAAAACAAATACAATTCCGTCCCGCAGGGTATAAATTGCGAACGTTGCCACGGCCCCGGAAGTATACATGTGCAGCAAAGAAGCACCGGAACAAAAATAGATACCTCCAACTATATTGATTATTCCATTGTGAACCCGGCCAAACTTTCGGTTGACCTGCAGTTTGATTTGTGCCAGCGTTGCCACCTGCAGGGCAATGCTGTGTTAAAGGAGGGGAAGTCATTTTATGATTTTAAACCCGGAATGAAATTAAGTGATTATATTTCTGTTTTTCTTCCTAAATACAAGCATGCAGACGAGGAGTTTATTATGGCTTCGCATGCCGACCGTTTAAAACAAAGTCAGTGTTTTATTCAATCGTATGAAAAAGCACAAAAATCGAAGTCATTAAAACCCTACAAAGATGCCCTTACCTGTGTTAGCTGCCACAACCCCCATGTAAGTGTCCGCGAAACAAACAAAGAAGTTTTTAACGATGCCTGCCGCAATTGCCACGGGAAAAGCGTAGCCCTTACCTGCTCAGAGCCTGGTGTAATTAAAGCGAACCACAAAATTCAAGATTCAAAATTCAAAGTTCAAAGCCCGAAACCGGAAACCGACAATCATCACATCAGCATATCATCACATCAGCTCATTCCAAACTGTGTTTCCTGCCACATGCCTAAATCGGGTTCCATTGACATTCCACATGTAACGGTACACGACCATTATATCAGAAAACCCATTACCCAAAAAGAGAAGGAAAAAATAAAAGAGTTTATTGGTTTGTTTTCCATCAACGAAAAAAATCCGGATAACTTAACCAAAGCTATGGCTTATATCAACCAATACGAGAAGTTTGAATTAAAACCGTTCTACCTCGATTCGGCTGAGAAATTATTATCGATTAAAAACAATACGGATCTCAACAAAAATATAGAAGCCCTGGTGCAATTGTACTTTATTAAAGGCAATTACACCAAAATAATTGAGCTGGTGAACAAGTACAATGCAGATGAATTGCTCAGTAAACGTTTAAACAAACAATCGTACAGCAACCAGCACGCCTGGGCCTGTTACCGCATTGGTGATTCGTATTACAATACAGGGCAAACCGATCATGCAATCCGCTTCTTAGAACAGGCCAATAAGCTGGCTCCTTATCACCCGGAGTTCAAAGACAAGTTGGCCAATGCTTATGCGGATAAAGGAAACATGGTTTTAGCCCGGAAATATTACGAAGAAGCCCTGAAAGAAAATCCGAAATTTATTACAGCTATTGCTGATTTAGGTTTTCTGAATTTAATGGAAGGAAATATACCCGAAGCAGAACGGCTGTATAATTATGGTTTGAGTTTAGACCCCGATTTCGAGCCTTTGCTTTTAAACAAGGCGGGATTATTAAACTATAAGAAAGATTTTAAATCCGCTAAAATTATTTTAAACCACATTTTAAAAAGAAATCCAAACAACCTACAAGCCAAACAAATCCTGGATCAGTTAAAGGCGATGAGCTTGTAATTATTTAAAATTAATAAACTGCAAAGGCACTTCGTAATCGCCCCTTCGCACTACTGCAATTACTCCCTGAAGGTCGTCTATTTTTTTACCCGATACGCGGATGATATCGTCCATTAACTGGGCAGTAACTTTCAGCTTACTGTCTTTAATGTCCTTCATTATTTTTTTCGAAGCTTCTTTATCTATCCCTTCTTTAATTTTAATTTCTTTTTTAATCATCGCTCCCGAAGCAATGTGCTCTTTGCCTTCATCCAGGCATTTCGGATCGAGCTGTTGTTTAACCATACGCATACGAATAGCATCTACAATAGCTTCGAGGCGCATGTCGTTTTCAGTAAGAATATTAATTACATTGTTTTTCTTGTCTAATGTAACTTCACTTTTTGTACCGCGAAAATCAAAACGGTTCAATATTTCCTTTTTCGCAACATTGATCGCATTGTCTAATGTTTGCTGGTCTACTTTGTTGGTGATATCGAAGGCTGGCATTTTTTTAGTATTGAGATGTTAGATATGAGTATTGAGATGTTAGATATGAGTATTGAGATGTTAGATATTAGTATTGAGATATTAGTATTGAGATATTAGTATTGAGATATTAGTATTGAGATATTAGTATTGAGATATTAGTATTGAGATATTAGTATTGAGATTTGAGATGTTGGTATTGAGTATATTGTATTTGATAGATTTTACCATTTGAAGCAACGTGTGCAAAAACTGCACAGGTTGGTTCTTTGTTAGTTCATTTTCGGTATATATGTTCAACTCTCAATACTAATATATAACATCTCAATACTACTTCCTAAACAATTCTTCTATCGGTTTACCCGAACAGGCATCCGGGAAAGGAATGTTCAGCAACATACAAATGCTGGGGGCAATGTCCACAATATGAATGCTGCGTACAGTACTTCCCTGCGGAATTCCGGCTCCATAAAACAACAAGGGAACATGGGTATCGTAACTGAATTCGGCTCCGTGCGAAGTTCCCTTTTCACCAAACTCCATCCAGGCCGGTTGAAAACATACACTTACATCACCACTGCGTTTAAAGTTGTATCCTTTTTGCACCAGGTGTCTGAAAGCACCTTCCCCGTATTCCTGTGTTCTTAATGATTCCGTAGTATAGGTCTCGCCTACTCCATCATACTTTAACATAAATTCTGCACAGGTTTTCTCTACCTGCATTTTATCCAATTTTTTTGCGGCGATACCTGCATCATTCAAAAACACCTGTTGGTTGGAGTAACTCAGCACCAGGGTATCTCCATAAACCTGATTGAGGTAAGCCTTTAATTCTTTGGCCATTTTCGAATGGTTAATATAACCTCCCGGTATTTTCATATCCTTTAAATGAGCAGGTACATCACAGGCCCCGTGATCGGCAGTTAAAAACAATACGTAATTATCGGTTCCGATTTCTTTGTCCAAACCATTTAATAATTCGGCGATGTCTTTATCCAGTCTCAAATAAACATCTTCTATTTCAATTGATTTAGGCCCATAGCTATGCCCTACATAATCTGTTGCCGAAAAACTAATGCACAGCATATCTGTGTATTCATCTTTTCCTAATTGTTCTGCTTTGAGGGTCTCTAATGCAAAGTCTTTGGTTATTGTATTTCCCCAGGGTGTGGAGCGGATAATATCAAAATCCTTTTTTTGAATGAACTCGTTGTACTCATAAGGAAAAACAGGTTTATCCTTTTTATTGGGGGCGCTTTCATAATTATTATCATCGGGCAAACTTTCAGTGTATTGTTCAATGGGCAATAAGGTGGTCCAGCCCTGTTGCAAATATTGTCTGGCCGTTTGTTTCCCATTAAAATCGCTTACCCATTTTGGCAATTCATTCATGTAATGCGAGGAGCTGATAAAACCACCCAGATTCCCATCGAACCAATAAGCAGCATTGGCACTATGTCCGGCAGGTAAAATAGACGAGCGGTCTTTTAAAGCCAGCCCGATTACTTTTGATTTTTTCAAACTGGAGATTCTCAGCTCATCCCCCATTGTTGTGGCCAGCATATTTTTCGGGCTCATTAAACCGGCCTTGCTATCGCTGCCAATTGTTTTTACAGTTTTATCATCGGTGCAATACATCATTTTACCTGTTTCACGCGAATACCATTCGTTGGCAATAATGCCGTGCGATGCAGGCGTGGTACCGGTGTAGATAGAAGTATGGCCAGGGCCTGTAAAAGTTGGAACATAATTGTAATTGGTGTTCTTACAATAAAAACCGTTGTTGACTAAGCGCTTAAAACCATTGTCGCTAAGCTTATTCCAATACCTGGCAATATAATCGGATCGCATCTGATCAACCACTATTCCAACAACAAGCTTTGGTGTTTTAATCGTTTCCTTATTCGTATTTTTTATTGTCTGTGCCTGAACAAAGAAGGGAAATAAAATACAGGCGATAAGCTTTAGCTTCATTTTCGTTTTTTAGTTCTTTAGTTTGAAAGTTGAAAAGTTGGATACTCCTTTTATAATGAGTCATACTTATTCGTTTTAATTTACCTTTCTCAAATCAGCTAATCAGCATATCATCACATTAGCTAATCATTAACACCTATCCTATTTTCATTTACCTGTCTCCTTTTTGGCTTTTGGCTTATTACTTTTGGCTTTTATCATCACCTATCAGTTTTTATTTACCAATCTCTCATCAGCTAATTAGCTAATCATCACATCTGCTAATTATCCAGCCTCTCGTACTCACTATTATTACTCACATACTCAGGCACTATGTCTTTCATTAAGGCTACAATTTCAACATTGTTTTGCGCATCAAAAAGTCGTATCAAACGATTTATTTTTTCTTTTATTTCTTCAAAATCATACTCTTTTACTTTACCAATGAGGATTTGCGGATGATGTGTCGCCATCGTATTCTCGGCATCGGCCAGCAATTCTTCGTACAGTTTTTCACCCGGACGTAAACCTGTATACACAAGTTGTATATCCTTGCCTTCTGTAAGGCCGGAAAGTTTAATCATCTTACGGGCCAGGTCAATTATTTTAACGCTTTTGCCCATATCAAACACATAGATCTCTCCGCCCTGCCCCATGCAACCGGCTTCTAATACCAGCTGGCAGGCTTCGGGAATGGTCATAAAATAACGGGTGATATCAGGATGTGTAATGGTTACCGGGCCACCTTCTTCAATTTGTTTTTTAAAGCGTGGAATTACCGAGCCGTTGCTTCCCAATACGTTTCCAAAACGGGTAGTAATAAAACGGGTCTTGCTTATTTTATTTAACGACTGAATATAAATTTCTGCAATGCGCTTACTGGCTCCCATCACATTGGTTGGGTTTACAGCCTTATCGGTAGAAACCATTACAAATTTTTCCACGCCGTATTCAAGCGAAAGGTCCGCAACATTTTTTGTCCCAAGTACATTGGTTAAAACAGATTCGGAGGGGTTGTTTTCCATCATGGGCACATGCTTGTAAGCTGCGGCATGGTAAACCAACTGGGGTTTAAAGGTTCGGAAGAGGTTGTTCATCCTGTCTTTGCTACGCACATCACCAATTACAATTTCGAAAAGAGTGACCGGATGTTTATCCAGTAATTCCATTTCAATATCGTACAAAGGGCTTTCTGCCTGGTCGAGTAAAATAATCTGCCGGGGATTAAAGCGCAGCATTTGACGCACCAATTCACTCCCGATAGAGCCAGCAGCACCGGTTACCAATATTGTTTTTTGTTGCAGTTGTTCTTCAATCAAATCAAGGTTAAGCCGGATAGGGTCCCGTTCCAGCAGGTTTTCAATGTTGATGCTCTTTAACTGGTTAAAACTCAGTTCTCCGTTTATCCACCTGCTTACCGGCGGAACACTTAAAACTTTTACATTGTTGTTCAAAGACGTTTCAACAATTTCATTTTTTTTCTTTGCAGAGATATTCTGAATGGAAATAATAATGGTTTCCACTTCATTCTCTCGAATCAGTTCTTCTAATTTTGAAGGGGGGTAAATAAAAACCCCTTCCAGGCTACGGCCCTTCTTTTTTTCGTTGTCGTCAATAAATCCAATCACTTTGTATTTAACCGCAGCATCCCTGTCAAGGGTACGTTTGGTAATCACCCCTGATTCTCCGGCTCCATAAATAATCACATTGGTTTTGTGCCTTTCCGGGTTTTTGCTTTCAAGGTAAACTGCTTTTACTGCCAGTCGCGAACTGATCATCACAAAGAGTGTACATAAAAGATCAATAATCACCACCGAATGCGGAATAAAATAAAAACCTGCGCTAAAACGGTGAATAAGATTGGTGGCGAATATAAGTACGCTGCCAGCTACAACAACAGCAAATATCCTGAAAGCATCTTTAGAGCCTGTATAACGAACAACTCCTTTGTATATTTTTGAAACAAGAAAACTGATTATTCTTATGGCAAGTACAATAATATAGGCTTTGGGTAATGTTTTTAATTCGTGTGCCGGAATGGAAGCGAAATTAAAACGAAGAAAAAAAGCCAGGGTTAAGGAAAAAGCACAAACAAAAAAGTCAATAATTAAAATTGACCAACGGGGAATACTGTGCTTCCAGAAAAAATTAAGTAACTTGTACATTTAACGCGGTAAAGTTAACAAATTTAGCTTTGCCGGAAAACATCAAAATAAAGCAGGTTCAGGCTATTTGTAGATCAAAATTTTGATATATGCCTGAGCTTTCTATATTTGTTTGATAAAACTTTTTTCATGCGGGCTTTTTCCTTTTTCCTTATATTAACTATATCACATGCAGTATGGGCACAAAGTGCATTTGACAAGTATGGGATTTATGGGGCAGAAGTGTATAAAACCCTTGAAACGGCTATTGGTATGGAAAAAGGGGTGTATAAATTAGACCTTAGTTACCAACGCATAGACCCAAAATTATTTCCGAAAATTTCGAAATTAAGTAATTTGCAGGTACTCAGATTTACCTCTAATAACATTGACCACTGGCCGGAAGATTTTTCAAAACTCAACAACCTTGTCTATATAGCTTCTGTAGACAATGCATTTACCGGCTTTCCACACGATTTAAAAAAGCTGAGTAATTTAATGCACTTAGAATTGTTTGGAACAAAAATAGATTCGTTGCCACTTGAATTGGCTTACCTCCAGCATTTGAAAACATTCCGTTTTTCAAACAACAACGATACGTTGAAAATTACTCCGCATTTAAAATCTTTAAAAGCCCTGCATGAATTGAGTATTGAAAATGCTTTGTTGGATAGTTGCCCTTATCCCTTGTTCAGAATACCTTCATTGAACTTTTTATCCTTAAGCAATTGTAATATACAAGCCATGCCCGGAAGTACAGATAAAATGCACAACCTTGAAGTGCTTATTTTAGACGGAAATAAAATACAGGAACTTCCAAGGGAAATATATGCCTGCAACAAACTCATTCATCTTTCGCTAAAAAATAACAAACTCAGTAAAATACCGGATACAATTTGCCATTTAAAAAAACTCAGCCATCTTGATTTGAGAGGCAATCCTTTAAGCCATGAAGATGTGGAAGAAGTAAAGGCTTTGTTGCCGGGCTGCAAAGTGTTGTTTTGATTTTATAAAAACATCAAAGGTATTTTAATATACGGCCTGTAAGGCTTATGCCCGGCTCCATAATCAACCAACCGCTCATCCGAATTCTATCACCGGCTCTTTTTAAAATAATAATTTTGTAATCTGATTAAGCATTACAAAATTAACATGAGCATTCGATTTTATACACTATTATTCCTTGCAGTACTTTCTTATACTACAATCTATTCCCAAAATTTTAACAGGGCCAAACTCGATAGCCTGTTTGATATACTGGCTAAAAAGGACAAAGCCATGGGAAGCCTCACACTTTCAAAAAACGGGAAAGTAATTTACAGCAGGGCTATTGGTTACAGTCTTATCTCAGATAAAGAAAAAAAAGCCAGTACGGTGTTCACCAAATACAGAATCGGTTCTATATCAAAAATGTTTACTGCTACCATGATTTTTCAATTGATTGATGAAGGGAAACTTAAGCTCAGCACTACTTTAGATCAGTATTTTCCGCTGCTTCCCAACGCAAAAAAAATCACCATTGCCAATTTACTGAACCACCACAGCGGGCTGCATAATTTTACCGATGAGCCCGACTACAGCGAATGGATGACACAGTCCAAAACACAAAACGAAATGCTCGCTATCATTGCTAAACACAAAGTTGATTTTGAACCCAATGAAAAAGCAGCTTACAGCAATTCCAATTATATTGTATTGGGCTACATAATTGAAAAAATAACCCAACAGGCCTATGCAAAAAACCTGAGCGAAAGAATCACTTCAAAAACAGGGCTTTCCAATACGTATTATGGTGCTAAAACCAACCCGGCCAACAACGAAAGTTTTTCTTTTCAGTACATTACAAGCTGGCTGCAAAGGCCCGAAACGGATATGAGTATTCCCGGTGGGGCCGGTGCTATTGTTGCCACGCCTTCCGACCTGTGTAAATTTATTGAAGCTTTATTTTCATTTAAATTAGTTTCCGAAAAAAGTCTAAGCCAAATGAAAACCATCAGTGATGGGATGGGCATGGGTATGTTTCAGGTTCCCTTCTACAACAAAAAAGCTTATGGGCACAACGGTGGTATTGACGGTTTTGTTTCGAACCTGGTTTATTTTCCCGAAGACAGCCTGGCTATGGCTTATTGCAGCAACGGGCAAAACTACTCCATGAACAATATCTTATTGGGGGTACTAAGTATTTATTTTAACAAGGACTATTCAATTCCCACATTTGAGGCGTCTGCCATCGCCCTCTCCTTAAAAACCGAAGAACTGGACCCCTATTTAGGTGTTTATTCCAGCACACAAATCCCTTTAAAAATAACTGTAACCAAAGACAAAACCACTCTCTTTGCTCAGGCAACCGGGCAATCGGCCTTTCCGCTGGAGGCCACGGAAAAAGATAAATTCAAATTCGAAGCTGCAGGAATAAAAATGGAATTTAACCCCGAAAAAAATGAAATGACCTTGAAACAAGGTGGGGTAAGTTATTTATTTACTAAAAACAAATAAAAGTAAACGGGTTCTGAACAGGGCAAATGAGTATTTCAAATATTCAAAAATAATAGCAATCTTCACGGTCTTATACAAATACCCGGCAATTATAAACATCACGAATATGTATACAACTCAAATTAAATCAAAAACAACTTCCGGATTAAAAAACCTGTTGCTCTCCGCCTTTGCTCTCTTCGCCTTCTTAACGGCATATTCTCAGGAAGAGCGCATCAAATGGTCAAACTCCGGCAATACTTATTTTACTACTGAAAAAAATGAGTTGATTCAACACAGTTTGCCTGGAAATGAAACCAAAGTCATTATTTCAAAAGCACAATTGACCCCACATGGAAGCCTTACTCCGTTAAAGCTCCGGTTTTATTCCTTCTCTGCAGACAATCAAAAAGCCCTGATCTTCACCAATACCAAACGGGTTTGGAGGTTAAACAGCAAAGGAGATTATTGGGTTTTAAATTTGGCAACAGGAGACCTTACTCAATTGGGTAAAAGTTTACCTTCCTCTTCTTTAATGTTTGCCAAATTTTCTCCAGACGGGAAATCTGTTGCTTACGTGAGTGGAAACAATATTTATGTGGAAGACCTGGCTACAGCACAAATCAAAGCCCTTACCAAAGATGGAACAGTTACCCTGATTAACGGAACATTTGACTGGGCTTACGAAGAAGAATTTGCCTGCCGCGATGGTTTCCGCTGGAGCCCGGACAGCAAATCCATAGCCTATTGGCAGATTGATGCCGGCAGTATTAAAAAATTCTATATGATCAACAACACCGATTCTATTTATTCACAAGCCATTCCTATTGAATACCCAAAAGTAGGAGAGAAACCTTCGGCCTGTAAAGTAGGCGTAGTAACAATTGCAGATGTCAAAACCACCTGGGTCAATATTCCCGGCGACCCGGCACAACATTATATAGTAAGGATGGAATACATCCCTGCATCCAATAAACTGCTTGTTCAGGAGCTTAACCGCAAACAAAACCACAGTAAACTTTATACTGCTGAAATTGCCACCGGCAACGCTAAAATTATTCAGGAAGAAACAGACGAAGCCTGGGTAGATATTTACCAGGAAGGAAATCCTTATACCATCGAATTTACCAATAATTTCACCTGGCTCAACGAAGGCAAAAGTATTCTATGGGTTTCTGAAAAAGACGGTTGGAGGCACCTTTACCAGGTTTCATTAGAAGGGAAACCAGAAAAATTAATCACCAAAGGCAATTACGATTTCATCAATCTTAAATACACAGACACTAAGTCTGGACATATTTATTTTATGGCTTCTCCCGACAATGCCACTCAAAAATACCTGTACCGTACCAAACTTGATGGTTCGGGAAAAGCTGAATTGCTGAGCCCTGTGGACTTAAAAGGAGAACACGATTATTCTTTCTCTGCAGACGGCCAGTATGCCATACACAGTTTCTCCAACCATTTTACCCAACCTGCCCGTGAGTTTATTTCCGTAGCCAAACACAAAGCCCTGAACGAGAAAGAAAGCATAGCCGCCCAGCTGGAAAAAATTCAGGAAAAACCAAACACCGAGTTTTTTAAAATCACCACAAAAGACGGGGTAGAAATGGACGGCTGGATGGTAAAACCAAAAAACTTCGACCCAAAGAAAAAGTACCCAGTCGTGTTTTATGTATACACAGAACCTGCCGGGGCCACTGTTTCAGACTCTTACGGCATAAGCCAGAATTTTTTATACAAAGGCGATATGATGGAAGACGGTTATATTTATATGTCCATAGACAACCGCGGCACACCTGCCCCAAAAGGAAGGGCCTGGAGAAAAGCCATTTACAGGAAGATCGGTCAGGTCAATATCCGCGACCAGGCCATGGCTGCGACAGAAATATTAAAATGGGATTTTGTTGATGCTGAAAGAGTGGCTGTTTGGGGCTGGAGCGGTGGTGGCTCAGCTACCCTGAACCTTATGTTCCAGTACCCTGAAATATACAAAACAGGTATTGCCATTGCCGCTGTAGGCAACCAGCTTACCTACGACAACATTTACCAGGAACGTTTTATGGGACTTCCACAGGAAAACAGGGAAGACTTTGTAAACGGATCACCCATAACTTACGCCAAAAACCTGAAAGGAAACCTGCTTTACATACACGGTACAGGCGACGACAACGTACATTACCAGAATGCTGAGATGCTGCTCAACGAACTCATTAAATACAACAAGCAGTTTCAGTTTATGCCCTACCCCAACCGTACACATGGCATATCCGAAGGCGAAGGGACTTTTGAACATTTGTCTACACTTTATACAACTTACTTAAAAGAGCATTGCCCTCCGGGTGCAAAGTGAGTTGAGTAATCAGGCACCTTATTTATTTTTCAGTCATACGGTAAACATCTATCAGTCTGCGCAAATCTGATACCAGCTGCTGTAATTTATTATTTTTAAAATTGCAGATTTTATTTGCAGGCAATAAATCAATTGTACAATTCTGTTTTTTTAACAGACAATACCTGAAAAAAGCTTGTTATCGGATAAAAGCCAGGGGCAAAATGCAAAAAATTTCAACTGGTCTGCCGCTCATCTATTATTACTGTTCATAGAAAGATAATTTGTTGTATAAATTAAAAAATTTAATAACTTAATTAAACTTTATAGTGAAAGACCTGCATACACTACCACAAAACCTGGTGCGGCATAGTGGTGAAGCTACTGCAAACATGGAGGGTATTGACCCGGAGACCATTGGAAAAATGCTGAATCAGCAAGCATTCATTTTATTTTTATTTTTTCACTCAACCTGAAAAAAATAAAAGAACGAATAAAATGTTTAAGAATTTTCTTTTAAAGAAGTTTACAAAAAACAATTTAACAAAAAGTCTGTGTGCTTTGTGTTATAAACAAACTTTATTAACCTTTGTTAATCAAGTTTAAATAATACATTGGAGCAACCGTAATCCTATAGCTACCGGATTCACAATTTGACTTTTGACTTACAAATTTAACTTACTTAATACAACCATCCCATGATTAATCCATTTCAGCGAAAAGACGAGGGAGGCAGGGTAACGCAAAGCGGACCTTTTTGCCGTTCTACAGTGTTTGCCGCAACAAGCACCCATACGATGAAATTTATCCCTACAGAGGTACAGATATTAGCCAAGGAGCATTACCAGCTGGAAGTTGAAGCCACTGCATTGCAAGGTTATGACGAACAAAATTTTTTATTGAGAGATAAATTCGGAAAAAAATACATTTTAAAAATTGCCGGTGAGGAGCACGGTTATCATTTCCTTGAAGCACAAATAGCTATTGCCAGGCACCTTGCCAACAGCAACCTGGCCTCAAAGTTCCAGCATTATATTAAAAACACCAAATACCGCGAGTTAACAAGTATAGAACGAAACGGGAAAAGCTATTACCTGCGTGTGCTTTCTTTTTTAGAAGGAACATTCTGGGTCGATCAGCAAGAACACAGCCCCGACCTTTTACATAAACTTGGTGGCTTTTTGGGAGAAATGGATGCAACACTTAAAAACTTTCAACACCCGGCCCTTAACCGTTATTACGAATGGGATTTAAAAAACACCCTCGATGCCCGTAACAACCTGCGTTACATTCGTTCGCACGAGGACAGAAGATTAGTGGATTATTTTTTATTGCAATTCGAAATGGAAGTCCTGCCCTATATCTCTTCATTGCGAAGTTCGGCTATTCACAACGATGTGAACGATTACAATATTTTAATCAATGGACAATACATCAGTGGCCTTATCGATTTTGGTGATGCAGTGTATTCCAACACCATCAACAACTTAGCCATTGCCTGTACTTATGCTTTGCTTCAGCAAAAAGAGCCCATTGAAGCAGCGGCTGTCCTTGTAAAAGCTTATCACGAAAAACATCCGCTTTGTGAAAAAGAATTAGAAGTGTTGTATTACCTCATTGCAGCCCGCTTGTGTATCAGTCTTACCAAGTCGGCTTTCAATGCTTCGCTCAACAGCGACAACCACCATCATTTTTTAACCGAACAGGCCGGCTGGAAACTGCTGCACCAATGGATTAAAATAAATCCTTTAAGGGTACAGGATGCTTTCCACGCAGCCTGTGGTTATGCCCCTGTAATTGATCACAGCAACCATTATGCAGACATCTTAAAAAAACGAAAAGAACTGATCGGAAAAAACCTGAGCATCAGTTATAAAAAGCACCTCAAAATTATCCGCGGGGCATTGCAATATTTATACGACGATAAAGGAAATACTTTTGTAGACTGTGTAAACAATGTTAGCCATGTAGGGCATTGCCACCCAACTGTAGTAAAGGCAATACAAAAGCAGGCGGCTGTGCTCAATACCAATACCCGGTATTTAAACGACAACATCCTTGAATACGCCAAACGCCTGCTGGCTACTTTCCCTTCGCACCTGAGTGTCTGTTATTTCACCAACTCAGGCAGCGAGGCCAACGACCTGGCTATACGCATGAGCAGGCATTATACCAATCAAAAAGATGTAGTTGTACTCGACCATGCTTACCACGGTACTTCTACAGTGGCCATGGAACTTAGTCCTTATAAATTTGATGGCAAAGGCGGGCCTGGTAAAATGCCTTATATACACAAAGCACAAAACCCCGATCAGTACCGCGGACCCTTTAAAGCCAACGACAGGGAAGCAGGAAAAAAATACGCACAGGATGTAAAACGTATTATTGACGAGCTGGCCGCACAGGGCAAAACCCCTGCTGCTTTTATATGCGAAACCATATTGGGTGTGGGTGGACAAATACCTTTGCCAGACGGCTACCTGAAAGAGGTGTACGGACTTATTAAAGCGGCTGGCGGGCTTTGTATTGCCGATGAAGTACAAGTGGGCTTTGGCCGGGTGGGTTCCAAATTCTGGGGCTTCGAATTGCAGGAAGCCATGCCCGATATTGTTGTATTGGGGAAACCTATAGGCAATGGACACCCATTGGCCGCAGTAATAACCACTGCTGCTATCGCCAATAGTTTTAACAACGGCATGGAATACTTTAACACCTTTGGCGGAAACCCGGTATCAATGGCCGCAGGGCTGGCCGTGCTGGATGTGATTGAAGACGAAGAGTTACAGAAAAACGCACTTGAAACTGGCAATCATTTATTGAAAGGATTGTCTCAATTAATGGTGAAGCATGGTATTATTGGTGATGTGCGGGGTCATGGTTTGTTTGTAGGTGTTGAACTGGTACGCGACAGAAAAACACTCAAACCTGCCGCTCCCGAAATTGATACCATTGTCGAAAAAATGAAAGACCGTGGTTTCCTCATCAGTACCGACGGGCCTTTGCACAATGTATTAAAAATAAAACCACCGCTTGTTTTTTCGAAGGAAAATGCAGATGAACTGGTAAAACAATTGGATATTGTACTTTCCGAATTATGAACAAATACTTCATTTAAGCCTGCTACCCCAGTCGGGGTAGCAGGCTTATCCTATCTTAAAAGGTATTTACACTTGTTTATATTTCTCAGACAGCCTTTTAGGTGCCACATTGCAATAAGAAGTTGTTAAAGCGTCCTTTAAAACATCTTTTTTTACTTTTTTTAATTCCACAATGGTCCAGCCTTGTTTGCCCCAGCTTCCGTTTACGGGGTAGATGATTAATCGATCGAATGCACAAAATACAGATTGCTGTATTGCCGATAACTTCAGCACCACCTTCTTATTGGCAAGGTCCAGGGTTGCAAATATTTTTTTCTTCACTCTGAAAGATGTTTTTTCAAAATGCGGTTCTTCTACTGCTTCTTCAAAAGAAAGTGAAATTTGCCTGAAAGTTTCTATACTAATCATTTGAATTATTTTATTTTATTCTTTAAGCAGCTTTATACTAAGACAAACGTTCCCAGTACGAAACTGAACAAAATACAATCCTTTTGAAAACCCGGATAAATTGATGGGGGTTCTTTTTTGAGTAACACTTGCCTGAAAAAGTAGTTTTCCAAGATGGTCGGACACTGCGTAAGATGAATGCTGATTAGGAACAAAATCTTTTAATTCCAAAACTGCTGATTCAGTTGTGGGATTAGGGTACAAGTCTATTTTTACTGATCCGCTGTATGTTATAATTCCGGTTGGGTTTACACATTTCCAGGTTTCTTTTAAGCGGGTGTCTGTTTGGTCTATACCTGTAGTATAATAAATGCTGTTGCTGTTGTTAAAACACATCCCTCCTCTTCTTCCAACGGAGGGAATAGAATCCAGCTCTACCCAACCGGATGAAGGGGAATCGAAACGCCACATGTCCTTGTAAGATTTTCCCAAAGAATCCAGGCCTGCCACTAAAACCAAATCACTGCCAATGGTTTTTAAGGCCGAATAAGTTCTGCCTTTACCTGGAAAAGTGCTTAGTTGTGTCCAGCTGTCCTGTGCGGGGTCATACTCGTACAATTCCCTGCAAAACTTATCGTCCTCATCTTTTCCAAAAATTAAATAACCTTTGTTGTTGAGGGTGCTGGCCGCAGCCCGCCAGCGGCAACCAAAGGGCAGGTTGTTTTTGCTTTGCCAGGTATCGTTTACCATGTCGTAAGCCCATACTTCATTAATCGCAGAGTTGAAGGCGGTGCGTCCTCCAACTATATAAGTTATGTTGTTAATCGTAAAACAAGCGGCGCCGCTTCTTCCGGCTCCGGGTAAGGATGTTTTTTGTGTCCAGCTGTTTATGCTTTGTGTATATTGCCAGACATCGTTCAAAAAAGTGCTTCCGTTTACACCGCCAAAAACAAAACCAAGTGTATACGATGAAAAGCCGCAGGCGTATTGCCTTTCCATACCTGTGGGCAGGGCAGCTACCGCGGTCCAGGTATCGGTACTCATATCCAGCCTGTAAAAATCATTGCAGGCACTCCACCAGGGAGTAAGGCCTGTACCGCAATAAGCTGTATTGCCCATTACAAAGCACACACCATCGTCGCGTTCAGTAGACGGAAAATCACTTACCAGTTGCCAGCTTTGAGCGGTTAGCGAACGAATGAGAAATATAAAACAAAGTGACAAAAAGGATTTTAGCATGTTTATTTTAATGAAAAAAGTTTTATTTAGCCGATCTGAATTAATTGGCCCCTTTTGAAACAAGGTACTTGTTTAATTCCGGGTCAATGGCATAATGCAGGGCTGTAAAACCGTCTTTGTTTTTTTCATTGAGGTTTATTTTTTTCTCTTCCACTAAGTATTTTACCATGTCCATACTTCCACCAAATACAGCGTGCATCAGCACAGTATTTCCTTCCTTGTCTTTTTCGTTCATATCAAATCCTTTGTCTTCCAGCACATACTTCATGGCTTCAGGCTTGCAACTGTGGGCAATCCAGTGCATTATGTTTTGTCCGTTTTCGTTTTTAAAATGAATGTCTTTTGTATCGCTGTGGTTCAGCAGGTATTGAACAATCTCCAGGTCGCCGCTGAGGGCTGCACGAAAAAGTATATTGTAATCCTTAGCGTCTTTACCATAAATTTTCGCTCCTTTTTCCACCAGCAATTTCACTATTTCAGCATTGTGTCCGAACCAGGCCGCCATCAACAACTCTTCCTGTGTAGGGAGGGTTCCGTTTTGCAGCAACAACTTTATCGTTTCCACTTCACCTGCTGCTGCAAGTTTGCCCAATGGGGTGTAAACAAAAAAATCAGCCGCATTCATATTGGCTCCGCGGTCAATTAACAATTGTATTATTTTTTGATTATTGCTGATGCTTCCTGCTATCTGTAGTAAGCTGGCCTTTCCCAGCGAGCTGTTGGCACTTATTCCATTATCCAGAAAAGCTTTTGTTTTTTCAAAATCTTTATGGATCACCGCGTCAAAAATATCACGAACAGGGTTTTCTTTTTTTGTAATGGTATTAAACACAAAGCGGTGCCAGCCGTGAGAGGAAGCATTTTTTTCGCAGGTATAACCTGCTGCTTCTGTTATTTTAATGAAATAATCATCGCTAAACACGTTGTCGGTTTTTATATACAGCTTCCCTCCTTTTTTCAGTTTGCCTTTCAGTTCAGCCAGGTAAAGGTCGTAGCGGGAGATGTATTCAAAAACATTGTTCATCAGTATTTTATCACAGCTGCTATCGGGCAGGTTGCTTTGGTAATTGTTCCCAATTACAAAATTAAACTGGTTGCTAATTGCTTTCCCATTTTGCCGGCTATAAAAATTATACATTTCGTAAAAACCATTTTTATTGAGCCGGTCGGCCTGGGTTTCCTGCAGGTAAAAAGTTAAGCCTTCATAAAACAAAGAGATCGCCAAATCAATATGGCAACTGTATGCTCCTATATCGGCAATCACATCGCCCTTTTTAAATTCGCCCCAGAATTTGTTCTTTTTTAATTCCCTCGCCGCTTGTTTCTTCGTCCATTTATAATGATCATTATAAGCATAATGGTAATTCAGTTTTACCATGTCCTGTGAAAGGGCTGTTTGTGTGAGGGTAATAATGAATAGCAGGATGAGTGTAACTTTAGATGCCATAATGCTAATGTAGAAGATTTTGAAAACAGAAAAACTCAGCGACCAAAAGCTGTCTGATAGCTATTTCAGCTAAATTTGTATAAACTCCCCGGCTCACCACTATCATCTCAATACTCCTTCAATTCAAGTGTGCATCCTTCCGAAACAGCACCATCTGATGAAGCTGGCGTTAAATTAAACAAGATGTATTTTTTTGTATTCACTACAATGCATTTACTTTTTAATGTTTTTTCGCCGCACAGCAAATCCTTGTTTTCCCATTTTTTATCCTTTAACGAATAACTGTAAAAAGTAATTTTACCCGTCGTATTATTTTGGTGCTGGCCTATGCCCCTCATAATTTTATCTGTATACTGCAGGTCCCAGCTAAAGCCCGAAAAAGCAGTGTACAAGGGCGCTTTATAAAACAATTTGTCCGTTTCACCTTTCTCTACTTCGTAGTTATTTGTTACCTGTTTGGCAAAGTTCAGCTTACTGTCTTTGTAGCTTGCATCAAAAAAAGCTGAGCCCGTTTTTAAAGCCCCGTATTCATCGCGGACCAATTGGGTAAAAATGTAACCATAAGTTTTGTAAAGTTTTGGTGTAGCTTCGGCCAATACCTCATTAAACAAGGTGTATTCCTCGTTGCGAAATAAAATTTTTGAAGTCTTCAGTACGTAGTTTTTAAACTCTTTCTCTTTGCCCAGCTCAACAGGTATGGGTATAAAATCAAATTTCTTTTCTTTCATTTTTCCAACAGAATCAATATTGCAGATAAAAACATTGAGTGCCTTCAATTTATTGATGGATAAATCAAGCTGATTTCCTTTGGGTTTTAACAGTTTTGCACCTGCAATGACCAATTCCTTTGTTTGTTTGTTGTAACAATGCGCCGAGTACAACAATTCGTAATTGTCCATGCCTTCATTTAATTTACAGGCCTTATCCACTTCCCCTGTATTCAAATCAATCAGCAATACCCATTGCCCCTTTTTTATGCCGGCCAAAACATTGGCATACACAAAAACGAATTTATTATTCACATCGATGATGTGACAATACTTGTATTTATTTTTATCGAACCCAAACTGCCAGTCGAGCTCATATTCAAATATTTTGGTCGAATCAATTAAATGAACTTTTTGCAGAAAAAACATATTGGCTGAATCTTTCAAACCGGGACGAATAACAAACAAATCACTTTTTGTATACAACTTCTCATCATCAAAAGCGGCAAAGGAGTTTATCCGGCTGATGGGTGCCTCATTGATCACTGCAATTGTAACAAGTGTATTGCTCAAACGAATTACTTTTGCCGTTTTATCATTGTCGATGCGTTGTACAGTAAAATTCAAATAATCGTGCAGGGTATCTGCTGCAATCGGGTGGAATTTATCGGCCTTGTTATTTTCGAGTAGTACTTTGGTTTCATTTATTTTCTGAAGCTCCCCCGAAAAACAGGTCACTTTAAGGTACAGTTCGCTCCCTTTTTGTTCAAAACCATACACATAAATATTTCCCGAAAAACAAATGCAGGAAGCCCTGCTCATTTCCTCCTTTGCATCAATGGCCTTAAGGCCCGATGAGAGCAACAGGAACAATAAACTAAAAAAAAGGACAAGCTTAGTTGGCATAAATTGGTAAAGAAATTTAGGATTGAATTGAATGCATATAACTATTAAAAATACAATAACTTTGTGATATACAAAAATGCTGAGTGCAATAAATATAGTTTCCTTTGATGTCCCTTATCCTGCCAACTATGGAGGTGTAATTGATGTATATTATAAAATCAAAGCTCTGTTTGAATGCGGGGTTAAAATTCATTTACACTGTTTTGAATATGGGCGGGGCGAACAAAAAAAATTAGAAGAGTTTTGCGAAAAAATTTATTATTACAAGCGGAACACATCTATAATTAACCATTTTAGTGTTTTGCCTTATATTGTTAAATCAAGGCAATCAGCTCTCTTATTACAAAACCTGCTGAAAAATGATTTCCCTATATTGTTTGAAGGTTTGCATACCTGTTCACTGATGCAAGACCCACAATTAAAAAACAGGTATAAAATTTTCAGGGAAAGCAATATTGAACATGAGTATTACCTGCATTTGGCCGGAGCTGAAAAAAATGCATGGAAACGACTCTATTTTCAGCGTGAAGCAAAGAAGTTGCAGAACTTTGAAGCTATTGTAGCCGATGCTTCCTTAATACTTACTGTTTCTAAAGAAGACAACATTTATTTTCAAAAAAAGTACCCGGCTACGCGGGTTGAATACCTTCCGAGTTTTCACCCCAACAACCAGGTCAACAGCCATATCGGTAAAGGTGATTATATACTGTACCACGGTAATTTATCGGTTGCCGAAAATAGCCTTGCCCTTGAATTCCTTATTCAAAATGTATTTTCAAAAATCACTTATCCTGTTATTGTTGCCGGCTTAAATCCTGCTCCTGCCCTAAAAAACCTGATTAACCAATATCAAAACACTCGCCTGATTGAAAACCCGGATGAACTGGAAATGGAAAAACTCATCAGCAATGCACAACTGCATTGTTTATACACACACCAGGCTACGGGCTTAAAACTAAAGCTATTGAACGTATTGTATTCGGGACGTTTTTGTGTTTGCAACTCTAAAATGGTGCATGGTACTGGTTTAGACGATTTGTGTTTATTGGCCGATACACCCGAACAGATTATTGAAACCATTCATACTTATTTTACTATGGGTTTCTCTAACGATACAATTCATCAACGCATTAAAGTTTTGGGAGAAAACTACAACAATGGCCTTAAAGCAAAAAAGTTGATTGAGTTGATTGGAGAACGTTTATCAGTTTAATAGTTACTCGTTCATTCGTTTCAAGGTAAACTTAAACTACTGAACAAAAGAACAATTAAACTAATAAACGGAAACCTGGTCAAATATTCCAAAAACTTATTACATTTAAGGTCTTAAAATTTATTTATGATCACACACACCCGTTTATTAAAATCACTCACACTTTCATTGGTATTTACATTAGGGGCAAGCACATCGCTTGTTTCGCAAAGTAAAGCCCCGGCCCCCGCCACCAAAGGAGCCACTCAGTCAGCATACGAAACTGCTGTAAACGACCCTTTAAATGCCCGCATTTACACCCTTAAAAACGGTTTAAAAGTATACCTCAGTGTATATAAAAATGCCCCGCGTATTCAAACCTATATTGCTGTTAAAGCAGGCAGTAAAAACGATCCCAAGGATGCAACGGGTCTGGCCCATTACCTCGAACACATGGTGTTTAAAGGAACTGATAAATACGGTACCCTTGACTTTGCCAAAGAAGAACCACTCATTAAACAAATTGAAGATTTATACGAAGTGTACCGCAAAACAAAAGATGCCGCACAACGTAAAAAAATCTACCATCAAATCGACAGTGTTTCGGGTGTGGCCGCTAAATATGCCATTGCCAACGAATACGATAAAATGACTTCTTCACTCGGATGCAAAGGAACCAATGCTTTTACTTCTGTTGAACAAACAGTTTATGTAAACGACATCCCTTCGAACCAGCTTGAAAACTGGCTGACCCTTGAGGCAGAACGTTATAGGAAACCCATCCTGCGTTTATTTCATACCGAACTGGAAGCTGTATACGAAGAAAAGAACAGGGGCCTCGACAACGACGGCAGCAAAACCTGGGAAACCATGAACGCAGCTTTGTTCCCACACCATACTTACGGAACCCAAACTACCATCGGTACCATTGAACACCTTAAAAATCCTTCGATGAAGGAAATCAATAAATACTTCCAAAAATATTATGTACCCAACAACATGGCCATTTGTTTAAGTGGTGATTTTGACCCAGATCAGGTAATTAAATTAGTGGAAGCTAAATTTGGCGGCATGGCTTCAAAACCTGTTGAGCCTTTCAAATTTACACCCGAAAAACCAATTGTTGGCCCGATAGTTAAAGAAGTGTTTGGGCCCGATGCCGAAAATTTAATGATGGCCTTTCGTTTTGATGGCAATGGCAGCCGGGAAGCGGATATGATCAAACTCATCAGCCTTGTATTAAGTAATGGCAAAGCCGGTTTAATGGATTTAAACCTGAACCAGAGCCAGAAAGTACTGAGCTCAGGCTCCTTTGATTACGCCATGAAAGATTATTCCATACATGGTTTGTATGGCGAAGCAAAAGAAGGACAAAAATTAGAAGAGGTCACCAAATTAATACTCGATCAGATTGAACTAATTAAAAAAGGCGACTTCCCCGATTGGTTATTGCCTGCTATTATTACCGATTTAAAATACCAGCAAACAAAACAATTCGAAACCAATAACAGCCGCGCCATGGAAATGGTGAATGCCTTTACAGCGGATATTAAATGGCAAAATTACATTGCTCAATTGGAACGTTTATCAAAAATTACCAAACAGGAAATAATTGATTTTGCAAAGAAAAATTACAACAGCAATTACGTGGTGGTGTATAAAAGATCGGGAGAAGATAAAAACGTAGAGAAGGTTGAAAAGCCTGAAATTACGCCTGTTTCGGTTAACCGCGACGATCAGTCGCCTTTTTTGAAAAGCATAGTAGATAAAAAACCGACCGAGGTACAACCTGTGTTTATTGATTACGATAAAGACATTCAGCGTTTTTCCGTAAAAAATGTGGTGCCGGTAACCTACAACAAAAACAACGAAAACCAGACTTTCGATTTGTATTATGTATTTGAGATGGGAAGCAACAACGATAAAATATTGCCCATTGCCATTGATTACCTGCCTTACCTCGGAACATCCAAATACTCTCCAAAAGAAATCCAGCAGGAGTTTTATAAATTAGGTTGTTCTTTCAATGTGTTTAATTCAAACGACCAGGTATACGTTAGCTTAAATGGCCTGAGCGAAAATTTTGACAAGGCCGTACAACTTTTCGAAAGCCTGTTAAATGATCCTAAACCCGAAGCACAGGCTTTACAAAACTTAGTGGAAGATGCCTTGAAAAAACGTGATGACGCCAAGAAAAACAAAGGGACCATCTTGCGCCAGGCATTGTATAATTACGGGGTGTATGGAATGAAAAATCCATTTACCAATATCTTAACCGAAGAGGAATTAAAAAAATTAAGCCCTGATGAATTGACCGGAAAAATCAAAGCCCTCGAAAGCTATGAACACCATATTCTATACTATGGTACAAAATCAACCGAAGAATTAAAAACGGCCCTTGAATCATTACACAAATTAGTATTGCCCTTAAAACCGGTACCTGCAGAGCTTGATTTTAAAGAACAGGAAACAGGCAACTCCGTTTTGGTGGTTGATTACGATATGAAACAGGCCGAAATAATTATGATGGCCAAAGGCGGATTGTACGAGCCGGCCAAATCACCTGAAATACGTTTGTACAACGAGTATTTTGGTGGAGGTATGTCAAGTGTGGTGTTCCAGGAACTCCGTGAGTCAAGGGCCCTGGCTTATTCGGTAAATTCACGTTACCGCGAACCTTCTAAAAAAAATAAACCTTATTACCTCTCTGCTTACATTGGTTCACAGGCCGATAAATTACCGGAAGCCATGAAAGGCATGTCGGAATTGCTGAACGACATGCCCAAATCGGAAGTGATGTTTAATTCTGCCAAAGAAGCCATTATTAGTGGCATACGTACCGAACGGGTTACAAAGGCAGCCATCTTGTTTAACTATGAAAGTGCGAAGAAATTAGGCTTAACTTACGACCTTCGCAAAGACTGGTTTGCCAAAGTACCGGCCATGAGTTTTGAAGACATTAAAAAATTCCAGGAAAACAATGTGAAAGGCAAAGCCATGACCATATTGGTATTGGGTAAAAAAGAAAACCTTGACATGAAAACATTGGAAAGCTATGGGAAAGTTAGTTTCCTTAGCCTGAAAGATGTATTTGGGTATTAACTGAATGCTAAAACAGCTTTGTAAATAGATAAAATGCCGGGAAAAACCCGGCATTTTGTTTTTAAGCATCCGCCTAAAATTGCTATATTTGAGCTTCTTTTTGCGAAAAAAGAATTTTAATCATACCCTCAATTTAACAAAACATGTTTGATAGTTTAAGTGATAAGCTCGACAGGGCTTTTAAAATTTTAAAAGGCCAGGGCAAAATAACCGAAATCAACGTTGCCGAAACCCTGAAAGAAGTCCGCAAGGCTTTATTGGACGCCGACGTGAACTACAAAGTTGCCAAACAATTTACCGATACCGTTAAAGAAAAAGCACTGGGACAAAATGTGCTGACCGCTATATCTCCAAGCCAGTTAATGGTGAAGATCACCCACGATGAATTAACGCAATTGATGGGGGGGCAAAAAGAAGACATCAACCTGACCGGTAACCCCACCGTTATTTTAATGAGCGGTTTACAGGGTTCGGGTAAAACTACTTTTTCGGGTAAACTCGCGCATTACTTAAAAACAAGAAAAGGTAAAAAACCATTGCTCGTTGCCTGCGACGTTTACCGTCCCGCAGCTATTGACCAGTTGCATGTATTGGGCGAACAGATTGGTGTAGATGTATTTTCCGACCGCGAAAGTAAAGACCCTGTTTCCATTGCACAAAGGGCGATAAAACATGCCAAAGAAAGCGGGAACTCCATTGTGATCATAGATACCGCCGGTCGCCTGGCTGTTGATGAGCAAATGATGAACGAGATTGCCGAAGTAAAAAAAGCAATTGAACCACAGGAAATATTATTTGTTGTAGACGCCATGACCGGGCAGGACGCTGTAAACACAGCCAAAGCCTTTAACGAGCGCCTCGATTTTGATGGGGTTATCCTTACCAAACTCGATGGTGATACACGTGGTGGGGCTGCTTTGTCCATTAAATCGGTAGTTAATAAACCCATTAAGTTTATTGGTACCGGCGAAAAAATGGATGCCCTCGACATCTTCTATCCCGAGCGTATGGCCGACCGTATTTTGGGAATGGGCGACGTGGTAACCCTTGTTGAACGTGCACAGGAACAATTTGACGAAGAAGAAGCCCGTAAACTGCAAAAGAAAATTGCCAAGAACCAGTTTAGCTTCAACGATTTTCTTGGGCAATTGCAACAGATTAAAAAAATGGGGAACATCAAAGACCTGGTGGGGATGATTCCGGGTGTTGGTAAAGCCGTAAAAGACATGGACATCAACGACGATGCTTTTAAACACATCGAAGCCATCATTCATTCGATGACCCCCGCAGAACGCGAAACCCCGGATATAATTAATGGTTCGCGCCGGGCCCGTATTGCAAAGGGAAGCGGCAGCAATATACAGGAAGTAAACAAATTAATTAAGCAGTTTGATGAAACCCGTAAAATGATGCGCATGATGCAGGATAAAAATGCGATGGCAAAGATGATGCGGAATATGCCGAAGATGGGCCGATAAGGTAGCAAGTACTAAGTAGCAGGTCGCAGGTACCTGTACTTGATACCTGATACCTGCTACCAACTACAAAAAACATATACTCTTGACAATAATAGACGGAAAAAAAGTAGCACAGGACATCCTTGCTGAAATAGCAGGCGAGGTAGAAGCCATTAAAGCCAAAGGGGGGAAGACACCTCACCTGGCGGCTATATTAGTGGGTAACGACGGAGGGAGTGAATCCTACGTAGCAAGTAAAATTAAGGCTTGTGAAAAAGTGGGTTTTAAATCTACATTGCTTCGTTTCCCGGATTATGTGACCGAAGAAAAATTACTACAGGCCATTGCCAACCTCAATAACGATAAAGATGTGGATGGTTTTATTGTTCAGCTTCCCCTGCCCCGTCAGATCAATGAACACAAAGTAATAGAATCAGTTTTGCCCCAAAAAGATGTGGATGGTTTTCATCCTATAAATGTTGGAAGAATGGTACTCAACCTTCCCTGTTACGTATCAGCTACACCTTACGGCATAGTGCAGTTGCTGGAGCGTTACCATGTTCCAACATCCGGTAAACACTGTGTAGTTGTTGGTCGCAGCCATATTGTTGGTTCGCCTATGAGTATACTGATGGCTAAAAATACTTTACTCGGAAATTGCACGGTAACCCTTTGCCACAGCAAAACCGAAAACCTGAAGTCGCATACACAAAAAGCCGATATATTGATTTGTGCATTGGGCAGCCCCGAATTTGTAAAAGCAGATATGGTAAAAGAAGGCGCAGTGGTGATTGATGTGGGTACAACCCGTGTAGCCAGTACTGAAACTAAATCAGGTTTTAAATTACAAGGCGATGTGAAGTTTGATGAAGTAGCCCCTAAGTGTTCCTTCATCACCCCTGTTCCCGGAGGAGTGGGACCTATGACCATTGCCTCTTTATTAAAAAATACTTTATTAGCAGCTAAAAAAGAAATATATAGTTAATGTTATTTAAAAATTGAGAAGTCAAAAGTAATAAGCCAAAAGCCAAAAAGTGATTTCGGTTACGAAAAAATTCACTTCGAACTTTGCGGCTTAGCGCCTTTGCTTGAAATTATTTAAAAAAGTTAAAGTCAAAAGTTAAAAGCGTGATTCCGTTTACGATTAAATTTTTCGCGCCTCTGCGCCTTTGGATGAAACAAACAAATGGTGTTGCGTTAAAGTTAATTCTATTTTTTATTTTTGCCCTAACCAAAACAATAGCACAACAAGCGGTACTGGTCGATAAGAATTTTTCACACACTCAACTGGGCAAACAACACCTTCAGTTTATTGAAGACAAGACAAAGTCGCTTAGTTTAAATGCCATCAGTCATAGTCAGTTTGCAGCACCCGAATCGGATGTCCCTAATTTTGGGTTCAACAATTCCTCCTACTGGTTCAGGTTTTCGGTGTACAATGCCAGCGATCAAATACAAAACGAAGTCCTTGAAATAAAAAACCCCAACATCGATATCGTAGAACTGATCAGCATCACGCCTTCCGGCGATACCATTCACCAGCGCACCGGCGATTATTTCCATTTTCAGCAACGCTTTAACAACAGCCGGTATTTTCAATTCCCTGTTTCCTTATTACCAAAAACCACCACTAATTTTTACCTCAATGTGCAAAACAGCGGGGAGCAGTTTCACGTCCCCATTAATTTTGGCGACCCAAAACACTTCCAATACGCCAGCGACAACGAACAACTTATTTTTGGTTTGTATTTCGGTATCATCATTTTTGCTTTATTGCTCAACGTCTTCTTTTACCTTGTCCTGCGCGATAAGCCCACCCTGCTCTACATCGCTTACCTCATTGGTTTGATGTTTCTTCAATTGTCCTTAACCGGTATTGGTTTTGAGTATTTATGGCCCGGTTCCGTGTTCCTGGCCAACCATGCCAATCCCATATTCGCTACCCTTTCTATTTTCTTTTTATTAAAATTTGCCCTCGTCTTTTTAAAAACAGAAGAGTACTTACCACGCATCCACAGGTACTATCATTTTCTATGGCTCTTTACCATTGTTCCGGCTGTTATGGCCTGGATCGATAACAATGCCTGTTACGTATTTTCTGTATTAACTATTAATGTAATTGCCTTAATACTCAACATACTTATTATCCCCACTTCCATTTACATCTGGCGTAAAAATTACAAGCCGGCCCGTTTTTTTGGACTCGCCTTTATCGTACTTATCATCAGTGTATTTTTATTTGTAATGAAAAACTTTGGGCTTGTACGCCCCAACCCGCTCACCGATTACGGTATACAACTTGGTTCGGCTTTTGAAGTGTTGTTGCTTACACTTGCCGTTATCGACCGCTTTAAAGAATTTAAAGACGAGGCCCTGCACCGCCTTGAAGAAGTAAACCTGTTGAAAACAGATGCCAATATAAAATTAGAAAGAAAAGTAGAAGAACGCACCTCTGAAATAAAAAAACAAAAAGTAGAGATAGAGGAAAAGAACCACGAGATATTGAGCAGTATACGTTACGCCAAACGTATACAGGAAGCCCTGTTGCCGCCCAAACAATTAATGGACGATTTATTTAAAGACTACTTTGTGTATTACCAGCCCCGCGATATTGTAAGCGGTGATTTTTACTGGGCTGCATCTGTTACAACCACCAGTAAAGAAGACAGCAATACCCGTGTTGCCTTGTTAGCCGTGGCCGATTGCACCGGGCACGGTGTGCCGGGGGCTTTTATGAGTTTAATCGGAAACAGTTTTTTAAAACAATCCTCCGGCGAAAGCCAGGTCAACAACCCTGCACAGGCACTCGATTTTTTAAATAAAAATGTCATCGCTACCCTGAACCAAAACCTTTCCGAAAACAAAGTAAGGGACGGAATGGACCTGGCTTTAATTGCCATTGATGCCAATAGTCTGGAATTGCAATACGCCGGGGCCAACAACCCTGTATACATTGTCCGGCAACAACAATTAGAGGTGATTAACGCCGACAAACAAGCCATTGGTTCGGTTAGTGATGAAGTGAAAAAATACAGCAACAATAAATTCCAGCTGCAAAAAGGTGATTGTATTTATTTGTTTACCGATGGTTATGCCGATCAGTTTGGTGGCGAAAAAGGAAAAAAATTAATGTACAAACAATTTAAAGAGATACTCATACGTATTGCTGTGTTGCCCATGAAACAACAATGTGCAGAATTGGATACAGCCTTTAAAAACTGGAAAGGAAGCTATGAACAGGTGGATGATGTGTGTGTGTTTGGAATCAGGGTTTAGTTTAAGTTAGAAGTGAAAAGTTAAAAGCCTGGGGCCAAAAGAACGATTCCGGTTAGGATTAGACCTTTGTTTGAAACAAACAAGTGTAGTTAAATTAAGAGCCAAAAAATAAGAGAAGAAAATAAAAAACTTAGTGCCCCTTTGTGCCCTGAGTGCCTTAGTGGTATAAATGTATGATGGACAAAAAATTTATTGACGTTGAAAAAGTCTTAGCCGAAAAAGCACCCTCCTTAAAAAAGTGGATGCCCCGCTTAGTATTGAACTGGTTAAAAAGCAAATTGCATGAAGAGGACATCAACCAGATCATGCATGAAATAAAAGATTATTACGGACTTGAATACAACAGCAAAGGCCTCGAAAAATTAGGCGCCAACATCGAGTCCGTTAACCCCCACCATGTGCCTAAAACCAATGGTGTTATTGTGGTGGCCAATCATCCGTTGGGTGGTTTAGATGGTATGGCCTTAGTGAAAGCTGTTGGTGAAATAAGACCCGATGTTCATTTTGTAGTGAACGATGTATTGAAAAACCTGAAGAATTATGGTGATGTATTTGTGGGCGTAAATAAAGTCCGTTCCACTTCAGCCAGCTCGCTGCGCAATGTTGAACAGGTACTCTCTACTGAAGATGCTGTATTGTTTTTTCCGGCCGGTTTGGTTTCCCGTAAAAAAAAGGGGGTTATAAAAGACCTGCAATGGAAAAAAAGTTTTGTTACACAGGGCATCGATCACAAACGCCTGATTGTTCCGGCATTTATTGAAGGCGAAAATTCAGGTTTCTTTTACCGCTTTGCCAATATCCGTAAAGGCCTGGGAATAAAAGCAAATATTGAAATGCTTTTTTTGCCCGATGAAATGTTCAGACAAAGGGGGAACACTGTGAAAATACATTTTGGAAAAGCCTTTGATTCGGCCATCCTGCACAGTGGTAAAAACCATTGGGAATGGGCCGAGTTCATTAAACAATACATTTATTCCCCTGAATTTAAAAAAGGGGTTTCCTTTGAGGAGTATATCAAATAAAAATAATACCTCAATTTTTATTTATGTCAGATACGCAGAAGGGAACTAATCAAAACCGGGGTAACTCTTTTGCTTTTAACTTTTGACTTCTAACTTTTAAATTACATGAAACATCCAACAGAAAAAACCACCGAAGCCGATTCCTTTTACGATAACCTGGAACAAATGAGTGTTTCCGAATTGCTCCGTAACATGAACCGGGAAGATAAAACGGTGCCCCTGGCGGTTGAAAAAGCCATTCCTCAAATTGAAGCCCTGGTTGAAGCGATTGCAACTAAATTAAACAGTGGTGGAAGGTTGTTTTACATTGGCGCCGGAACAAGCGGAAGACTGGGTATTGTGGATGCTTCGGAATGCCCCCCTACTTATGGTATTGAGCAGGGTATTGTAATTGGCCTTATAGCCGGCGGCGACAAAGCTATACGCAAAGCCGTTGAGTTTGCCGAAGACGATGAATTGCAGGCCTGGAAAGATTTAAAAAAATACAGGATAAACAGCAAGGATGTAGTTATCGGAATTGCCGCATCGGGCAGTACCCCTTATGTTATTGGTGGTTTAAAAAAATGCAACGAAAATAATATTGTTACCGGGGGTATTAGCTGCAATGCCGGAAGCCTGCTGGCCCAAACAGCCCGCTACCCTGTTGAAGTTGTTGTGGGGCCTGAGTTTGTAACCGGCTCTACCCGTATGAAATCAGGCACCGCTCAAAAGCTGGTGCTCAATATGATTTCCACTTCGGTTATGATTAAATTAGGAAGGGTAAAGGGAAATAAAATGGTGGATATGCAACTCAGCAACAACAAGCTGGTTGACCGTGGCACCAATATGATTGCCCGCAACCTGAACATCGATTACGAACTTGCCAAAGACCTGTTGTTAAAAAATGGATCGGTGCGGAAAGCGATTGAGAAGTATAAAACGGGTTTGAAGTAAATATAAAACCTAAGAAGTTTTAGTGGGCCATTGTTTTACCCAGCTTAAAAACTTTTTCAATAATTTGGAGGGATTGGCTTTTTTTAATTTTTGAGCCGAAAAAAAAGAACCCGCTAATACCGGACGGTCTTTATTTTCTTCACGTGGGGCCTGAGAAGCGCTATTGTTCACTTCATTCACCGACGCATGAATATCCGAATCCTGAGCCCTGCCCCCTGAAAACTCCTGTCCGGCATCGCTTGTAAAATCACCCTGTTTGTTTTTCCAGACCGCTGAACCTAAAATAATATCCAATGCTTCGGGCAAAGGCAATGCATATTTATCCCTTACATACTTCGCACTAAGCAACAACGATTTCCCTTCTCCCTTCAGTTGAAGCAGGGTTGCATCAAGGTTTTCGATCTTTACGTGGTTGTTCATTGCAGGTGAATTTGGGTCTTGTTTACTTGCAAATAAAGTATATATACAAATATATTGAATTAATAACAACAGCAAAAAGTACTCTTACTACATTTATTAACTTTTGATGTTTATTTATTGGGGGCAATAAACGAAGGTATACGGGCCGGTAATTTCAATACCAACCGCTTTAATAAAAAAGCCACCCCTAAAGGATGGCTTTGAATATTGAATCTTGAACTTTGAACCTGGTATTATTAACCTCTTCCTCCGGTTATAACACCATATTTAGCTTTTAATTTATCATCGTAATCATCGGCGTAAAAACCAACACGGTTCATTGTAGCTGATACTTCGCTGTCTTCCAGCCCTTCTACTTCCCTTATTATTTTTATATAGGCCCAGTTTTCGTTAATGGTAAAGGCCACACCATATAACGTATGATTGATTTCAAGCAATTCCTGGCAAAATTTATCCACATTGGTGGCAGGTAATTCAATTACCGGGGCCATGCACTGAAAATACCCCAAAGGGCCCTGTTCTGTATCTATATTCCATACATCAACCCATACGGATGCAGATCCACGGGTAAGGTTCCATTGCCCTTCCTGTTCTCCCCGGCAGGAAACAGGGTCAATTCCAAAAGCGGAAATACATTTTTCCACCATTTGATAATAAGGTTGTAAGTTCATAAGCAATTTTTTTCTTTAAAGTTATAAAACTTATAGATAAACGCAATAAAAATCCCTATTAAATTATTGTTATTCGTCAAATTAAGACCCTGCATTTAATACAAACATATTTTTAGCCGTGCATGGTTTCCTTTTTTCCATACTTACCAATAACACCGGCTTCAAAGTCTAACCATTCTTTCCAGCGTTTGTCAATGTCATGTCCTGCTCCGTATTTCCGGGCAAAGCCGATAAAAGTAGTGTAATGGCCGGCTTCGCTGATCATTAATTCTTTGTAAAAATTTCTTAAATCTTCGTCGGCAATTTCTTCGCTCAACAGTTTAAATCGTTCGCAACTGCGGGCTTCAATCAGCGCTGCAAACAACAGGCGGTCTACCAATACATAGTTTCGTGTATAACCTTTGCGCATAAAGCCATACAAATCGTTTACATATTCATCTTTTCTTTCTCTTCCCAGTTTATAACCGCGCTCTTTTATTTTCTGATGAACCATTTCAAAATGGGTGAGTTCTTCTTTGGCAATACTCAGTAAAGTATCTACCATATCTGTATGTTCGGGATAACTCACCAATAATGAAATAGCATTGCTTGCTGCTTTCTGCTCGCAATAAGCGTGATCGGTGAGTATTTCTTCTATGTTTTTTTCTACTATGTTTACCCAGCGCGGGTCAGTAGGGAGTTTTAGTCCAAGCATTATTAGATGTTAGATGTTAGATGTTAGATGTTAGATGTTAGATTTTAGTATTGAGATGGGGCCCTGGTAACAAGTAGTTGGTAGTAAGTATTTTTTAGAATTTAGATTTTCTTTATCCATCCTCAAATTTTCAATACGATCAATTATCAGTTTTTCATTTACCTGTCTCCCCATCAGCTAATCAGCTAATCAGCTAATCATCACATCGGCTAATTAAAGCGCTTTCAACTGATCTTCCAATGCTTTAATCTTACTTTCAGCGTCCATTTGTTTTTTGCGTTCGGTGTCTAATATTTCGGGTTTTGCATTGTTTACAAATCGTTCATTCGCCAATTTAGCCTGTACCGATTTTAAGAAACCTTTGTTGTATTCAATTTCTTTGCTGATGCGTTCCTTTTCAGCAACAGCATCAATGTTCAGATTTAAAGGGACAAAATATTCGGATGATTTAATTACAAAACTAAAAGCATTTTCTATTCTTTCGTTCGAATACTTTAATGAAGATAGATTGGCCAACTTAACCACTGCCGCATCGTAAAAACCACCTTGAGAGTCCGATTTTTCCACCAGTTCCAATTTCTCTTTTGGTGATATTTGCTTCTGTTGGCGCACATTTCGTATAGAAGTGATCACTTCTTTACAATCTTCAAACTGCTGCAACAAAACCTGGTTGTTCAAACCCGATTTGGGCCATTCGCTAACAATTATACATTCCATTTCGGCTCTTTCTTTTAACAGATGCCATAGTTCTTCCGAAATAAAAGGCATCCAGGGGTGCATAATTTTCAGTAGGCTTTCAAGGTAAGCAATAGTTGCTTCGTAGGTTGTTTTATCAATAGGCTGCGCCTTGCCCTCAATAAATTCAGGTTTGATCATTTCAAGGTACCAGGCACAGAAATCGTCCCACACCAATTTATAAGTGGCCATCAGGGCATCGCTCATACGGTATTTGCTGTAATGGTCGTTAATAACTTCCAGCTGCTCGCTTAATTTATTTTCGAACCAGGTGATAGCGCTTTGTGCAGCCTGGCTCTGAGCCACATCCCCTACTTCAAAACCTTTTATCAAACGGAAAGCATTCCACACTTTATTGGCAAAGTTTCTTCCCTGCTCGCAATAACTTTCGTCAAACAATAAATCGTTTCCTGCGGGTGAGCTTAAGAGCATACCTACCCTTACCCCATCGGCACCATATTTAGCAATTAAATCCAATGGGTCGGGCGAATTACCCAAAGACTTGCTCATTTTCCTGCCCTGCTTATCGCGAACAATTCCCGTTAAGTAAACGTTCGTAAAAGGCTTTTCATCCATCCATTCGTAACCGGCAATGGCCATGCGCGCCACCCAGAAGAAAAGAATTTCAGGGGCTGTTACAAGGTCATCGGTTGGGTAATAATACTGCAAATCATTGTTCGCGTATTTCACTCCTTTGCTTATCACAAACGGATCAAAAACAGTTATCGGCCACAACCAGGAGGAGAACCAGGTGTCTAAAACATCTTCATCCTGCCTTACTTCAGTAGTTGAGAGTTGAGGGTTGAGAGTTGAGAGTTTTGAGAAAGCTTCTTCCTGTGTCCGGCAAACAACGGTGTTTCCCTTGTTGTCGTACCAGGCCGGAATGCGTTGTCCCCACCACAACTGGCGGCTGATGCACCAATCGTGTACATTTTCCATCCAGTGTTTATAGGTGTTCAAAAATTTATCGGGAATCAATTTAATGTTTCCGTTCAATACATTGTCTAATGCAGGTTTCGAAATCTTGTCCATTTTCAAAAACCACTGCATACTTAAGCGGGGCTCAATCACAGCGTCTGTTCGTTCGCTATAACCCACCTTGTTTTTTATGTCTTCTACTTTAACAATATGCCCGGCTTCTTCTAAATCCTTTACTATTTTTTTACGCACGGCAAAACGGTCTTCTCCAATGTAAAACTGAGCAGCCTCACTTAATTTTCCTTCCTGGGTAAGGGTGTCAATTACTTCCAGCTTGTGTTTAATCCCAAGGTTGTAGTCATTGATATCGTGGGCCGGGGTTACTTTTAAAGCACCGGTACCAAAGGCGGCATCCACATAATCGTCAAAAATAATTGGAACAGCTCTGTTAACAACAGGCACTATGGCTTTTTTACCTTTTAAGTGTTGGTATCGTTCATCATTGGGGTTCACACAAACAGCGGTATCACCCAATATGGTTTCGGGGCGGGTGGTGGCTATGGTGATCCACTCATCATTGCTTCCTTCAATTTTATAACGAACGTAAACCAATTTGGAGTTTACTTCTTTGTGAATTACTTCTTCATCACTTACAGCGGTAAGCCCTTGCGGATCCCAGTTCACCATCCGCACACCGCGGTATATATGTCCTTTGTTGTATAAATCAATAAAAACATCAATCACCGCCTGGCTCAGGTCCTCTTCCATGGTAAAGCGAGTACGGTCCCAATCGCAGGAGGCACCTAATTTTTTTAATTGCTCCAGGATAATTCCACCGTATTTTTCTTTCCAGTCCCAGGCGTGTTTTAAAAATTCCTCGCGGGTCAAATCAGATTTTTTAATCCCCTGATCGGCTAATAGTTTTACCACTTTGGCTTCGGTAGCTATACTTGCATGGTCGGTTCCCGGAACCCAACAGGCGTTTTTGCCCAGCATTCTTGCCCTGCGAATGAGTACATCCTGTATGGTATTGTTTAACATGTGCCCCATGTGCAACACACCTGTTACATTGGGAGGAGGGATCACAATGGTATAAGGTTCCCTTTCATCAGGAACGGATTTAAAGAATTTTTTATCCAACCAATACTGGTACCACTTGTCTTCTGCTGCTTTCGGGCTGTATGTTTTCGGGATTTCCATAATAAAAATTAAGGGTGCAAAGTTAAAGTATTCAAGCTAAGTTCAAAAGTTTACCCGTTTAATAGTTCATTTGTTTACGTTATTCTAAAAAAAAATCCTCCACTTTTTTGATGGAGGATCACACAAATGAACTTAAGAACTATTGAACAGGTAAACGAATTCTACCCGTACATCCCCATGTGGGTAACACTCTCCCGTTTAAGTGGCCGGATGCTCAGCACAGGTATGTTTGAAATATCAATAACTTTCTGAGCGGTAGTCCCCACAAAAAATTCTTTCATACTCAATTCAGCCTTTGTCATAATCATAATTAAATCTGCTTCAATTTTGTTGGCGTATTCAACCACTGTTTCTGCAATGTTATCGCTTACAATGGTTTTATTGGTACAGGCAATGCCTTTGCTTTTAATGTATTGTTTTACCTGGTGCGCATAGGCGTGCAACTGGTTTTCGTATTTTTCATCCTTTGCCGAAAAAACACCTAAAATACGGATAGCAGCACCAAAATACCTTGCAAATTCAACAGCTTTATCCACTTTCTGGCGGGTTTCCTTGGTTAAATCGAGGGGCAATAAAATGTTTTCGCATCCATCCCTGTGGTCTTTACCACGGATAGATATAATCGGGCAGGGGCTGTCGCGGATAAATTTGGAGGCACTCTGGCCCAGTACATCACCGGGGCTCATGTGCGATTCAAGTCCTACAATAATCATTGTGGCTTTTAGTTCCTCGGCAATCCTGACGGCTTCCTTGTAAATATTTCCTTTCACATTCATGAATTCGGTTTGTACACCCGATTCTTCCTGTGTTTTTTTAGCTAATTTGGTCACTTCATCAAATCGTTCTTCGCCCTGTTTTTCATAAACATGCAAAAGCATGATCTTTGAATTGGTGTACCTCGCCAGGTTGTAGGACTGGCCAACAGCTAAAAGAGATTGTTCCGTGAAATCAAGTGGAATTAATATGACGTTCTTGGTTTTTTCGTCGCTCATAAACAATTATATTTCTTTTAATATGCAAATTTAGCAATAAATAGCAAAAAATATACTCCCAAAACTGTTTTTTTGCATACGAAGGCCATTTAATAATCTTCGAAAGTTTTTTTGAGGGTATTAAAATATTTTTCCGATATTTGCCATCCCAATATTGGGAATAATAACAAATCAATAACAATGGCAGTAAAAATCAGACTACAAAGACACGGAAAGAAAGACAATGCTTACTTTCATGTGGTAGTTGCGGATGGTCGTGCACCTCGTGATGGCGCATTTATTGAAAAACTTGGAACGTATAATCCAAACACCAATCCTGCAACAATCGATCTAAACTTCGACAGTACTTTAAACTGGGTATTAAAAGGTGCCCAGCCCACAGATACTTGTCGTGCAATACTTTCTTACAAAGGTGTATTGTTAAAAAAACACTTATTGGAAGGCGTAACAAAAGGTGCTTTAACCGCTGAGCAGGTTGAAGCTAAATTTGCGAAATGGCAAAGTGAAAAAGACGCTCTGATTGTCGGTAAAAAAGACCGTCTGTCTGATTCAGAAAAAACTTCGCTGACCAAACGTATGGAAGCTGAGAAATTGGTAAAAGAAGCAAAAGCTGCGAAAGTTGCCGCGAAAGTTGCTGCAGCTGTTGCTGTAGAAACTACTGAAGAAACTCCTGCTGTGGAAAACACAGCAGCGCCTTCGGCAGAAACAACTTCTACAGAAGAAAACAATGCTTAATCGTATTTAAATTTATTATTTTATCCCCTTACACAGCTGTAAGGGGATTTTTTTTATATGCCTGAACTAACAAAAATAGGAAAACTGATTAAGCCTCATGGCCTGAAAGGCCAGGTATCGTTGTTTATCGACAATAACATCAACATAGATTTTGAGCAGGTTAAAATGTTGTTTATTGAAATCAACAACACCCCCACTCCGTTTTTTGTTGAAAATATACTGGAGGCCGCCGGGAAAATGGTGGTTAAACTTGAAAACATAAATACCGAAGCCGAAATAAAAAAAATAACCGGTAAAGATATTTCTGTTTTATCAGAACACATCCTTGAAGCGGATGAATCAGACGAAGACAATTTAATAGGCTTTACCCTGATTGATGCCAATGAAGGCGAGCTGGGCAAAGTGATTGATATTCAGGAATTCCCTCAGCACTCCATTTTCTCCCTCATTTATAAAGACAGGGAAATCCTGCTTCCCTTTACCGATGATTTTATTGATAAGATAGACTGGGACAACAAAACAATTTATTACAAGGCTCCCGATGGGCTGTTGGAAGTGTATCTTGGAGGGTAGATGGTTTAAAAGTTGGAAAGTTTAAAAGTTAGGGTACAGGATGGTAAATGTTCTTCTCTCACTTTCTCACTTTCTCACTTTCTCACCCTCTCACTCTAAACTATTTCTGTCATTACCACAATATTTTGTATATTTAGATAACAAATTCTATTTTTCAGGAAAATCTGTGCGCATGTAAGTTTATGGCTCATCAAACCTTTGTTTTCAAACAATTTAATATTCAGCAGGATAAGTGTGCAATGAAAGTGGGTACCGACGCTGTTTTATTGGGTGCCTGGGTTAAAACAAACGGCGCAAAATCCATACTTGATATCGGTACCGGAACAGGAATTATAGCACTGATGCTGGCTCAAAAAAGCAGCGCTCAGATTGATGCCATTGATATAGAAGTCAGTGCTTATGAACAGGCCACAGAAAATGTACGGTTTTGCATCTGGAATGAACGGATCAATGTTTATTGTACTTCTTTACAGGATTATGTATTAAAGGTAAAACACAGCTACGATTTAATTGTAAGCAATCCCCCCTACTTTAGTCATTCTTCCAAATCGGCCGAAGAGGAACGTACACATGCCCGGCACAACGACCTTCTTCCTTTTGAGGAATTAATCAGCGGAGTGGTTAAACTATTGGATAAAAAGGGGCGTTTTTGCGTGATCCTGCCCAATAAAGAAGCTTCGATATTCAGAAATATTGCCGAAAGCAAAGGCCTGCACCTGTCTAATTTAACCCGCGTTCGCACCAAAGCCAACCAGGATACAGAAAAAAGACACCTCATGCAATTCGAATTTGAATCCAGTTCTTTTTCAGAAAACACCATCGTGATTGAAAAAGATGAAAGGCATGAGTATACAGATGAATACAAAGAACTCACCAAAGATTATTACATTAATTTTTAAGGAAATCTAAGAATACAATTTGCCACGAATGCACGAATAAAATTCATTAAAAACTCTTTTATCCTTTAATTTCAACCAGACCCTGTTCGCTATCCGAAATTAACTAAGAACAAAGAACTTTGAACTAAGAACTAATCCCTTATTCAGGATGCTTAATAATTCACGAATTCGTAGTAAATTTATCCCCTGTGATTTCTCCCTGATATGGCAAAAAAATCTTCGAGCGCTAAAAAAATCTTCAAAATAATTGTATTCATTGTTTTGTCTTTGGCCGCAATAGGCACCTACCTGGCTTACGAAGCGGCTTTTAAAACAAATGTAAAATTAGATGGTAAAAAATCGAAGATTGTATTGATACCCAGCGGGTCTACTTATGAAGATTTAAAAAACCTGTTGTACGATGAAAACATCATCGACAATCATACTTCATTTGAATGGTTGGCCGGGCAAATGAAGCTGGCTGATAATTTTAAAGCGGGCCGTTATCGCATAACTTCAACAATGAGCAACCGTCAATTGATTACCATGCTCAAAAACGGAAAACAGGAGAAAGTAAAAATCACCTTTAATTCTTCCGATCGTACGATTGGAGAGATCATCAATGATATTTCGGGTAAATTAGAAATTAACAGGGACGACCTGGAAAATTACCTGAATGACGATGCACTGCTGAATGAAAAATACGGTTTAAACCGCGAAAGTATCCGCAGCCTGTTTATTCCGGGCGTATATGAAATGGAGTGGACCACCCATCTTGAAGACTTTTTTGCATTGATGCAAAATGAATATAAAAAATTATGGTCGGCAGAAAGAAAAAACCTGGCAAAAAAAACCACTTATTCACAATCTGAAATTATGATACTCGCTTCCATAGTTCAATGTGAATCGGGAATAAAAACAGAGCAGCAAAAAATAGCAGGAGTCTATATTAATCGTATAAAACAAAACATGCCGCTTCAGGCCGATCCCACCCTGATTTTTGCCCTGGGTGATTTCAAAATACAACGCGTCCGGAATGGTGATAAAGATATTGATTCACCTTACAATACCTACGCCAATAAAGGCCTGCCGCCAGGCCCTATTTGCCTGCCTTATACTCAGGCTATTGATGCAGTATTAAATTATACCCAACACGATTATTTGTATTTTTGCGCTAAGCCCGACCTGTCCGGTTATTCCAATTTTTCGGCTACTTATAAACAACACCAAAAGTATGCCGATGAGTACCAGGCTGAAATGGATAGAAGGGGGATTAACCGCTAATCAATAAAATCTGAACAGCCGCTCAAATAATTAGATATTATCCTTAAATTTATACTTAGAGAGATCGTTTAGAGTTTAGAATTTATATTAAAAAAATTGACTTAGTAATGGAAGTAGCGAAGGACACATTTTGCAATTACAATGGGCATATCATCAGTATTTATGAACCGGTTGTTTCGTTTGCCAACAGGGCATTCAGGTATGGCGACGCTTTGTTTGAAACAATAAGGGTGGTGAACGGCAAAGTAATGTTTATTAACGATCACATGAGAAGGATAAAAGTGGGCATGACTATTTTAAGAATGAATGTTCCTTCTGATTTTAACGCAGATAACATCAGCCGGCTTATATTAAACCTTACAAAAGAAAACAAGCTTGAAAACGATGCCAGGGTAAGGTTGACCATATTCAGAAACGACGGAGGTTTTTATACCCCGAAAAGCAATGATATTTCGTTTTTAATTGAAACGGAAGACCTGGATGAAAAAGACGGTTACCGCTTAAATGAAACAGGTTATAATATTGAAGTGTTTCATGATATTAAAAAACACAAGAACAAATTGTCCAACCTTAAAACCGGTAACGCTATGTTATACGTGTTGGCCGGTATTTATAAAAAGGACATTAAAATGGACGATTGCCTGATTGTAAATGAATTTGGCAATGTGTGTGAAACAATCAGCTCGAATGTATTTATCGTTAAGAACGGCGCCCTGTACACCCCGGCTTTAACCGAAGGCTGTGTGGACGGGGTGATGCGTAAACAAATTATCAGTATTGCCCAGCAAAACAGGATTTTGTGTTACGAAATTTCATTGGCCTTTAATGCTTTGATGAATGCCGACGAAATATTTCTGACCAACGCTGTAAAAGGCCTGCGCTGGGTGGGACAATATAAAATGAAAAATTACACCAATAAAATGTCGGGGTATTTTACCGAAAAATTAAATGAACTGGTAAGTGTTGGGGTAAGCAATTAGTTAGAAAGTTGGAACGAACAAAATTATTGTTCGTTCACTACAATCTTCTCAATAACATCTCCTTGTTTTATCTGGTCAATAACATCTAAGCCTTCCACTACTTTACCAAAACAAGTGTGTTGCCGGTCTAAATGCTGTGTATTGCTGCGGTTGTGGCAGATGAAAAATTGTGAACCTCCTGTATCCCTTCCGCGATGGGCCATTGACAAAACCCCTTTGTCGTGGAACTGATTGCCACCGTTTAATTCGCATTTAATGGAATATCCCGGGCCACCATTGCCAATACCATTGGGACACCCGGCCTGTACCATAAAATCAGGGATAACCCGGTGGAATTTTATACCGTTGTAAAAACCTTCTTTGCTCAGCTTTATAAAATTGGCTACAGTTTCAGGAGTATCCTTATCAAAAAATTCTACTTTCATAATTCCTTTTGCGGTGTGTATTTCTGCTGTTGTCATTTATTTTAGTATAGTTTATTTCGTTTAATCGTTTACTTGTTTGTTCGTTTATAAGTTTATTCGTTTACCTGGGTTCCAGAACTAATAAACTAAAGAACGGTTGAACAAATAAACTAAATTTTTCTTGCTATAAATCCCCCGCCAATTAAATCGTTCCCTTCATACATCACGGCGCTTTGTCCGGGTGCTACGCCGTTTACCTGCTGGTGGAAAACAATATTCAATAAATTTCCTTCCACATTCACAGTACTCATGGTACCGGGATCTTTGTAACGTATTTTAGTTAAAGTCTGGTAGTTTTCGGGCAAAGAGGCGTATTTCACAAAATTAAAATCACGCACCCACATCTCCCTTCTTTCCAGGTCTTCCTTATCGCCCAGCACAACCGTGTTTGTTTCAGGAACTATTTCAGTAACAAAAACGGGTTCGCCCAAAGCTATTTCGAGCCCTTTGCGCTGGCCTATTGTATAAAAGGGATAACCCCGGTGTTTACCTATTACTTTTCCTTTGTAAATAAAATCTCCACCGTTCACACGCTCTTCCAAACCGTCTACTTTGTGTTTTAAAAAAGCACGGTAATCATTGTCCGGAATAAAACAGATGTCATAGCTTTCGGGTTTATTGGCCAGTTCATCAAAGCCATATTCCGTTGCCATTTTACGTATTTCGGGTTTGGTGTATTTTCCCAAAGGAAAAATGGTGCGTTTTAAACTGGCCTGCGACAATCCCCATAAAACATAAGACTGATCCTTGTTCATGTCTAAGCCTCTCGAAATGACCTGTCTGCCGTTTTCTTCACGCACCTGTGCATAATGGCCGGTAGCAATAAATTCGCAACCCAGCATGTCGGCCCGTTTCAACAAGGCCTCCCATTTAATGTGCGTATTACACAGTACACAAGGATTAGGTGTACGTCCGGCCAAATATTCTTCTACAAAATTGTCGATAATAAAATCACCAAACTCCCCGCGTATGTCTAATATATAATGCGGGAACCCCAGGTTAACAGCCACCTGACGGGCATCATTGATGGAGTCTAAACTACAACAACCGGTTTCTTTCTTAGAAGAACCGGATGTCTGGTAATCCCATGTTTTCATTGTAATTCCTATCACCTCGTAGCCCTGTTCGTGCAACATCATTGCCGTAACCGAACTATCGATTCCCCCACTCATGGCCACCAGCACCTTTCCTTTACTGCTCATCGTTTTGATCCTTTGACTTTGATTTAGTAGTACCAGGGCTATTGTTTTTTTTAACCTGGTTTTGTTTTGTTGTACCGCCTGTTTTTTCAGTCGTATCTTCTATTTTATTTTTCTTTATAAATTCCTGGGCTTCTTTTTCTTTGAGTTGTTTTCCGTTTACCCATACTTCCCTGCTTTCTACTTTATTTTCAATGGTTTTATACAACCACACCCCTTTTTTAATTCCGCCCTTTTCATACACACCGGTAGCAACAGCCACACCATTGGGGTAATAAAAGGAACATTTTCCAATAAACTGATCGTTGTTATAAGCGCCTTCTCCTTTTATTTTTTTATCGTCGTAATACTGTTTAAAAGGCCCGTCCAATAAACCCAATTTGTAATTTTTTTCTTCCGATATATTTCCGCTCCAGAAGTATACAACAGATTTACCGTTCTTTTTACCTTCTTTATAGGTTTCATACGAAAGGATTTTCGCCGTTTCGTCGTAATAATTCCAGACAGAATCTTTTTGCTCGCCTATGTATTTTCCTTTGGCCTGTAGTTTCCCATTCAGGTGGTACATGGTAGCGTAAGCAATTTTGCCGTCGTTTTTAAAGTTCATGGTCGTACGCAGAGAGTCTGTATCCGGGTAATAATACTTAAAAACACCCTGGGGTTTATCGTCTTTAAATGTTCCCTCGTAAATTTTTTTATTGGTTTTAGGGTCGGTTTTTACCCAGTAGCCTTGTTTTTTACCCGCAGCATCCAGCTTATTTTGCCCCAGTGCAAAAACTGCCTGCACAACAATTAAAACTATAAGCAATTTTTTTCTCATTAATTTTTAAAGGTAATAATACAAAAACCGTGCAAAGATACAATTTTGATCGCTGATTATAGTATTGAGATATTAGATGTGAGATATTAGTATTGAGATATGAGATGTGAGATATTAGTATTGAGATATGAGATGTGAGATATTAGATGTGAGATATATACATTAAACGTTAAGCTATCCGTTCTCAAATCTAATATCTCAATACTCAAATCTAATATCTCAATACTCAAATCTAATATCTCAATACTCAAATCTAATATCTCAATACTAAAATATCAATACTCCCTACTGGATTTTCCGGTAAATATAATACTCCAGCGGTTTGCCTTTTTTATCTTCTATTACCTGTATAAAAACTGTTTTATTCAATTGGCTAAGTTTTATATTAAAATCTCCCAAACCTGTTTTGCTTTTAATAAAGGTATGGTTCCTTATTTTAATGGAATTTTCTTTCCGGTCGAAGCCCCATTTCCCACTCGCCTCTTCTTTTTCCTTTTCGTGGTAGGCCACAAATGTATTGTTGTAATTAAAATTATATTTTATGTATTTAGCGTTGTGGGCGTCAATGTTCTGTGTATCAGCCGGAAGTTTTACTATTTTGCACAATTCCCAGTTGCCCAATAAATCGGTTTGCGCAGCAAGGTTAAATGTGCAAAGTGTAACACAAAATAATGTAATCAATAAACGTTTCATTTTTTTTCAGTTTTAATTTTTATAAAATATCTTTCACCAAAACATTTCCTTTGTTTTGCAATAGCACTTCGTCAAAATCATCCATCAGGCGATGAATGGTATCCAATTCATTGGTTAGATGAATCGGAATTTCGTTCACTCCTTTTTTATCCAGGGCGTCAATAATATATTTTACGGTCAGCTTGCTATCACTGATTCCCGGCTGATAAGCAATTTCTTTTTCATTCAGTGTTTTTACTTCGCTAAAAATTTTAGTTTCCGTAAAATCAAATATAATACTTCGCGCCAGCCTTATCGGCAAATCCAATTGACTGGCTATCTGAGCTGCTGTTAGGGGGCTTTGCCCTTCAATAAAATTTTTCACCACTGTGTTGGCAACCAATAGGGAGATGACCCGTTTGTACCTTACACTAATTCCCTGTATTTCATTTTCGAGTTCATAATGGTCTACATTTTGGTTCGCAAAGGCCAGTTCTGCCCCAAACAAAACAATGAACCAACTGTATTGCACCCAGATTAAAAACAGGGGCAATGCTGCAAAACTTCCGTAAATAGCGTTGTAACGAACGGCCCCAATTTGAAAGGTAAGGTAGGCCCACTCTAATAGTTCGAATAAAACACCGGCCACAATACCCGCTGTAAAGGCAGACTTAAAGGTTACTTTGGTATTGGGCAACACCATGTATAAGAATGTAAACAAGCCCGCTACCAATAACAGGGAAGTCAGTTTAAGCAGGATCTGCACCAGTACTCCAAGATTTGGCAACCAGCTTACACTGTTCACTGCATTTCCAATCTGTGATTGAATTAACACGGTGATGCTTCCTGATAAAAGAATCAGAACAGGGGCCAGCAACATAATAGAAAGGTAATCGGTAAACTTCCGTATATAGCCTCTTCCTTTTTTAATTTCCCATATTTCGTTAAAGGAATCTTCTACACTTCCCAGCAGTTTCATCACCGTCCACAACAACAGCAATACCCCGACCCCGGCAATGACCCCGCCTTTGGTGTTTTCGAGCATCGTATCGGCATAAGCAAACACCTGTTTTAAAACATCTGCATTCTGGCTGAAATCCCGCAACAAGTCCTGTTGTATTTTTTTTTCAAAACCAAAACCCTTGGCAATTGCAAACAACAAAGCCACCACCGGAACAATTGAAAACAATAAATAATAGGTAAGTGCCGAAGCCTTCAACAAACATTTATCGTCGTTAAAGCCTTTTATAGAAAGGGTAAATATCCTCAATTGTTTGATTAAGGCCCCTTGTTTTTTATCTAATTTGTCCAGCCTTACCTTCCATAGTTTATGGTTGATAAAGTGGGAAATGCTTCTGAACAGGGCAAATAGTTTAGACATTATAACTAGTTTATTTGTTTATCCGTTCATTAGTTTATTCGTTGACCTGAACTATTAAACGAATAAACTGATGAACTATTCTATTGAGCATTCCACCCACCATCCACCGGCATAGCGGTTCCTGTAATAGTAGAAGCTGTTTCGGAAGCTAAAAACACCGAGAGTTTCCCTAATGTTTCAACACTCACAAATTCTTTTATGGCTTGTTTATACAACATTACTTTGCTGATTACTTCGCTTTCGGGCATGTTATGGGCTTTGGCCTGGTCAATAATTTGTTTTTCAACTAAGGGCGTTTTTACATAACCCGGACATATAGCATTGGCCGTAATACCAAAGGGAGCGCCTTCGAGGGCAATGGTTTTGGTAAAACCAACAATGCCATGTTTACTGGCTACATAAGCGCTTTTAAACTCGCTGGCCACCAATCCGTGAGCCGAGGCTATATTAATGATCCTTCCGAACTTCTGTTCTTTCATTTTAGTCCAGACGTGTTTGGTGGTGTGAAAAGCCGAACTCAGGTTGATGGCAATAATGGCGTTCCATTTGTCTTCGGGAAAATCCTCCACCGGCGAAACAAATTGTATTCCGGCATTGTTGACCAGCACATCAATCACCCCGAATTTTTTAATTCCTTCTTCCACCATCGCCTTTATTTCTTCGGGTTTCAGCATATTGGCCGGCGAAAACAAGACCTCCACTCCAAATTCTTTCCCCACTTCTGCTGCAATTTCAGCCCCATTGGCTTCGAGCCCGTTAAATACAATGTTGTACTTTTCCCGGGCAAACTCGCGGGCAATGCCCAATCCAATTCCGCTGGTACTACCTGTTATCAAGGCTGTTTTCATAACGAGCAAATTAATGTTAATAGTTGGCTAAATTTAAGAAAAAGCTTTTATCTTAACAGGGTGAATGTAATTTTATAATCGGCACATAATACCTACTTTTATCGGCTGAATAGCAATACGTGGTTACTCATGCACCTGTCCCGGAAAAATCAGAGTAAACTCGTCATTTTACTGGTTGTTGTTTTTACGTTTATCTGCGGGTATTTTATACGCGGGCTGAAGTTCGATTACGATTTTGAAGCTTTTTTCCCCAATGAAGACAGTGAACTCAGCCTTTATGAAAATTTCAGAAAAACATTTGAGCACGACAATGAATTTGTTTTAATCGGGATTGAAAACAAAAAAGGAATTTTTAAAAAGGATTTTCTTCAAAAAGTCAATGAGCTTTCATGGGAATTAAAAAGGATTGAGCATGTAAAAACAATTGTCTCGCCAACTCATTTAAAAACAACAACCATTGGCTTGCTGGGCCCTGTTGAGAAGCCGCTCCTGCATGTTGAAAACCCGGACCTATACCAGGAAGACTCGCTCAACATTTATTCTTCTGATGACCTGATCGGTTCTATCTTTCCTAAAAATGCACAATCGCTTTGTATTTATATAAAAACTGCCGATAATTTATCGAAAGTAAAAAGCGATTCGCTGGCCCGGCGTATAGAAAGGACCTATCAAAAATACAAGTTTGATGAGGTTCATTTTGTGGGAAGAATCATTGCACAGGAAGTGTACCTGAAACAACTGAGCCATGAGTTTATAGTGTTTCTGGGGCTTTCTTTTGTACTGGTGGTTGTTTTTCTTTATTTCTCTTTCCGTTCGGTATACGGGGTTGTAGTACCCATCAGTATTGTAATGCTGGCTATTTTCTGGACGCTGGGCATCATGGGAATGATAGGCAAACCTATAGACATTATGTCGGTTATGCTGCCCACCATGATTTTTATAGCCGGCATGAGCGATGTGGTGCATTATTTCACCAAGTATTTTGAAGAGTTAAATAAAGGCGAAGAGAAGGCCCGCATCCATCAACTCATAAAAAAGGAAGTGGGCTTTCCCACTTTTTTAACTCTCATCACCACCGTTGTAGGGTTCTTATCCTTATTGTTTTCAAGCATAAAGCCCATCCGCGATTTTGGGATCTATACTTCAATAGGAATTACCATTGCCTTTATACTCAGTTACACTTTGCTTCCGGCGCTGCTTTATTTGTTTACCCCTAAAAAAATGCTTGTATTGCACGACCAGAACAACAAGACGTATTCACGTATGCGGACGATGCTGTTCTGGATATTCCGCAACCAAAAAGCCATACTGCTGATTACAGGAATTGTCCTCACTTTATCCTTATGGGGTATAAGCCGCGTAAAGGTGAACAATATTTTGTTAGAAGATTTACGGGACGAAGTAAAGGTGAAGCAGGATTTTAATTATTTCGATAAATACTATTCAGGTGTAAGGCCTTTTGAATTATATGTTGAAGTGAAAGATACCTCTAAACGAATATGGGACTATGAAGTGTTGCAACAAATAAATAGTGTTGATGTTTACCTTAAAAAAGAATATGGAACAGGTTTTATGTTTTCGCCGGCCATTGTTGCTAAAACGCTGAACAAAGCCATTAACAACGGGGAAACAACAGCTTATAAATTCCCCATAAAAGAGGATTACAATACAGAACTAAAAAAATACATTGTTAAGAACAGAAAAAACAAAGAGCTGAAAAAAATCATTGCAGTGGACGGAAAAAGTGCCCGGATTACGGGGAAAATACAGGACCTGGGAAGCCTGAAAATAAAAGAACTGAACCTGGGCCTGCAAAAATTCATTGCAACAAATACAGATACAAGCCTGGTGAAATACAGCATCACCGGGGCGGCCGCTTTGTTAGACAAGAACAACGAATACATGGTAGACAATATGATACAGGGTTTTGGCTGGAGTATTTTAATCATAGCCCTCCTCACCTATTTCCTGCACCGGAGCTGGAGAATGGTGCTGGTGTTTATTTTGCCCAATTTTATTCCCATGCTTATTATTGCAGGCTTTATGGGCTTTGCCGGAATAGAATTAAAAGCGGCCACCTCCCTTATATTTTCTATCGCCTTTGGGATTGCAACGGATGATACCATCCACTTTATATCCCGCCTGAAAATAGAAATGGGCTATGGCAAGTCCTTGCTTTATGCCTTTAAACGAACTTATTTTGAAACGGGCAAACCCATTGTGCTCACTACTTTTATTTTGGTGGGTGGCTTCATGAGTCTGATGGTTTCTGACTTTCAGAGTACCTTTTTGTTTGGTTTTTTAATTTGTATTACTATTGTTGTGGCCTTAATTGCTGAATTGTTTTTATTGCCTATTTTATTGCTGATGATTTTAGGAAAACATCACAAGAAGGAAAAAAATTAAGAATATTTCAACACAGAGGGCGCTGAGGTTAGTGAGTTTCACAGAGAAGAATTTATTTTAACTTCGGCTCACTTACTATAATTTAAAAAACTCTGTGCACCTCTGTTTTCTCTGTTAACTCTGTGTTGAAAAAGAAAAAAATGATGAAAAAATTTAATGTACGGGTGTATGGGATATTGATTGTAAACAAGTGTTTACTTGTTTCGGATGAATATATTAACGGACAGGAGATCACCAAATTGCCCGGTGGCGGCCTTGAATTTGGGGAAGGCACACATGCATGTATTGTCCGGGAGATAAAAGAGGAATTGAACCTTGCCGTGGAAGTGAGCGGGCATTTTTACACCACCGATTTTTTTGTGGCTTCGGCCTTTAACCCCAATAGCCAGGTGATCAGTATTTATTACACACTTACAGCCCTGGAAGAATTTCGTTTTCCCGTTTCGGAAATACCTTTTAATTTTGAAGAAAAAAAAGAAGGGGCACAGGCATTAAGATGGTTGCCCATCGCACAATTATCAGAAAATGATTTTACCTTTGCAATCGATAAAAAAGTAGCCGGGTTAATTACGAAGTACGATTAACAAATTACGAAGTACGATTGGCGAGTTACGAATCTCAATACTAATATCTCAATACTAACATCTATATTATGATACAACGCATTCAAAGCATTTTTTTATTCCTTGTCGCTCTCATCAGCCTACTGTTGGTATTTTTACCTTTTGAACAGTACAGCAATGGTGAAAATACAATTTCCCTGTCCCTGTCTCCTTTTTCAAAACCGGAAGGAGTAGCCAATTTAATTTTTGCACCTGTATTTATTAACCTGGCTTTGGGCATCCTCGCCATCATTACTATTTTTCAATATAAAAAGCGGACTAAACAATTAAAGATCGCCCGCGGATTAATGTTTACTTCCCTGTTTATGATTACCAGTTTATTAAGCATCGACTTTTTTCACGACGATAAAGCTGTATGGACAAAAACCTATTTATGGCCTTCGTTTTTACCCATCGCTTCGGTTGTTTTTGCTTTTCTTGCGGCCCGGTCAATTAAAAAGGACGAAGAATTAGTGCGTTCTGCAGACAGGATAAGATAATTTATACCATTTGCTTCAAAAGTATTCGGCTTAGCAGACTTGTTTCGTTTATTTATTTAATCGTTAATACTATTTAAGCTGCATTTAATTTTGCCAGCCTCCGTTTTACCTTCATCCTCTTCCGCATACTTTTCCAGTAGGCATTGGTATAGTTCACAAAAATCTCTTCTCCGGCTTTTATATTGCGCGAGGCCACGATAAAACATTTATCGCCGTAAATGATGTAATCGCTGTTGTTGCGCAGGCCTTTTACACGGGTAATACCGGCGGCATCGTTGGCGTATCGTGCTTTGTAGTGGGGGGTGTGCAGGGCGTCGATGCACAATTCGCGCCGCAGGTAAAACAGGTAATGGTCTTCTTCCTTCCGCGCACGGCGGCGGTATTCTTTGTAGCCTATAATTTCGCCCCGGTATTCAATAATTTTACTTTCTTTATTGATGGCTTTAGTGGTGTACAAGCCTTTGCCGGCCCCTGGTAGTTTGGATTTTTTGATAATTAGCGCCATTGAAAAATGTTACAAAAATAACAAATGGCTTTACAAAAGCGACTACTCTCAAAGAGAAATCGCTTTTGCAACTATTAATGGCTACTCATTCAAAAAAAATTAATTCACAATAAGTTTAGTGGTTTTAGTCTGGCCTGTGCTTTTTACAACTCTTACATAGTACATTCCTTTAGCTTGTGATTCTAAATTTATAGAAAGCTCTGTTGTAGAAGAGGGGATGTTTTGTCTGGTATACACTTCCCTGCCTATAGCATTGTAAACATAAACATTGTAGGTTTCACTTTCTTGTTTTATTTTTTCTTCGTAGCCTTCCTCCTCTTCATCCTGTTTTAAATAATTACCGGTAATCAGGGTAAATATGCCGGAAGTTGGGTTTGGATAAACTACAAGTGAATGAACATCCTTGTTAACAAGCGGGGACTCCTCTTTTAGGGTCTGCTCCTCTTCATCACCTGTTCCATCAGCACTCTTTAAAAAAGGGCTGTTACCACTTGCATCACAGGGGTGAATAAATGCGTAAAACTGCCCCGAAACAGAATTTACATCAGCAAAAAAACCAGGGTTGAGGGTGATGCTGTTTGTTGCCCTGAAAACCGTAACGCTTGACGGTGAAGTAACAGCATTATCAGCAGTGATGGTATTGGCTTCAAAAAATGCAGGGGCAATACCAATATTACTGAAGGTTAGTGAATTCTGACCTGGGCAAACCAGGTGCAATTCCCACATTCCCCTTCCCAAAGTTGATACCCGCAGTTTATTTGCTACATAGTTGATCTCTAAGTTACGGATGGGAACATGTGGTAAATTTGTGCCAAACAATATCCATTGCGAAGTATTGGCGGTGGTAAAATCCAGCATGGAATTGTTGGAGTAAAAAACACCTACATCGGTACCTACATAAATTCCTCCATTGCTCCCTTTTTCGGTTACAATTGAATTGATGGGAACATAAGGCAGTCCCCCGTTAGCAGGGTCACCGGCAATATTAATATAAACAGGTGCCAGCGGGTTTGTACAATCTGCTTTGTACAACTCAGCCTTCTTTGAATTGGGATGGGCATTGTAGGCCATATAAACAATGTTGGGGTTGGAGGCGTCCACCGCAAGGTTTTCGTGGTATTTGTAAACTGTTCCGGTAGCCGGATTAATGGGCAGGGGCACTTCTTTCCAGTTGTTTTGAACAGTTGTTGCAGCAGACAACATGACTGAATTTTTGAAAAGTTTTGAAAACCATTGTTTCTGACCATTCCCATCAACCGATCCGTTTGTACTTAAGTCTGCGTAAGTAATATTTGCATCTTTTGTTGGGTAGACACTAAACACCCAAAAATCATGGTTGTAAGCATCCGGCCATCCTTTAGCAGGAATGTTTATGTTGGCAAAATTCGATAATTTTTCTTTTGTTCCCCCACTCATTCCTCTGTTGTTCGACCTGAATAAATCCTCAAAATATTTTCCGGTAACATTGGTGGCTTCCCTGCAATACACAATGTCGGGGTATACCTGGTTCTGATAAATATAAGACGACCAGTCATTTGATACGTTAAAAATAGTTCCGGAATAAGTCCCTGCGGTACCTCCCGAAGAAGATACAACATGCACAGATGATTGCGCGGCAGCCCAGGCATAATTTGCATTGGAGTAATCAATCAATGGTGCCTGCCCATCGCCTCCATAAACGGTTTCCCAGGCAGGTGTAAATGCAGGACTGTAAACCCCGCTGCTTAAAACGGTACCATCGTGGTCCAATCCCATCATCATTTTTTCGGGGTTAGTAGCGGATGAGCTGGCCCCCAGGGGTTTTGCAATGCCCAAACCATCACAACGGGTATAAATTGTAGTGGCATTATCACTGGTAAAACTTACCCCGCCGTGTGTACAAAAATAAACCTCGCCCGAACAGGTGCCACAAGTGGATGGGGTGCTGACAAATCCCTCCGCATCAGCATGAATCTGATTGGTTGAATTCGGACTTATATCGTGGTAGGTAAACGTAGCCCCTCCATCGGTTGATTTTGCAAATCCTATACCCTGCCCGATATAAATTGTGCTGGCATTAAAATTAGAAACCCCGAAAGCAGGCCCTCCGATTTGTGAAGACTGCTGACTTTTATATTGCCAGGCAGAGGTGGTGAAATTGTAGACGTATACATTGCAGGGCCCGCTTATGCCCTGTCTTAAATAAATTGAATTGGGAGCGGCGTCAGATACTTCAAGGTTCAAATAATCTGTTGTGCCGGAAGGCGGAGGCAGGGCCGGTAATGTACTCCAGCTTGCGCCGGCATTGGTGCTTGTTTCAATTGTCCATACATTGGAGGAATTTTTAGTGGAGATGATCAGTGTACCGCTGCCATTCGTCCTGAATACCATATCATCAATAAAGCCGGTATGAATGGGAGTCCAGGTAATGGAGCTTATATTGGTGGAGTTTACATTGTTTCCTCTGTACAATCCGTTTCTTGTTGCCAGGAAAGCTATTGTTTGATCGTTGGGGTGTATAAGTATTTTATTGATTACAGTTTCACCATACACGTCATAGGTAAATTTAGAAGCGTCACCGATCAAACTCCACGTGGTTCCGGCGTTGTTTGTGCGGTATACCCCTCCTCCATAACCAATGCTGTTATTTTCAAATAAACCTCCGATATTGGAACAACCATACCAGGTGTTGGCATCAACCGGAGAAAAATCAGCAGAACTGCATCCTGACCTGGGCCAGGTATCCGAGCCTGCATTGTGCCAGTTCAGTCCTTTATCATCACTGGCATACAAACCTCCCGCCATCGACCAGGCAATTACCCTGCTTGTATTCTGGCGATTGACCCTCAATTCTTTAATAATACCCACACCCAGTGCACCGCCACCAACAGATGTCAATCCTGCATTCGGTTTTTTAAATGGCCCCAACTCTTTCCAGGGGTCCGAATTGCCCAACACACTATTTGCAGCCTGCACTTTGTTTTGGTTGTTGTGATTAAAATCTGCGGGCTGGGTATTGTGTTGCTTGTAATAATCAAAAATAGAGTTTAAATAAGATTCATAAGTTCCGTCGGGAGCAATCCGGGCTTGCCAAAAATCCAGCCAGCGTTGGTATTCCCTGTACTCGCTGCCTTCTGCCTGTAGTACCGAGGGGCCCTTTGCCTGGACTAAATTCTTAAAATAAAGTTCTTTTTTTTCCTTCATAAGGTAAAAAGGAACTTTGTAATCACTACTGCCTGTACTTTGCGAAAAAAGCCCGTTGCAGCAGAACGTGAATACTAAAAACAAGATTAATATCTTTTTCATTTGTTCTGATTTTAATGTTGTTAATTGAAAGAAACAATACCAGTGAACAATAACAAGGTGAAAAAAATTATTTTTTTGTCTGCGCTTTCTGCAGCTCAGCAATGCGTTTATTCAAGTCAAAGCTTATTGATGCAATTACTGCCAGGGAGCTGATGTGCTTTTTCATGGTTTTTATTTTAGTGTTTAATCACCCTACAAATAAATAACCTAAAACTTTATTCTCCTTACCGTTCACAAGGTTTTTTACTCATTTTCAATTTGAGCAATGAATAAGGCAAATACTTATATTGACTTTAAAAAATAAAAACAGACTTATTTTATAGACTTGTGTTCGTTGAAAAAAACACCAGCATAGGAATATACTGTGAGCGGAGCGGATTTATTCTTTCGCAACCACTTACTTTCCATTTACAATGGTTTTGGAATGTTGTATATGAATGCGCTAACACAATCGCGGGTACATCAGGCACAACGGGGTTTACTGTTGATTCTATTGTATAATTACTACCTTAAATGAAGTCGCAGGCGGTGTTACATTGTCAACCTGGAGTACCAGTTTATTAAGCAAATAATAATAATGATAGCTGCCGTAATTTGAACCGGAGTAGAATGGCCATGCTACCCAGTATGAGCCGGTAGGGTACCATGAAGAAACCTGAATGGCTCCTTTGCTTACAATTGTCTGAGTAATTTGAGTATTAGTATAGGTATACGACCAAAAATTAGCCGTTGTATTTACCCAGCTACCTGAACCAACGTAAAAACTATCGGTAGCAACAATATTAGAGGTACCTGTTGCGCCGGTGGGCCCTATTGGTCCAACTACTTCTTTTTTACATCCACTGCATATTATTAGTATAACTGCAATCAGAGTAAGCCTTGGTAAAATTATTTTTTTCATCTCGTTTAATTTTAATTTCCCTACTCATTTGACTTTTCGGTGTGGCTACGTTTTATGAGTGCACACTGGTCTCCACATTTAATTTTTTGTTCTTATCAGTCGCAAATGATTGTCAGGAAGTGTTAATATTAAAATTTACATGTATCCGTTTGTTGTTAAGTTCTCTATTTTTAAACTTGCCCATAACGGCTATATCCGACGTAAAGCGGGTTGTAAATTATTGCAGGTGAATGCGCTGCGCGGCACGGAAAACCTAACACAAGCCAACATACAATTTCCACGTAAACATTATCACGGTCATACCCGACGTAAGCCGGGTCTTTTCCCATTATACAAATAATTATTAATATTTGATTTCCTGCGACCATTCTATATTTTGGATTGTTGGCTTAAGAATGCCTGTAGTATTAGTAAACCAATTAAGTCCAACGCCAACGGAATTAGACCAGGAGTCGAAATAGCCCAAGCCTGGCGGTCTAGTTGCGGACTCTAGCGTAGATACGTTATGTACTATAAAATGAACAGTTGCGACATGTTTTTCAATATCATTTGCTGTAACCTCATAAGTTAAACTGTGAGAGCCAAGAAAAGCAAATGCTGGATTCGGTGATCCGTTAGTTCCATCAAATGGAATAATTATAGCTGGAACTTCTTTTAAATACTTAAGCCCCTCCTTGAAATTTGATAAGGACCAAGAATAATTCCCTTCTATACATTCGCCGTTATAAAATCTAAGTTCATTTGCTACAACCTTTATTGCATCTTTAATATGTTGATGTTGTCTATAGAGTTTCGTAAACGGGTCATCTTTATTAAAGTTGTGCTCGCTTTTGCCACGACTTAATAACCAATCCAATCCAAGAGTATATGGAGTCGCAAGGTCATTTTCCATTGGATTTATTGGCGTAATTGTAACATTATAACTGGAGGCAGTTGGTAGATTTTGTATTTTCACTGGTGCTTTTGCAGTAATCACAACTTCTTTTAAAACATTGGATCCAGTTGGGTCTGGACGATCATAATGAGGATTCTCCGGAATTGTCGGCAGGGCATCATCCGAAGGTGGTCCGAATACTTTCTTTCCCTTATCCTGGCTCTCTGATTGTGCTCCGTTGGGATCCCTATAATAAATTGGGTTATTTGTGAAGGTGGCATATGGGCTTTCAAAAGAAATTCTTATAGGATCTAAATTCCATCGCCTTCCTGTTCTGCTGTCATATTCCCAAAACTCAGCTGTATTGTGATTTCCGTTTCCACTTATCTCGTCTACCTTTTCTTGTCCGTTGAACCCGTAACGGTAAGTAGAGTTATTATAAGTCCTACCCGGCATAGGCGAACCGAAGGCATAATAATCGTTCGCGCTCAATACATTTGTTTTATAATAGTCTGCTTTGTTGTCGCTGTTGTTATCCATCCCTATTTTACGATCGCCCACCACTTCCAGCACATTTCCGAGGTGGTTGCTGAGCTCATAATTTTTTCTGTCCATGGCCCTTTCGGTTGGGGCCGGGTCATCGGGCAGTAAACTTGCTTCCGTTCCGGGTGTTGGAATAAATACACCTTCGGCTGTATAACCTGCACTCATAAACCTTAAACCCCCGCATAACTTATTGGTAGCTAAAGCCTGTTTAATTCCCAGTCGCGAAGAGCCGTACAGGTGATGCTCCGCAAGATTGACTTTATCAGTTACCTCGCCGGCAATAATGTCCAGGTCTCTTTCGTACACCGCCATGGTATTGCCCTGCGCATCGCGGGCGTAGTAAGTGTATTTCCAGCCCTGTTCATAACACATACCGTTGCAGTTCCGGGGTTTTTCAATTTTACAGATCCGGTTGCCAGAAGCATCGTAACGGAATTCCAAATCAGATTTCAGGCTAAAAGGTGTACGGGTTATTTTTCTTATTTTTCCGTATACACTCCATTCAATGGAGGCGATGTCTTCCTGGTCATCCCGTACAAGGTTTCCAATTTCATCGTATCCATAATTGTTATCCCCTTGTCCCGATTCAATGTCGTCGAGGTAAGTAGTGGTGGTTGTATTTAAATCATTTACCGAGGCTAATTTATTGGTGGCGTCCGCAGGAACCGTACTGTTGTCGGCCGGATTGGGGATATAAATAGCACCTGTTTTTGTAAGGTATTTATAGCTTAAAGCATCCATTCCCTGGCTTGGGGCCGAAATCCCGTTGCGGGTAAGGTTCATAATGTTTCCATTGGCATCGTAATCAAAGGCTTCGTAATAATCCATGTTATTGCCGGCACCCACCCAGCTGTTGTTTTGCGCCACCAGGTCGGTTACACCCGATACATTGCGGAAAGCCATGGATTGTTTAATACGGTTGAGCTGATCGTATTGGTAAGCACAACCCTGTGTTTTAAAAGGAGTGGCCCCTGCGCCGGACATGGCGCTTACCATGTGGCTGATGTTGCCGTTAAACAAATTGAAATTGGTATTCGACAGGCCGGTTCCGCTATGGTCTGCCTGCCAGCTTTCGGAGGCGGCACCATTAATAGAATGGTAATCGTTGTCGTAATACCCCAGGGTGTATCCAAAAGCATCGCGGGCATTGAATTTGTTTTTGTTTACAAACGATAGGTCCCCGTCCCTGCCCATGTCACGGCTTTCCTTCAGTGTATTGCTGTTTACACCTTTTATCCAACCCTGCAGGGTGTAGGTGTAGTCTATGCCCTGTACTTTGTCTTCGCCTGTTTCAGTACGTGCCAGGGGGCCGTGTTTGTAATAAAAATACTTGGCGTCCTTTTCCCACACTTCGTTGTCGGAGCTGGTCATGGCAATGGTTATACGGTTGTCGGCATCGTATTCGTAATGGTGATAAAACTGGTCAATAAAATCTTTTTGATAAATTACATCGTTTACTTTGCCCGATATGAGGTCGTAGCTGTACTCGGTTTTTTTATAGCGTATATCGTCGCCCAGCATGGCCAGCAGGGCATTGTCCTGCACCAGCTCTTTTACATTACCATGTATATCGTAGCTGTAATGGGTGCCGTGGGTGTAAGCCGATGTTCCGGTGCCTTCGTTGATGGTTACACTGGCCACCCGCGAGCGAAGGTTTGTTTGACTAAACGTAAACAGGCCAAACACCTGTTTATCGTAATACGTTTTGGTAACCTGCGAAACTGTGGTGTTCGGATTGCCGATTAAATCGGAAAGGGCTTTGTCGTCTTCAAATACGGATGGATTGGGTGAGAATAAAAAGTTGGCTTCACCCACATTGGTAATTCTTCCCCTGGGGTCGTACAGGGTGTAACTGTACACACCACTGGCAATTTGTTTGGCATTTTGCGAAACTTTTAATTGCCCTTTGAGGTTGTAAAAAAAGTTGGACAGACCTGCATCGGGGCTTTCCTGAATGATGAGCTGATTTAAACTATTGTACAGGTATTGGCTACGTAAAAAATGATTGGGTTCGGTAATCCCGTTGTACACCCCGCCCACAAAGGCACTGGCAGGCACGGGTACATAACCCGCCGGTGGAACGGTTTGGGTGAGGTTGCCGGCCTGGTCGTAATAATAAAGGGTGTAGTGGTATTCTTTTTTATCGTAATGGTAATTCAAATTTTCGTGCAGATCCCCGGCAAAACAATGGGCAAAATGGTTTTGCAAATAGTTGGATGAAAATTCATTTACAATTGTATTGTATTGCTGCTGCGCCTCCCACTCAGCCTGTTTCATTAGTCCGTCCACACAGGCTTTGTGCAGGGAGTCGGGGCTGATGTCGTAGGGATGCACTGTTTCGTTAAAACCATTAACTACACAAAGGGTTTCAGTAGTGGTTGTTACCGCAGTAAAGTCAGTGCAACTTACCCTAACAAAATACCCTGTTTTAGTTCCTTGTTTTGTTTGTAAAGAAAGTTTAATTCCGTAATACACAGCCGGGTATGGAGGAGTAAAGGGCGTGGGGAAATTTGCGGCGTATTCTGCCTTGTCTATATGAAGAATGTCCCTCATATCAAGGGCTTCATAATTTGAACACTGGCCGTTGGTGCATGCATAAATTCTAAAATTACCGCATCCGCTTCCATCCGGGCTCCAGTTTCCAAATTGTTTATACTGATTCAGGCCCGACCAGTCAAGTACCATGGTAGTATAATATGAAACTCCAACACAGTTAATATATGTTGCCGGGAGCTGATAAGCCACAAATGGATTTGCAGTGTCCATAGGAAACACATCGGTATTCAAAAAACTTACAAAATCCAACATACATGCCGAAGGTTGGGAATAAGTAAGCGTTTGATTGCTGCAGGTATAAGGATTAGGTATGGAAATAGCAGTAAGGTTTGTGCAGGGCGTACAAGCCGCAAGCCATGTTTTTATATGATTTAAATGGCTGTTGGTATTGGCCGCCACAATTTCATTGGTAATAACACCCAATGGATTGGCTAAACCACAGGATTCACTGCAATAGGCCAATAACTCAATTTTAATGCTGTCGTATTTGGCACAGGCCACGGTAAGTCCGCAGCTTTCTTTTAACGAGCCCATCCATATCTCCACATTTTGTGTGCAAAGTGAAGCACAATCATTTAAAAGTGCCGAATTGGCATTGATGAGGTTGTTTAATTCTGTTGGGTCCGTTGTTGTCGGGTCAGGTAAATGCTGTACAATCGCATTGTCATCGGTATAATAAGGGCAGGGTTGGGAAGTAGCATACACTTCCATTAAACGTGTTTTCATGGCCTGGTACAGGTCGCGGAACACCTGGTATTTGTGCAGGTCGTCAAAGGGCATATTGAAGGGTGCAGTGTACACTGCGCTATTCTGATCGAGTGCAAATTCCCAGAGGGTTTTATTGGGGTAATTGGTATTAAACAAAAACAGGTTCAGCATCCAACCATTGAGGGTGTTTTTTTCAGCCGCATGTGTTGCAAACCAGGGATCGGTGGTGGGGCCGGTACTGATGTATACAAGAGCGTTATTGGCCAGCGGGTTCAGGTAACCCTGTCCGTTCGCTACATTCCAGCCGGAGGGCATGGCCATTTTAACATCATAGGCATTGGAGGCCTCATCATTCATGCAATTGAGGTAGTGGCAATACTCCCGGTGGGCCTGCACTAAATTGGGAATCCACTCGGTTCTGAAATTAAGAGGATTCGCCATTATAGCACATATACTGTTCACCTGAATGTTGTTTCCATTGGCATCCTGAAATGCAGCGGGGTTGGTTGTAATCATATTCTTTACCCTGTCCCAAAAGCCACCTGTTGCCGAACAGCTCTCAGCATACTCAAATCCAGGCCCGTCAGGCCCGTCTGCGCTTACATCCAATTCCATCTGACTATATATGGAAGCGCATTCATATTTCATGGTCGTATCAATGGTTGTGTTTATGATCTGTCCGCAATTTGCAGACACACAAAGGGCCACTGCTTCATTTATCTGTGTAAGCTCGCCCGGATTATCGGGGTTCCATTCGGGGTGCTCTTTCCTTACCTGCGAACGGCAGTGCTGGTCACAGGTGATGTCGCATACAGTGGTATCAACAGCAGCCTGGTATTGAGCAATAAGATTGGTTAAATAAGATTGCCCCAGTCCGGAAGCATTCAGGGCATTTTGAATGTGAAGGGAAAAACCGCTTGTATCGAGTTCCAGTATTTTTGTAACAGTGTATTCCCCTGCCTTGGTGAATGAAGCTACCGGGGCAAAACTGATAACAGGTAAAATATATGAAGTATTGTTGCAATCAGGAGAAGAGTTCGGATTGCTGATGGTTCTTTTAAGGCTGTCGCCTTCCGCCTGAATTGCCACAAGTAAGCCATCGGGGTCCCTGATGGTGATTGTTAGTTTGTATTTGCAATCTTCACAAATACTCACCTGCACCGGAGGCGTAACATTTTGTGTAAATGAATTGGTGTAAATCACCCCGTTCATATCGTAATTGAAGGTATAGGCAGTACTGGGAATATTTAATATTTTACTAACGTTGATGGTGCGCAGACTATTAGGGTCTACAATATTGTTGTCGTTTAAACTTACTGTAAAAGGTGTTGTATTAATACTGGGCAATTCAATAAGGTTAGAAGGGCAGTCGCCTGCCAAAGCAGTGGCTATGGTTCTTCCTTCCTGGTCGGCATAGGCAACACTGTATTGCCCGTTGGCATCTTTGGTCAGGTTTTTTTTGTAATGCGAGGCTTTCCCCACATTGGAGCCAAACATGCTGTGCAATTCGGTGCCGTTGGCGGTACCGTAATAATAGTCTGTTTGATGCTGAGCGCTTCCGTTGATGTCTATCTGGTGATCGGGACCTACTCCGGAAACCTTGTCCACCCGGCCTGTTCCGTCTCTTTTATAAGTCACCTGGCTGTAAGGCCAACCGCCCCTGTTGGCATTGCCCTTGCCTGCGTCGGGTGTATACTTTGCATAAGGGTCGCTGTTCAGGAAAGGGTTCAGGGAAGAATAATATTGTCCTGCGCCTGTTGTATTGCTGAGTGCTTTGGGCTTGGCGCTTAGTCCTTCAAAATCCGATTTTTCAAATTCATACAGCCATTCATCCTGGTTAAATTTAGAGTGGTAAGCCAGGTTCTTCCCCGCCTCGGGCACGGGTAAAACAGTCACCACTGCCCTGCCCTCGGAGTCGTATTTTTTTTCGCCTATTAAAACGGTGTTGTCTGAACTTACTTTGGTTATGTCCTGCCTGTCGCGCAAACTCCCGTCAAAATAATTGAGCAGCATTTTATTTTTACCCTCCTCGGCAAAACTAATCTGGTATTGCCAGTTTTTATTTTTTTCGAAACCTGTATTAATACTATACTTTAAAGCCGCTCCGTTTTTTACAGTGGAATAACCCCAGGCTCCCGGCTTTAAATAGGTGTAATCGTTGTTCACCCCTGCCACATACCTCCCCACAGGCCTTACCCTGAAATAGACGATGCCTTTGGGGTAAGTAAGGTCAATGCTGTGCCAGGTTTTATTGGTGGTTATACTGGTTGCAGGTTTGTAATCAAAGGGATCGGATGGAATATTAAATACAGGGTGCTTGTCCATAAAATCAACAAATACCCATTCCACATCGTAATCTTCGGCGCCAACAATGTATTGCCAGTTGAGCTGAAGACTATTGCCCACAACCGTGTAATTAATTAAAGGAGCTGTGGTGGTATTGAGATCAATGTATTTTTCGGTGGCTACTATCAGTTCAAGGCGGATGTCATTGGGAACTGTACCGCTGCTTGCTATACCCGTCACGGTGAGGGTCACATCGGCCTCGGAAGTGGAATGCACCTGTACATCCTCATAAACGCTGGCACCGCTTGTTGCAGAAAAAATTACTTTTACGCTTCCACTGGCAATTACCCCCGCTACTCCTGTTTTATTTAAATTATAAAAAACCTCGTAAGTAAAATAATTTGAAACATCGGTTTTTAAATTCCGCATGTAATTCATCCTTACTTTATTTGTGCGCTTAACTGCAAATAAAAGCGGATTTATTTCATCCACCACCGTGTTGTCGCGGGTATTAAAAGTAGTAGCGGGATTAACAGAGCTGATGTTCGGTTTATCCTTGTAATTGCTGTAAACTGTTATACCTGCATAGCAAGGCCTGTTTAAAGCGAATAAAAAACTCAGGAGTAAAATAAAAATAGTCTTCATCTTGCTTATTTTATACTTCTTACAAATCATCTAAGGTCACTTCATTAACGCTGTATCCACTGTATTCTTTTGCAGGAATCAGTTTGTTGCCTGAACGGGCGAAAAAACTTTTTTCAGAGAATAAACTACTTTTAAAAGCAGGTTCTGTGTCTACTACTTTGTATTCTACCAAAACTTTATTGCCCATGCTCACTTTTTCTGTATTGTAGTAGTAAACCACCTTTGCAATAAAATAATTTGAACTGTTGATGAATATTTCAGTGCGTTTAATCAATGCTTTGGAAGTATACACCACGTAGCGTTTAAGCCCGGCATTTGTTCCTTTGTATAGCACTGAGTCGTGTTTCTGAAAAGTACTGTCGAGCCCCGGTGAAGCAAAAGAGTAAGCCGCTTTTTTTTCTTCTTTTGCATCCCTGTTTGAAAAAACAATCTGCCGGTCGGCTTTGTGAACGAGGATGGAATATTTTTCATTCAACAGCATAATCATGTCTTCCATTTCGTAATAATAATTATCATCGCTCTTTTTTAGCTGGGTACTTTTTTTTGCGAGTAATTTGTCTGATGCTGCGTTCACAAATACATTCACATCCACTTTCAGGTTAAGGGTTTTAATATTGCCGTAAGCGGCTTTCATGTTGACCATGTCGGCCTTAAAATCCTGGGAATATGAATTTGTACCTGCAAACAGCAAGGTAAAAAGCAGGCACAGGGTATGGTTTGTTTTACTCTTTAACATGGCTTCTTGATTCTGTAATGGTTTTAATGCCGTTCATGGTTTCGCGTTTGGTCAGGAATAATTTTCCGGATTCATCGTAATAATAAAAAGAGGCGTAATTATTATCGTCGAGTGTGGCCATCAGCCTGTAGGTAACAGGGTCGTATACATAAGACTGCATATTGCCCTCCTCGGGGAATATGCGGATGTCGTCGAAATGAACGTATTGTTGTGTACCGTTGAATGTAATCCTTACAGCCACAATTGGAGTGGAGCCTGCGGGGGTGGTGAATACGGCATCGACCCGTTGCCAGTTGTTAATTATTTTTTCGCCGGCCACAGGGCTAAACCGATCATTGGGGCCGGTAGAACCTGCGCTTACAGGTATAGGATTGCAATTCGCATCTATGAACGTTAAGTTGATTCCCGGACTAAGGCCGGGGTTGGACAAGTTGTTCAGTGTAAATTGCTGACCCTGAATGTTCGTTATTCCCAGCCATGCACTCAGCACATACTTCTTGTTCCTTATCAGGGGCAGCGGCACATCATAGGTAATATTGGCACCTACTTTGAGGCTTGACTTACCTGTGTGTGCAAATGCAGGGTTGATGATACTTCCACCTGGTGGGGCCGGGTAAAATGCAGAGGAAGAAGGGTCGTCAAAGTTTTCGAAATATATTTCCGAATTCCCTGCATTGGCACTCACTGCTACGGGCAGACTTTTATTATAACCATACAAAGCAGAAGAATAGACTCCGAGTATATCCCTGTTCTCGGTTTCAAAACCACTTGCATTGTATTTGGTAATGTAGTTCTTCGGTATCCATTGCAGGGGCACGGGGTTGTAAACCGAAGGCTGCCAGTTGTAGAGGTAATAATATTTGTTGACACCGTCCCCGTCAAACACACCGTCTTCGTTTAGTTTTAAACCCGGTGCCGCTGCTGTATTTTTCCAGCGCTCGTCTTTGTAATAACTATCAAAGTAAGGCCTCCAGATTCCTTTTACCCCGTTTGCGTACAAATTGCTTGGGGCCGCCGGACTTGTGGTGGAGCAGGCAGTAAGTAAATCGTTGTCCCAATAGTTTTTAAATTTAACAGCCGATGCCTGCAACACATTGGGCAGGTAAGTGAGTTTTTGAGTAAAATTAAAACAATCGGACAAATCTTTTGAGCAATGGTTCGATCCCTGAAAAGCAATCAGGTTTGATCCTGAGGCCTCAAAATGCGTATAAGCAGTTTGGTTACGGCCCACCGTAATACAGGTACAGGTTTCGGGTTGGCAATTCGTGTTTTTCAGGGTGTATATTAAATTATACCCCTTGGAAGAACTTTCAAAACAATCGGGGCAAACCGGGTTCGCTACAATAGATAAGGATGAAAAAACACTGCTCAGCAGCGGGTAATTGCTTAAGTTGAACGTTCCGGCATTCAGTGTGTTTCCATTCACCAGGTTGTCGTTAAACAACTGAGCCAGCTCCGGTGCCAGCATGGCTGCGGTGCCACTGCTATTTGAGGTTTCCACCCCCCTGTTATCGGCTGGTGTATTGTTATTGGTGGGGTTGGACAAGCCTACAATGCTTCCGGCATTTACCGACAACTGATTGCGTTTACCCGAACGGATGACATCAAATTTTACAGTATTGCCTGCAACAAAATAATTGGTTCCCTGCTGATTGCCAAATCCTTTGCTGGCATGAAAAATTAATTGGGTGGCTGGCTGTCCTGATGAATTACAGGTGCCTGATTTTTCTATCAGGGTTCCCTTTTGTTTTACATCCTGCAGCCCAAGCGTACTTTTACCAATAATGAACTCATCTCCTTCACTTAAAAAATTATATAAATCAGTATACGAAAGCAATGCCCCGTTTTGCTTAAAAATCTGGGCGGGGTCAAGTATAAAAGTATTGGTAACCGCATCAACAGAAAATATTACGGCTGAAAAATCAAATCCAATGTTTTCATAGGCAGGCCCCATGTTCTCGTGCGTCCATTGTGCGGGCATTTCATAATTGTAAAGGGGTGCGTCGTAATCGTTGGTAACAGTTGTAAGTAAAGGCCTTCCGGTCTGGGCATCAAATTTTTTATTTTCGGTTACCACTGTAGACGTTCCATCGGTAGCAGTTGTTTTAATGAGTATGCCTGCCTTGTGAATAATTTTATTGGTAACCGCCGATCTCATGTCTATATCGTTGGTAGAAAACGTTGGCCAGGGGCAGGGGAAAGTTATAGGCGGAATTGCGGAAATTTCCACATTAAAGGCAGTACCTGCATTCATACTAAATGTTTTGGATTGCCTTTGATCGGTAAAAAATTCATACTCTTCTCCCATTATTTTCTGGCTGTTGTTGGCCAGCATTTTGCCTGTGCCATCTATGTATTCGGCACCCAGTACATCTACCGTGTTGTCGAGTTTTTTTACAGCCCTGCTATCTGATCCATCATCAGCAAAAGCAATTGCAGTTTTATAATCGTAAGCAACGGAGCTCTCAAGGGTGGATCTATTGCCCTGTATATCGTTTTCGTAATTTTTCACAGACTTCAATTTGCCGTGCATATCATTTAATTGTATAGCATAGCCCTGTGTTCCTGTCATGTGCCGCCAATTAAACTGACCGATAAGCGGAATGGGTATCCATAAGCGGAAAGGTTTCAGGTCAATATCCGTTTCGGTTGTGAGTACCGGAAATTCCTTTGCGGTGTAAAACTGATATTCCACCGATCCGGTTGTTGCACGGGGAGAAACATAGTTGGGGTCGGCCGGTTTATTTCTTGAAGTTGCCAACGACTGCACGGTTACTTTGCTGTAGCCCACTGTGGCACCCGGGTAATATTGCTCATTGGCAGGGTATTCAAAAAACAAGCTGTTGTTTGTTCTGGTAGGAATCTGGTCTAAATAATTTTTTGCATGACGAAGGTTAATTTCATCGCCACCTATCATGGGTTCATATTGGGCAACACCTGTACTTATTTCCTGGTCTTCGCCTGTGATGGAGTTTTTTACGGTTTCGGTATAATCATACACCTGACCATATTCTGAAGATATTTCTTTTGTTGATCCTGAAGGGTCGCTATAAGATGAGTTGGTAACGGATGACCATTGATCGTTGATGCTTATTTTTTTCACACGTACACCGCCTCCATATTTTTTTGCATCGGGAGTGGATAAACGGATAAAGGAATTATCAAGATCAATTTCATTGGCAAACTGCCGCTCAAATGCTCTTGTCCTGTATCCTATAAACAGCGATTGTATTTCGTTCCAATAACTGCCCATACTTTTTGCCTGAAATATTTTATTGGCCTTTGTTGTTGCATCAAGTATTTTGGCCTGACCTGTTTTCGAAAGGAGGTCGGGCATTTGTGTTCTCATGTATTGCCAGGCTGCAACTGAAACGGGGTGGTGTTTAATATCCTTGTCATTCCCGCTTTTAGGGTTGATCTGCTTCGCAAATTTAAGTACAACAAAACCCCGGGTATAACAACTCACGCCGTCAATTGATGCAGGATCGCTCACTCCATAAGTAATGCCGGGGCTTGTTAAATCTACATTTACATAGCCTGAAACATAATCCCATATATTGTCTCTTAATTTAACTTTGGCTTTAAAATAAATTTGCTTCCCTCCTTCTCCATCCGAATAAAGGTCTTCGAGGTATTGCTGATAAAAAAGGTTGTTGAGCTGAGTGCCGCTAAGAGACGCTTTTATTGGTTGTTCTAGTTTAAAAAATAATTTTCGTTGTTCAATACTATTGGTGGGATTGGAATTCCATTCGTAATGAATACCATCGTAACGGTAATCATCAAACAGTTTATTGCCGGCTCCATTCGCATGTGTATAACCGGTTGCCGCAATTTTAACCATCTGCCCTGCTTTGCGGTGCTGCACATAAGCGTAATCATCCGATTCGTATTCTATTTTCATTAAGCCGCCCGAGGGTAAGGATATTTCTTTAAGGCACCATACAGCAGCATTTCTGTCAACATCTGTTTTAAAGGTGTTTTTATTCACTGCGGTTTGATCTGCCGAATAATTGAACTGAGGAGTGTAAGGATGATCTACAGAACAGCTGGAAGAAATTAAGTTTCCATTTGGCCTGTAATTGCCCCACCTGTCGTATTTACTAACATCGTAATTGGGGTTTTCAGTTTGGTTGATGGTACCCGAACTGTTTCTCTCATGGTAGTCGAATGAATAAGGGCTTAGTTCTCCCCTGAAATTATTCTGGTAGGTAAACCATATTTTTTTCAGGGTGAGTTTCCCGTGATTGGCGTTGATGTCAGTCTGGGTTCCACCAGGATAGGTGTCTACCCCCTGGTCGTTGTTTTCCACATTGCCACACAAATCGTAAGTGTACCTAAAGTGAACGCGCTTAATACAAACAGGCTTATAGGCGGGCGAAGCGATGAACTTTGCATATTCCACTTTTGAATACAAACTGATGGAGTCCAGGCGCAGGGAAGAAGCTGTACCCCTGCCGCTGTTCGTGTATTCGCTGGCTGCTTCAATGGCATCTCTTCTGGGGCTGACATGAAAAACGGATATATGGGTTTTGGTCTCAACTGTTGCTACGGTATACATCTCGCGTACGCCATACATAAAGGAAGCTTTATCATCACTGAGTGTTGCCGTCGATCCCTTGCCATAATTTGCTTTAGAGTAAGGGGCCCTCCACTGATAATTGGAAGCGGCTTTTGCATAATTAAACTTCACCCAATACCCCATATCTCCGTCAGACGGGCCGGGTGTAGCATCCACATCCACATAATCGGTTCCCAATACAGAGCTAAGCATATAGGAAAAAGCATAGGGCGGAATTTCAGTTCTGCTGAAATAATTATCGGTACCGGTAACAGTATAAGCCGGGTCATTGCCATTCATACTGATACTGACTTTTGTATCACAGGGATCTGTAGCTGGTAAAGTAGAGAAAACTGTTTCAACAGATTTTTTGTTGTATACAGGCAGGGCGTATACGTAGCGGTTTCCATCTTCATTCAGGGTGGTGAATCCTGCAAAGTGATTGTCCTGGGTGGTGCCTGAAAAAAGTGGTGTTCTTTCCAAAGCTTCCATATTAGCCGGAACAGGCAAGTAATTTCCGCTTGCGGGAGCTTTGTAATTGCTGATGTTGTATTCGCTAAGCACGGGGGTGTAATCTCCGTCGGAATTGGGAATAAAAGGCGGGAACTGAGAAATTGAATTTTCGCGTTTGGAAAGCATTTTTACTGTAACCGGAAACACAGTGTTGCTTCTGGGCATCCTGCCTTTACCGAAACGATCGTTGGTGTAGGTGGAACTCGCCACACTTGAACCCGGGCCGGGAGAAAATTCATGGTCTTCCGGATTAAACGTCTTTAAGCTTGCCGAAGTAAACAGGCCTTGTTTTACAAGGTTTGCTTTTACAGGTGCTTCTCCATAAATATATTCCAGTTCATTTGTATCAAAGGAGGTGTATTCGCCATGCACTTTGTAGTATACGTTTTCTGCATCGGCTTGTGAAATAGCCCCATCATCCGGTGCACGGAATTTGTAAAAGTCATGCCAGTCGTTATCGTTGATCCAGGGTTTGGAGGTGGAAGAGGAATAGTTCAGTGCAAGCGATAAGCCTACATGTGTGGGCAGACCAGCACCGAACTCAGCACCAGCAGTACCGCCTGCGCCCCATGAACGAACAAAGGGGTCTTCAATGTGTCCAATTTCTGAACGATAGGGCCTGAACATTCCCCCTGTACCCTGCCCCTGTATTGTAAAAGCATCGTAAGTAAGATTGGGCATAGCCAGGTTGGGGCTGTTTTTATTAATCATTCCATCCTTTTCGCGGTTAAAATCTCCCAGCGCATTGGCCCCTTCCGACTGGTTAGCTGCATCATAGCCTTCCAGGTAATTGTATCCATACCCGTAATAGGTAATATTTTTATTTTTTTGATGGAGGTAATCAATGTTATAAAATCCACGGTACGAGAGGTTGCCAAACAAGCCGCCAATATCGCCACCACCTTTTAAGGCAATGCTTAAATTGCGTGAAACCATTTTACTTGCAACCATAGGTGTGTAAGACCCTGATGCAAAAGAGAGCGATGCTGATGCGCCCAAATGAGTCGATTTTTTTCTTGAATCGGTTTTTAATTTTGAATAACTGCCCGACAATTGAAGGTCAAGACCAGACCTTGAACTAAGGCCCACACCTAACGCAAATTCCTTTTTATTGTTGTCATTCGTTCCGGCATAAGAAATATTTGGCTGAACACCCACCCCTTCCTGGCTGTCCAAAGACAGGTCAAAACCTGCATTCCAGCCCCCATTGTCTGATCCGCCCAAACTATAACCAGGGCTTAATTCCAATGAATACCCTATGCCTTTAAAATTATTGTAATAAGCTGTAATACCGGTACTCAATCCAAAAGGCCCTGTTGCATCTGCACCAAACAACTCCACATTGGCAGACACACCCATCCCCGCTGTCTGGTTGCTTTTCATATCCACCCGCTTGGTAATTTTATCGCGTTTAAAATCATCGGGCAGGCCGCGCATATCGCGCACCAGGGCGCCGGGGTTCAGATTCCAGCCCAATCCCACCCAGCTGGCTTCCTGGTCCATACCAATACCCGAGTGGTAAGCCATGTTAAAGGGGTAGCCTCCATTGGGCCCTGGCAATTCAAACAAAGGGATGTTGTAATTAAAATCGCCGGTAAAAACATCCACCATGTCGCTTGTTCCAACGGGTTCAAAACTCTGTACTTCGGGCTGCGAAGGCCCGGAGGTAAGGGCAAAGGAAACTGTAGGGAAAATTAGTTGTACTATAAGTGTAAGGCAAAGAAAAAAAGAAAAACTTCTTTTCATCCGGCGCCTGCGTATCAACTTTAACAAACTAAATTTTTTCATCATCATTATTCCGTTATTAATTCGGGGAGATCATTTAAATCGTTTTTTTGAAACAAAAACTTTAAGTAGCCCAGGCCGAAGGCTCTGTCATTAATCAGCAATGTTTTATTTTCTTTAAAAGCCAGTTCATTTTCTGTTTCTTCAAAACCCAACACAATTTCGGTATAAGGGGATATTCCATAATTGCGGACATGGTTAAACAACACACAGGACAGGGTATCTTTTCCCTGTATCAGGCTCGCATCATTTTGCATACCAAAGGACATGTAGTTCAATCTTTCGTAATAATCACTCTGGCTGGCCAAATTGTATTTCATAATATCTGTTTCGGAATTAGTGAGGCTGTATTTTATGGTATAATATTGCATCCCTTTTAATTTAGTTACCGTCTCTTTTACAGCTGTTGCTTCTTCCCTTTTTTCTTTCAAAGCCATGTAGGCAGCTGTTTTATACTGCACAGCTATTTTTATGTCTGCTATGTTTTTTTCCTGCCTCGCACCTGATTTTTCGCTTTCTAAGTACTGAACATACTCCCTTGCAGACAATTCTTTTTTACCGCAGCTTAACAGGCAACAAACCAATAAACCAATACAAAAAAATAGTTTACTTCTTTTCTTTATGGTGTTCATTTCACTATCGTTTTTATTTAAACTGTTTCCCGCTTGTGCCTGTTCATATAAATACCCTGGTTGTTTTATTCTACATCATAACAACCGTTACAATTACAAAATATGCTTTGTGTATTTTTAAACCTCAGGTAAAATTTCTCTTCTTTTTCATTGCTTATTTCTAACAAATAATACCCCGCCATTAAACCATTGTTCAGGCATTTTACATTGAGTCCGTACCTGTTATCTCCATAATCAACGGGTTGTACATTGTTGCTGGAAAACAGCAATTGATTACTCAATTGATTGTAAATTTTATAGGTCAGTTTACCATCACTATCTGTATACTCTTCATCGTATTTAAAAAAAAGCATGCCTTTGTCTAAGGTATAATAAGACCCGTCTATGTTTCTTTTCAGGCTGGCATAAGCGGAAGCCGTATTGGCTGTCACCGAAACGGTACTCGTTGCTATCCGGTTATTGGCGTCTGTAACTGTAAGCGTATAAGTAATTGCAACCGTGGGGGTAGCTACAGGATTGGCAACTGTGGCGGAAGACAAAAAGGTGGAAGGGCTCCACAAATAAGTATAGGGAGGGGTGCCGCAGCTTACGGAAGGGTTGCCCCCAATTACCAGCGGAATACCCTGAAAAGCGTCCAATACAGGGCCTCCGGAGTTTGCAAGCGGCGTGTTTTTTATAACCACCAAAGGAGCTGCTACCCTGGTTAAAACAACAGGGGAAAAAGCGGATTGATTGAGCATAGGCCCTACAGTTCCGGTACCTGTACTAACACCCGTGTATCCAAGGTCTGCAAGAGAGGCCCATGCAGAGCAGGCAGCTGTCCACCGCTGTGCCGTTACAGGCGTAGCAGGTGAAGAAGTAGTATTTTCAACAGCCCTGTACGAAAAAGTAAGGTCTGCGGTAGCATAAGCCGAAGTACGGATATCCCAAAACCTGTCCAATGCCGTGGTCAGCGAATCGCCAGGACCGGTCATGGCCGTTACTGCCGGTACAGTGCTGATACCCGGGTGAGGCATATTTTGAGTATTGGTAGACCAGGTGGACACCGTTATGTCTGCATTCTCCTCGGTTGTTTTATTGAACACAAAAGGTATATAAGCCGCATTGGTCCCTGCTGCTCCAAAAGGGAAAACAAGATTACCTGTAGCTGAGCCTGCTTTCCATTTTATAAAATCGTATTGCCCTCCTGTAGTAATGCCATTACCTGAAAGGTGGCTGATACCTGTAGTGTTGTTGTTGTCTACTACAAGAAATACCGGGTTGGTGTTGGTACCTCCGTTTAAATTAATACAAGCCCCATCCAGCACTAATGTGGAAATTGAACTACAGGCACTATCAATGATAACTGTTACCTGTGTTGAATGAACGCAGCTGCCTGTTGTGCCTGTTACGGTATAAGTCGTTGTGCTTATTGGATTAGCGATTACTGTTGCGCCAGCAGCGGTGTTTAATCCTGTAGATGGAGACCAGCTGTAGACGCCTGCCCCGCTTGCTGCTAAGGTGGTGCTGCCCCCTTTGCATATATTTACTGAGGCAGGTGTAACAGCTACAATATGCGTAACTTCATTCAATACAGATGAGCCTTCGCTTATTTCAATAAACCTGTTTGGATTTACATTGGTAAAGTACTGACTTGTTCCCGAAACCGGCCAGACAACTTTTATGGAGTCGATAGTGCCGGCATTACCCGTTCCAAAATGAACTTCAGGGCTAATGCTGCTCCTGCCCTGCGCATAAGGATTGGCGTTGATCTCGCGCATTTGCCATTTGGGCTGACCATTTATAGTGGCCTTTAAATATATCCTGGCTCCTATGGCTTCCCTGTTACTTGTTACACCCTTTGCCCGTATACCGATCCAATGATTGTTATTGCCGTTGTTGGTGTAAAAATAATTTTCGGGCGCCAGGTTGTTGTTAGACACTAACAAATCCATGTCCCCGTCTTTATCAAAATCTACAAAATTGGGACCTGTAGATTCTACTATTGGTTCATTAACGGCCACCTCAGTTGTGTTTTCCGTAAAGGTTCCATTCCCATTATTGATATACAGCATATTCCGGTTGAAGCTGGTTAAAAAAAGGTCGAGGTCGCCGTCATTGTCTATGTCGCCCCAGGTATGCCCGTCGTTGTTGGGACGGTTATCGGTAAGTCCTGCGGCAATGGTTACATCCGTAAAATTTCCGGCACCATCGTTCTGAAACATTTTATTCTGATGCCCGGTAGCGTTTACCAAAAATATATCCAGGTCGCTGTCGTTGTCGAAATCTACAAAACTTGCCCCGTAGCTATAATTTGCAGTAACCGTAGATTTTGTGATGTTTGATACATGTGCAAAAGTCCCGTCTCCATTGTTGTGAAACAAGCGGGTAACACCAACTGAAGCCGACCAGGGAAGCGTAGAAATAAAAAGATCCATAAAGCCGTCGTTGTCGTAATCCCCCCAGGCACCATTCCGCGTAGAGGTACTATCAAGAATGGTATTTAGCAGTGCATAATTTCCATTGCCATCGTTCCTGTATATTACATCATGGGCCGCATTCACATCGAGAGAGTAAATATCTTCATTGGCATAATAAATATCCAGGTCCCCGTCGTTGTCCATATCCACAAAAGAAGAGGAAATGGTATAGGGGCTGCTGTATAAAAAAGGAAGGTTGGTGATTTTTGTAAAGGTGGCGTTTCCATTGTTGTGGTAAAGTATTTTTTTCTTTGGGTTTGATTCCGTTATTGCCAATACATCTTCATACCCATCATTATCTACATCCACCCATGAAGCAGTTCCCGATCCGTTCAGGGTATCGTTCACCAGGTCGCCGGTGGTCATGCGGGTAAAGGTTCCGCAATTGTTCTGAAACAAATAAAAACTTTTAGTGGGGTTTGCCGATACGGTATAATGTGCCTGAATGGTCATCAACACATCCATGTCTCCATCCTTGTCATAATCAGCCCACATATTCCCTTCCGATTCTACGGCTAAGTTCAATGGTGTATTGGAAATTTTTGTAAAAATCTGTGCAGGCAGACTATCACAAAAAAAAGCAGACAGCAGGTATATTAAAACAAACTTTTTCATCAGAAAAAAATAGTGTTGGGATAATGCGTTCTCTTTTATTGTTCCAAAAAATTTATACTTATTTATATTTATTCAATCACCATGTAATTAAATAAGGGGCTTGCACCACCTCCTTTAAAATTTAACAAAAAGGTTGTGGTAGTGGAAGTAACAAAAAAGGTACAGGCTTGTGCTGCGGCATTGGCCGGTGTAATCACTACTGTAGGCGCCACCGCATAGGCCATATTAAACACAAGGGTAAGAACGGTATTGGTGCCATTGTTGGTACCGGTGGTCACAATGGTTCCTTTTGAGTCGGACGAGCCTGCTGCTGTTACCGGTGTTACCCCTATCCCGTTGGTAGTGGTTGGCGACACGGCAGGTATGGTTGTTTGCTCACTTCTGAAGTGTCCGTTTTTTACGTGCAGTTTTGAATTGGTACTCGGCGTAGCTGTTCCAATTCCAAGGCGGGAGTTTGTATTGTCCCAAAAAAGGTTTGCGTTGCTTTGGGTATAAGTACCTGAAGCACCTGCAAACACAATACTTCCCTGGGTAAATGCAGCAGCGCCTGTTCCGCCATTGGCAACCCCCAGTGTACCTGTTACCCCGGTAGTTAATGGCAGGCCGGTTAAATTCGTAGCAACACCCGATGAAGGCGTGCCCAGAGCAGGTGTTGTTAAAACGGGTGCTGTTAATGTTTTATTGGTAAAAGTTTCAGTACCTGCTAAGGAGGCAAGTGTCTGCGTACCTGTTGGAAGTGTTATTGTTCCTGCGCCGGCCACTGCTGCTGCATTTAAAACAGTAGTTCCGCTGGTAGAGCCGGCCAGTATTAATTTACCAACATTTCCGGCGGCTCCGAATGTTTTTGCACCTGTAACCGTTTGTGCGGATGCAAGCACCATATCTCCCCCTCCGGCAATTGTGGCCCATTCGGTAGCAGTAGCCGCTGCATTTGTCCTTAACACCTGCAAAGAAGTTCCCAGGGCAGTTTGTCCTGTTCCTCCGTTTGCAATGGCCGGTGTAATATTTATATTGGCTGTGCCGTTAAATGAAGTTCCGTTTATTGTGCGGGCGGTTTGCAAGGCTGTTGCAGTACCTGCATTACCTGTTATGTTTGTCTGATCGCCTGTATTTGTTCCCGAAACTGTTGCATTACTGCTTATGGTTAATGTGTTGGCACCGTTGTTTACTCCTGTTCCTCCGTTTGCACCAGTAACAATCCCTGAAAGACTAATAACCGGGCTTGAGCCTACTGTGGCAGACAATGGAGCCGAAGCCGTCACCGAAGTTACTCCACTAACCGCTGCGGCCTGCCAGGTAGGTGCGGCACCCGGCCCGGCTGAAGTAAGCACCTGTCCGCTTGTTCCGGCAGAAGCACCAGGCATCAATGCCCCTGAAAATTTCACATTACCTGCAACATCAAGAATTTCAGAAGGTGCTGTTGTACCTATACCTACCTTTACATTGGCAGTTGCCCCGTTTATTCCATTGATGGAGCCAAGAACAAGGCTATTATCGGCTGTTACCGTTGAAAAGGCCCCGATTGCAGTTGCATTGTTAAGTTGTGTGTTTGTTCCGGGTGCTGAATAAGCTCCAAGAAATGTATTGGCGTTTCCGGTACCATTGGCATTCGTCCAGGGCGCGTTTTTGCCCATGCCGGCCTCTTCACCAAGGGCTACGTTATCCGAACCGGTCGTATTCCATTGCAAAGCGTTCGTCCCATAAGCAGCGTTCCGGCTTCCAGTGGTATTTAAATCTAAAGTGGAATTTCCAAAAGCACAATTTCGTGCACCTGTACTTGTAACACTGCCACCATTGCCGACGGTATGTTGAAGTGATGTTGATCCCACTGCAGTATTAGCACTACCTTCAACGTTTGCTTCCAGCGAATGTGCCCCAACTGCAACGTTTCCGCTAAACCCCGGACCAACACCATATCCATTCATACCTGCATGGTAACCAATTAAAGTATTTCTATTGTCATTTGCTTCATTGTCGTTTAAACCTGCTCCATTTCCCAGGAATGTTCCCTGTCCATCATCAAAATTTTCTATTCTTCCATCGGCTGTTATTTTTACTCTTAATTTATTTGCTGATAGCGGGGCTGCACTTCCATAAAAAGTAAGTGTTCCAGGATCCCCTGCTCCAAGCAGTATTTTTTGAACATTATTTGTTTTAAATGATAAATCGTTTGCATCTGTTGTTCCCACAAAATTGGTACCTGCTGTTGCCCCTGAGTTTCCCGTTAAATTCCATCCACTGTTTGTTGCAGCGGCCTGCCAGGTAGGCGCTGCACCCGGACCGGCCGAAGTAAGCACCTGCCCGCTTGTTCCGGCAGAACCTGCAGGCATCAATGCCCCGCTGAATTTTACATTGCCTGACACATCTAATTTTTGTGCAGGGCTGGCTACCCCTATTCCTACAGAACCAGCAGACAGGTTGTTACCGGTACCCAAACCTGTGGCAAAAACAAGGTTACCAATGTTCAGTTGATTCGAGCCTGCTTGAGATAGCCCATTGTAAACATCGTTGCCAATTAAAATATTATTCGAACCGGTGGTGACACCAACAGAAGACGTGGTGAAAGCCCCTATAAACACATTGCTGGAGCCTGTGGTCACATCAAGACCGGCATGATAACCCATTGCAGTATTGTAATTCCCTGAAGTATTTTGACTAAGTACTTCGTACCCGTTTGCAGTATTGTTGAAGCCAGTCGTATTTAAGCCCAGTGCAGTATGGCCCATAGCTGTATTCTTGTAACCGGTGGTATTCGACCACATAACATCTTTACCAAATGCCGAGTTGTAACTTCCCTGCGGGGCAGTTGTTCCGTTGTTGCCGCGCAATGCGTTGGTACCCATTGCTGTGTTATCATTTCCGCTTGTGTTACTGAAAAGCGCCTGAAAACCCACCGCCGTATTACTGGTTCCCGCAGTATTTGCCATCAATGCCTCAATACCCACCGCAGTGCTGTATAACGAAGCACTGGAAGACAAGTGTGTTAAACCGTTTCCAAAGGCAACTGAGCCATACGACACAGCAGGCGACTGATCGGGCAAATAAACCAAAGGAATATTATTAATACCAATGGTGCGATCGCTGACAGCATTTGCCGTTCCCGCCAGTGCCAGTTTAAAATTTGGAGAAGAGGTGCCAATACCTACTTTACCGGTAGAAAGTGTATTACCCGAACCTAAACCCGTTGCATAAATAAGGTTACCAATATCCAATTGGTTATCGCTGGTCTGAGAAATTCCATTGTATACATCGTTCCCGATAATAATGTTGTTGGAACCGGTGGTAATACCAACTGAGGCTGTAGAAAATGCCCCTAAAAAAATATTTTTAGCCCCCGTTGTCACATCATAACCGGCTTTGAAACCAAGTGCAGCATTATTACTTCCTAAGTTACCACCACCACCAATGGTTTTGTCGAGTGAATATTTACCAACGGCGGTGTTATTGCTTCCAACCGTATTCGATTCCAATGCGTATACGCCCACTGCCGTGTTATTGCTTCCGGAAGTGTTCAGGTAAAGCGATTGAAAACCAAGTCCAAGGTTGTTGTTTCCTGTCAGGTTTCCTTCTAAGGCATCCATACCAATCGCGGTGTTGTATTTTCCTTCTCCGCTTTGTCCGGGAGTTAATTTTCTTAATCCGTTTCCCAAAGCAAGGGAGCCGTTAAGGCTTACCTGGTCTGCTAAATACAACATAGGAAAAGCGTTGATACCCAGGGTGCGATCCGCAATAGAAGAAGTCCCGGTAAGTTCTAATTTATAGGAAGGATTACTGTTTCCTATTCCCACATTGCCGGTGTTATTGTTATATATATTATTTCCTGCGCTTGTCCATTGAGAAGATCCACCGCTTCCCGGAGTCTGCCAGCTTGCCAGCCCGTTTGCATCAGATGTTAAGATTTTTCCGGAACCCTGTGTACCGTCGGTAATTTTTACATTGCCGATTATATCAAGCTTTGCCACCGGGCTGCTTGTTCCAATACCCATAGCTGCCCC